>NZ_JBEYVP010000003.1:0-346437 GCF_040644035.1 Streptomyces sp. NPDC047042 | reverse complement strand
GCCGGCACCATCCAGCCCCTCCGGCGTTTGAGGAGCGGGGGTTCGGGGGCAGCGCCCCCGAGACGGATGGGACGGGTAGGGGCGGCGGGGGCGAGAATCCTCCCTTACTCCTCGGGGGGGAACACCGGTTCGCCGCCCGCCAGCAGGGTGATCATGATCGCCTCCACCGGACAGTTCTCCGCCGCCGCCAACACCTGCTCGTTCGCGTCCATGTCCGGTGCGAGTGGATGGGACTGCATCCCGCCGTCCAGGCTGAACCCCTCCGGCGCCCGGTGCACGCACTGCGCCGAGCCGATGCACAGCGAGCGGTCCACCTCCACGTGCCAGCGGTCGCCCATGCCCCCTACCCCTCCCAGCCGGCCGGGAGGTGGATCATCTTGTGCTCCAGGTACTCGCCGTACCCCTCGGGCCCGAACTCCCGCCCAAGCCCCGAGTTCTTGTAGCCGCCGAACGGGCCGAGCATGTCGAGGCTGAAGGTGTTCACCGAGTACGTGCCGGTACGGACCTGCCGGGCGACCTCGATGCCGTGGCCGACGTCGGCCGTCCACACGCTGCCGGAGAGGCCGTAGTCGGAGTCGTTCGCGATCTTCACGGCCTCGGTCTCGTCGCCGTACGGGATCAGGCAGATGACCGGGCCGAAGATCTCCTCGCGGGCGATGCGCATCGAGTTGTCGACGTCGCCGAAGAGTGTCGGTTCGACGTACCAGCCGCGGTCGAGGCCGGCGGGGCGGCCGCCGCCGGTGAGGATCTTCGCGCCCTCCTCCTGGCCGATGCGGATGTAGTCGAGGTTGCGCTGCTGCTGGCGCCGGGCGACCAGCGGGCCGACCTGGGTCGCCGGGTCGAGCGGGTCGCCGACCACCAGCGCGCTCGCGGCCTGGGTGAAGGCGTCCGCGAACTCGTCGTAACGGGACCGCGGGAGGAGGATGCGGGTCTGGGCCACGCACGCCTGCCCGTTGTTCATCCAGGCGGCGGAGACGATACCGGGGACGGTGGTGTCGAGGTCGGCGTCGGGGAGCACGACGGCCGCCGACTTTCCACCCAACTCCAGTGTCACCCGGGTGAGTTGGCGTGACGCGACCTCCATCACGCGCTTGCCCGCGGCGACCGAACCGGTGAAGGAGACCTTGTCGATGCCGGGGTGTCCGACGAGGTACTCGCTGACCTCGCGGTCGGCCGGGAGGATGGAGAGGACGCCGGGCGGCAGGCCTGCCTCCTTCGTTATCTCCGCGAGGATGTACGCGTCGAGGGGCGACTCGGGCGACGGCTTCAGGACCGCCGTGCAGCCGGCGAGCAGCGCGGGCGCGAGCTTGGCAGCCGCGGTGAACTGCGGGACGTTCCAGGGGACCACGGCGGCGACGACGCCCACCGGTTCACGCCGGACGAGGATGCGGCCGAGGACTCCGTCGCGTGTCTCCTCGTACGTGAAGTCGCGGGCGACGGTGATGGCCGCGTCCCACACCATCATCGCGCCGAGGGCCTGGGCGAGGACGCTCCAGGAGTACGGGGAGCCGTTCTCGGAGGAGATGACGCGGCCGATCTCCTCGTACCGCGCCGCGACACCGTCCTTGATGCGGGTGACGACGGCGATCCGCTCGTCGAGTGTCATCCGGGGCCAGGGTCCCTCGTCGAAGGCGGTGCGCGCGGCGGCGACGGCCCGGTCGACGTCGGCCGTCGAGGCGTGCGGCACGCGGCCGAAGACCTCTTCGGTGTGGGGGGAGATGACCTCGATGACGTCCTTGCCGAGGGGGTCGGTCAACTCCCCGCCGATGAACAGCTGTCCGTGTTCCACGAGCTCGGTCATGGCCGACTGCCTCTCGCCGACTGCCTCTCCGGGTACCGTCTCTGACGGATCGTCAGATAGATACGGAGACAGTTACCAGTTCCCCTCCGAGGAGTCCACAGGTCGCGCACCACAACGGGGTAAGTGACTCGGGCTCCCATTGAAACCGGTTCTAGTTATAGTTGCTGCAGCCCAGCCACAGGGGAGCCCATGACAAAGACGTCGACGCAGGTGACCGATCACGGCGGGGGCGTACGGTCCCTCCGGGTCCCCATTCCGAACAATCCCCTCGGCTACACGCTGGTCTACGTCGTCGACACCGACAGCGGACCGGTGCTCGTCGACACGGGCTGGGACGACCCGCTGTCCTGGGACACCCTCACCGAGGGCCTGTCGGCGTGCGGCACCGCCGTCGGCGAGATCCATGGCGTGGTGATCACCCACCACCACCCCGACCATCACGGCCTCTCCGGCCAGGTCCGGGAGGCGTCCGGGGCGTGGATCGCGATGCACGAGGCGGACATCGCGCTCGTCCGGCGCACGCGCGACAACCGTGCCGAGCGCTGGTACGCGTACATGGTCGCGAAGCTGGCGGCGGCCGGCGCGCCCGCCGACCATGTGGCGATCCTGACCAGGACCCCCGTCGGCATGCTGCCCGGCTTCTCGCCGGCGCTGCCCGACCGCGAGATCGTCCCCGGCGAACTGCTCGCCCTCCCCGGCCGCCGGCTGCGCGCGATCTGGACGCCGGGCCACACCCCGGGCCATGTCTGCCTCCACCTCGAGGAGGCGCACCCGGGCCGGCTCCCGGGCAACGGGCGCCTGTTCTCGGGCGACCACCTGCTCCCCGGGATCACCCCGCACATCGGCCTGTACGAGGACCCGGACGACACGACCGTCACCGATCCCCTCGGCGACTACCTCGACTCCCTGGAACGCATCGGCCGGCTGGCCCCGGCGGAGGTCCTCCCGGCCCACCGCCACACCTTCCCCGACGCGACCGTCCGCGTACAGGAACTCCTCGACCACCACGACGAACGCCTCGCCGGCCTCCGCGCCCTCCTCACCACTCCCCTCACGCCGTGGCAACTGGCGGAACGCATGGAGTGGAACCGCCCCTGGGCCGAGATCCCCCCGGGCTCACGGAACATCGCGGTCTCGGAGGCGGAGGCCCACGTACGCCGTCTGGTCAAACTGGGCCAGGCGGAGGCGGTGACGGGGAGCGATCCGGTGACCTACGTGGCCGTCTGAACCCGGTGCGCCCGGGCCGCCTTCGAGAGCCAGGTCACTTTCGGCGCGCCGGGGACGTGAAGCGGCCCACAGGACGCAGATCACCTACGGGGTGGAGTAGTAGATCGATTGGTGTGTCATGTTCACATAGAAAGGGGGTCTGACCTGCACATTGAGAGGCAGGTCACAAACGCCTCTCATCGCCCACATACGACCACAACTAGCAAAAGGGGTGATTGCGGGCGCCTCTCGAGCCTGTTTCTCTGGAGCAGTCGCACGGCGCCGACGAACCCCCACGGGTCGCGGCGCCGCCGCATGTCACCGCCACACACGCAGCACGCACCACACGCAGCACCCGGCACCGACTGCACGCGACAGCCCTGACCCCGAAGAAAAGGTTCTCCGTGTTCGTCTCCCGTATCGCCCGCACCCTCGCCTCCCCGAAGAAGGCCCTCACCACCGCCGCCGTGGCCGCCGCCACCGCCGGCATGGTCCTGGCCGCGGCTCCCGCGGAGGCGTCCACCGCCTCCTCGTCCGGCGCCAAGGCGATCGCGCACAAGCTGATCCCGAACGACGCGCAGTTCAACGCCTTCAGCAAGATCGTCGAGCACGAGAGCGGCTGGAACGTCGCCGCCACCAACGCCTCCTCCGGCGCGTACGGCCTGGTCCAGGCCCTCCCCGGCTCGAAGATGGCCTCGGCCGGCGCCGACTGGCGGACCAACGCCGCCACCCAGATCGAGTGGGGTCTGAAGTACATGAACGAGCGCTACGGCAGCCCGGTCGGAGCGTGGAACTTCTGGCAGGCCCACCACTGGTACTGAGCCGACCAGGACAGAGAGTACGAAGGCGCCGGCCCCCGATATTTCGGGGGCCGGCGCCTTCATGCTTTCTTCTTGTCCGCCCGTGATGGACTGGCCGGATGAGCACAGAGGCAGAGGCAACCGGGCCGGATTCCGAGTCGCGCGGTCTGCGGCTCGTGGTCGTTCTGCTGGTGCTGACGGTGGTCAGCGGGCTGATCGACGCCGTCAGCTATCTCGGGCTCGGCCGGGTCTTCACCGCCAACATGACCGGCAACGTCGTCGTGCTCGGCTTCGCCGCCGCCGGGGCGCCCGGTTTCTCCGTACCGCACACGCTGACCTCGCTCGCCTCGTTCGTGCTGGGCGCGGTGGCCGGCGGGCGCCTCTCGCGACGTCTTGGCGGTGGTTCGCGCCGCAGGTGGGCCCGGATCACCCTCGCCGTCGAGGCGGTGTTCCTGGGCGCGTCCTCCGTGGTCGCCTTCCTGGCGCCGGACGCGACGGCCACCGTCTACACCCTGATCGCGGTCACGGCCTTCGCGATGGGCCTGCGCAACGCGACCGTACGCAGGCTCGGCGTCCCCGATCTGACGACCACCGTCCTGACGATGACCCTCACCGGTCTCGCCGCCGACTCCCGCGCGGCCGGCGGCACGGGCGGACGCTCCCCGCGCCGCTCGGCGTCGGTGGCGGCGATGGCGGCGGGCGCGGTCCTCGGGGCCTGGCTGGTGGTCCATCACGGCCTGGGGATCCCGCTTCTCGTGGCCGCCGTGGCGGTGGCGGCGCTGGCGGTGAGCGCGTCCGGACGGGAGTGAAGGGGGCCCGTGACGCCGTACGGAAGGAGTCGCGTTGCTAACGATTCATAACTCTTGGCGATTACTGCACGTGCTGTCGCGCTGTCCGAGGGGGCGGTCCCGGGGTCCGGGTCGGCCGTCCGTCACCCGTGTGACCTGCGTGATCCGTCTCGACGCGCGGTATTTTCCGGCGCCGGCGAGCCTCTCCGCCGAGCCGGTGCCGGTGGGGCCGCCGACAGTGGAGTGTGCTCACGGGGTCCACGGCGGGCCGGAGCGGAGCATACTGACGTCAATGACAAAGACAGCGGTAACGCGGGCCCACCTGGCCACCAGCCCTTTCAAAGCCCCTGTGGCACCCCCTGCCAAGCACTTCGCGGCAGGCGACCGAGTCACTCACGACGTCTTCGGCCTCGGCCGGGTGACCAGCGTCGAGGATGGCATCGCAGTGCTCGTCGACTTCGGCGGGCGACAGGAACGGATCGTCAGCCCGTACCCCAAGCTGACCGTTCTGTGAGATCTGCCGTGCCCCCCTCTCGAGGATCAGGAGATTTTCCATCGAGCTGACTTCTCTGTTCTCCGCGCCGGAACCGACGACGTTCCACGCGAGGACCGATACCCCGACCCCGGAGATCGACCCCTTCCAGGCGCCGGCCTTCCGGGAGGGGACTCCCGGCGCCTTCGCGACCCCGGCGGAGGATTCCGAAGCCCGGGATCAGCTGTGAGCAGCACCGTCGCAGCGGTGTGACCGCCGGCCGAGTCGCCCAGTGACCGGTTGCGAACTCCGGGTGCCCGTCAGTTGCGGGGCATCGGGAGGGCGTACACCCTGTCGAAATGCTGGGCGATCAGCGGATGCTCCGTCCCCGGCGCGGTGTCGCAGGAGAGCTGCCACTCATTGATGCCGGTGTCCCGGTTGTCGGTGAAGTTCCAGAGCAGTTCGCCCCGCCGGGCATCGATCGCGTAGAAGCCGTCCTTGTTGTCCTCGGCCGTGACGAACACCGCGTCGGCGCCCGCCACCAGGGGACTGTCCAGGTTCAGCCGGGGCGTCTCGCAGAACCAGAGCCGCGAACCGTCGGCGGCGTCGAACGCCTCGACGCCGTGCGGGCTCCTCGTGGTGCAGTACACCGTGGCGTCCGCGGCGGCGACGGAGGCGAATCCGCCCTTCTCCTGGCGCACCCGCCAGCGCAGCGCACCGGACCTCAGATCCACGGCGATCAGCTCGTTGTCCGCGGCGAAGACGGTGTCGTCGAGCACCACCGGCGCCGACCGGGTGTCCGAGCCGGACGCCATGGGCCTGCTCCACAGCACGTTGCCCCGGCCGGTGCCGTCGCGGGCCGTCAGCCGGTGCAGCCCGTCCATGTAGACGAAGCGCTCGGCGTCGATGAACGGTTTCAGGTCGAGGCCGATGTCCTGTTTGCTGATGGGGATGACCTGCGCCAGGCGCGCCTTGAGATTCGTACCGAGGACGACGTTCGTGGAGGTGGCCGGTCCCCGTGACCCGTCCGGCCGGTCCTGGCGGTCGAACCGCAGTCCGAGGATGGTGACCGTGCCGACGGCCCCGCCGAGCAGCGTGTCGAAGCGGAAGTCCGCGCCGAAGTCCAGCGCGTACCGCTCGGCGCCGGTGACCGCGTCGACGCCCAGCACGGTCGCGCCGGTGCCGAGGGCGACGACGACGTCCGAGACGATCAGGGGCGGGGTCGGCGACTGGCTGATGCCCTGGTAGGTCCACCGGGGACGGGAGCCGTCGGTGAGCCCGAGGCAGAAGAGGGCACCGGACTGCGTCTTCATCAGGGCCGTGTCGTTGTAGAAGACCGCCGGTGCCTGGAGCAGCGCGTCGCTCCGGTAGGTCCACAGCGGTTCCGGCGCCGGGCCGGCAGGGGTGGCCGCGGCGCTCGAACTGTTCCTCGAGTAGAGCAGCGCGGAGACGCCGGTGCCCACGACGAGCGCGGCAGCCGTGAGGACCTTTCGGCGAGAGGGCTTCGGCCGGGTCGAGCGCCGGGCCCGGTGGGTGCCCCGCTCGGGCGACTGCACGGCAGGCCTCTCGGGCGGCTGTTCGGGCGTCGGGACGGACTTGCGTTCCTGCGGGAGGACGACGCGGCCGGGGCCGCTCGAACGCTCCGCTACCAGTCGCTGTACGGCCGCCAGTCGCGGGTCGACCCGGAGGTTGCCGGGACCGGGGGCTGCCGCCAGCGCGGCGGCATGGGCGGGCTCCCGGCGGCCGGCGTTCACCTCGGTGTCGAGGTCGAGGTCCAGGTCCATGAGGGCGGCGGCCTGTCCTCTGATGTGGGCGACCACCGGTTCCGGCAGCCAGTCGCCCCAGTCCACCGCCTCGGCGCCGCCGGGCGCGCACGCCGCCGACACCCGGTCCGGGCTGGGCCGGGCGTCCGGGTCCTTCGCGAGGCAGCCCCCGATGATCGTGTCCAGGGGGGCGTTGACGCCCGTCAGGTCGGGCGTGCCGTGCACCACCTGGTACAGCAGGGTGGCCGCCGAGGAGCCCTCGAAGGGCGCCTGCCCGGTGGCCGCGTAGGCCAGCACCGAGCCGAGACAGAACACGTCTCCTGGCGGACCCATCGGGTTCCCGGTGGCATGCTCGGGGCACATGTACCGCGGGGAGCCCAACAGCACGCCGGACAGGGTGAGTTCGTAGCCGTCGGTGGCGCGGACGATGCCGAAGTCGATGACGCGCGGGCCCTCGGCGGAGAGCAGCACGTTGGACGGTTTGAGGTCGCGGTGGACCAGCCCCGCGGAGTGCACGGCGATCAGCGCCTCGGCGAGTCCGGCGCCGAGGGCGAGTACCGATCTCGGCGGCAGCGGGCCGTACGCCTCGACGGCCTCGGCCAGCGTCGGGCCGAGGATGTGGGTGGTGGCGAGCCAGGGGACGGGACCGTCCGGGTCGGCGTCCAGGACGGACGCCGTGTAGGTGCCGCTCACCGCGCGGGCGGCGTCCACCTCGCGGCGGAACCGGTTGCGGAAGGACCTGGCCGAGGCCAGCTCCGGACGGATCACCTTGACGGCTACGGACTGTTGCCGTTCGTCCTTGGCGAGGAAGACCTCGCCCATGCCTCCCGCGCCGAGTCTCGCGACCGGACGGTAGGGCCCCAACCGGTCCGGATCCGTGGGACGAAGTGGCTCCATTGTCCTCAGCTCGCCTGTTCCCCGTCGTTCCCCGTCTGTTCCCCGTTGGATGAGTCTGGAGGGAGAGTAGGTGCTGAGGAGACAGTTGGCGTACGCAATCGCGTAACTCGTGGCCATTACTTGAGACTTCATGCAGGGATCGTCCGGACGTTACTCGTGACGGCGGGACGAATCCGGCACGGCCCGACCGCTTTCCGTATACGAATTCAGCTCCTGGTCGCGTAAACGATGAGGTTGTTCACCGGATGCCCCTGGGCGTCGAAGTCGCCGTCGCAGGTGATGAGCCGGAGGGCGCGGTCCCGGGTCGGGCCGTAGACCCTCTGGGTGGGGAAGGCGTCCTTGTCGACACTCTCCGTGTTCGTGACGGTGAAGTGGACGACCTCTCCCTTCACGTCGGTGACGGCGATGTCCGCCCCCTTGGCGATCTTCCTGAGGTCGTGGAAGACGGCTTTGCCGAAGCGGGTGTCGTTGTGGCCGATGATGACCGCCGCGCCGACCTCACCGGGCACGACACCGCCCGTGTACCAGCCGGCCGTCATCCCCTTCTCGGCCGGCGGGACCTCGACCGTCCCGTCCGGGTTGAGGCCCAGCTTCATCAGCGGGCTGTCGACCCCCACGGAAGGGACGGTGACCCCGGCAGGGGCCGCCGGGGCCGCCGCGGCGTTCGGGGCCGGGTCCTGCTCGGCGTCGGGAGCATCGGGGGTGTCGGGGGTGTCGGGCGAGGCGGTGCCGACCGTGCTCGGGACCACCTGGACCGTCGGGTCCGGGGTGGACGAGCAGCCGGTGAGCCCGGCGACGAGAAGGATCAGCACGGCGGTCGCGAACAGGGCGACGGCGAGACGGCTACGGGAGAGGGCCGTGCGGGGTGCCGGGTTCGCGGACGGGGCGGGAGATGCAGGGGGTGCAGGGGGTGCAGGAGGTACAGGGCGTGCAGGAGGCAACGCGAGCTCCAGAACAGGGTGCGGTGCGAGAGGGCGGGGAACGCACAGGGCGCCGCCCGGTGAAGGGCGGCGCCACCGTGTCGTCACAGGGGTCGTGCTGCCGGGTCAGCCTTCGCGGCGGGCGGCGGTGCGGCGGCGCAGTACGTAGGTGCCGGCGCCCGCGAGCAGCAGCGCGCCCGTGGCCGAACCGACGAGGGCGCCGGTGTTGTCGTCCTGGGCGGGGGCCTCGCCCGCGGCGACACCGCCTCGCGGGAACTCCTTGCCGGACGCGGACTTCGCGGATTCGGCCTTCGCGGCTTCGGCCTTCCTGAGCTCGGCCTCCTTGGCCCGCAGGGCGTCCTCGCTCCTCTTCTTCTCCAGGGCGTCCTTCCCCTCCGGGGACACGTCGGAGGCGACCGGGGTCGGAGTCGCGTCCGCGAAGGCAGCGGTGGCCGGGACGAGCAGGGCGCCGGCCGCGACGCCGGTCAGGACGGCGACCCGGAGGGAGGTCAGCGGACGCAGCGGGCGCTTGGTGAGACGGCGGGACATGTAAGGGCTCCAGTTCCAGCCCGGCTTTCGTCGTACCTGGTTGCCGATCCGCACCAGGTTCCGGGCATGGCTCCACCCTGACGGGCAGTTGTGAGGAACCTGTCAGATCGCCGTGGTCATCCCATCAGGGTCGCGCCCGGCCCCCGCCGCTGCCGCCGTCGGCAGCCGCAGTGTGAAGGTGGACCCCTCCCCCTCCGTGCTCGTCACGTCCACCGTGCCGCCGTGGGCCTCGGCGAGCTTGAGGACGATCGCGAGGCCCAGACCGCTGCCGCCGGTGCTGCGGCTGCGGGACTTCTCCGCCCGCCAGAAACGGTCGAAGACATACGGGAGGTCGGCGGCCGGAATGCCCGTGCCGGTGTCGGACACCTCTACGGCGAGCTGCTCGCCGGTGTCGGTGTCCTCGTTTTCGGTGACGTACGAGCGCAGGGTCACCGTGCCGCCGGCCGGGGTGTGGCGCACCGCGTTGGAGAGCAGGTTGCTGACGGTCTGGCGCAGCCGCACGGGGTCGGCGTGCAGAAGGGGCAGGCCGGGTCCTGTCGTCGTCGGCAGGAAGGTGAGTGCGACACCCGCCGTCTCGGCCAAACCCTGGTGTGCGGAGGCGACTTGGGCGAGCAGCTCGTCGATCCGTACCGGCTTCCGGTGCAGTCGCAGGGCGCCCGCGTCGGCCGCGCCGAGGTCCTGGAGGTCGTTGATGAGGTGCTGGAGCTGCACCGCCTCCTCCAGGAGCGAGGAGACGAACGCCGGGTCGGGCTGGGCCAGTCCGTCGTGGGCCGCCTCCAGCCAGCCCCTGATGTTGCTCAGCGGCGTACGCAGTTCGTGGGCGACGTCGCTGACCATGACCTTGCGCTGTTCCTCCAGCCTGGCCCGGTGCGCGGCCATGTCGTTGAAGGCCGCCGTCAGCCGTCCGATCTCGTTGTCGGAGACGACCGGCACGGGCACCGGCGTCGAGTCCAGGCCGTCCCGCATCCGCTGGGCGGCGCCGGTGAGCGCGTGCAGCGGGCGTACGAGTCTGCCTCCCGCGAGGACCGACGCGCCGACGGTGAGGGCGAGGACGAGGGCGGTGACCCCGGCGATGCGGGCGGTGTTGGCCGGGGAGAGGTCGAAGCCGGGTACCCCGGCGGCGCCGGGGCCGTCGATGAACAGCAGGGCGGGTCCGGCGACATAGGCGGTGAGCTGCTCGCGGCGGGCGCTGACGACACAGGCGGCGACGGCCCGGTCGTACCCGCTGTCGCGGAACTCGGAGGGCGCGTAGTCGAACGCGCCGCCGGCAGCCGCTTTCCGCTCAGCCGCCTCGAGATCCTCCTCCCGCTTCGCGGCCAGGAGGGCTTCTTCCGCGGCGGCGCGCTTGCGGCGGGTGGCCTCGGCGTCGGAGAGCGCCTCGTAGTCCTGCCCGTAAGGGGTGTCGTAGGCCCGGTTCCAGGACAGGTCCAGGTTCAGTTGCACGGGCGTACGGCCCTGTCGCTTCAGGCAGGCGTCGGCCAGTTGGTTGAGGGCCTTGAGCGCTCTCCGCTCGGTCGGGGTGGCGCCGGTCTCGAAGCCTTCCAGGCACTTGGCCTGCGTGGAGCGGTCGACCTCGCTGTCCGTCCCGTTCTCCTCGCTCACGAACTCGACGCGGGTGCGACCGCCCGGGCTCTCGACCAGGTCGGCGGCGATACCGAGCCGGTTGAGGCACTCCGCCTGCGCGGCGGAGGCCTTGCGCAGCGCGGCCCGCTCGGACGCGGGCAGCCGGAAGGGGCCCACGGCCCGTGGATCGACGCGGTCCGCGTCGGCCTTGGCCGCGTCGGGCACCAGCACGGTGTCGACGGAGAGCGGATCGACGACCGCGGAGGCCTGCGGCGCGAGCGTGGCCGGAGGTGAACCGCCCTCTGTGGAGGGGGAGTCGGCCGAGTCGACGAAGGGGCGCCGGCCTTCGTTGGTCAGCACGATCCGGCGCCCCGACTGCTGGGCCAGTTCGCGCACGGTGGCGTCGACGCCGTCCCAGTCGGGGTGGGTGGCCGCGTAGCCGAGGAGGGTGTTGTAGATCTGCGCGTCGGACTTGAGGTTCTGCCCCTGCTCCTGGCGGATCGCGACGGTGGTCGTCTGCACGGCGAGCCAGGCGGTCGCGGCGACCGAGCAGGAGGCCACCAGCGCCGTCACGGTCAACAGCCGCCCGGCCAGGCTCTTTCGGAGCGGCAGCCGCGCGCTCGTCGCGCGCGCCTTGTCAGCCTTGTCAGGACGACGCATGGCGCGCGTTCCTCGCGGGGTCCGTCAGTTTGTAGCCGACGCCGAATACGGTGACGATCCGGGACGGTCGTCGGGGGGCGCGTTCGATCTTCTTGCGCAGGTTCATGATGTGCACGTCGACGGTCCGGCCGCTGATGTACTTGTCGAAGCCGTGCAGTTCCTCCAGGAGCCGCGCCCGGGTGAACACCCGGCCGGGCTGGGCCGCCATCGCCGCGAGGATACGGAACTCACCGGGCGTGCACTCGACGGGCGCCCCGGCGACCGACACCTCGTGCCGCGCCGGGTCCACGCTGAGCGCGCCGACCGCCAACACGTGCTCGTCCGGGGCCACTTCGGGTTCCGGCGCGGCGGCCGGAGCCGGTACGGGTACGGGGTCCGGGTCGGTGCCGCGCCGGTTGCGGCGCAGCAACGTCCGTACTCTGGCGGTCAGTTCGCGTGGGCTGAACGGCTTGGTCATGTAGTCGTCGGCGCCGAGGTCGAGGCCGAGGAGCAGATCGTCCTCGGTGCTGCGGGCCGTCAGCATCAGCACCGGGACCTCCCGGCGTTCGGCGCGCAGGATCCGTACGACGTCGAGGCCGTCGGCTCTGGGCATCATCACGTCGAGGACGACCAGGTCGGGTTCCTGGTGCCGGACGGCCTCCAGAGCCGCCCGGCCGTCCTCGACGACGGTGACGGTGTGACCCTCGTGCTCCAGATAACGGCGCACCAGTTCAGCCTGTTTCGCGTCGTCTTCGGCGACCACAATGTTTGCGCACACGCCGGAGATCGTAGCGACCGCCGATGCCGCGAGGACCGTAAGAGGCTTTACCCGGAGGGCAGTTCGGTGGTGGACAGGCGGGGATGCAGGCGCCCCGTCGATCGGCCCGTGAGGTCCAGGAGCAGTTCGGCGAAGAGGGCGTCGCCCCAGCCGAACCAGGCGCGGGTGAAGTTCGCGGGGTCGTCCACGTGGAAGCTCTCGTGGACGGAGCCGGTGCCCGCGTCGGTGCGCAGCAGCAGCTCGGCGAGGCGGGTCCGCTCGCCCGCGTCGTCGCTGGTCAGCGCCTGCATGGTGAGGGAGAGCGGCCAGACATGGCCGGGCGGGGTGTGCGGGCTGCCGATGCCTGAGGCCCAACCACCCGCGTAGTAGTAGGGGTTGGCGTCACTGAGGACGAACTCGCGGGTGCGCAGGTAGAGCTGGTCGCCCGGGTCGCACCAGCCGAGGTAGGGCAGGGAGAGCAGGCTCGGGATGTTGGCGTCGTCCATCAGCAACTGCCCGCCGAGACCGTCGACTTCGTACGCGTACACCGCCGGGTCTGCCCCCGCGGTCACCCCGTGCGTCCGTACGCCGGTGGCGATCTCGCCCGAGAGGGCCATGGCGTCGGCGGCGAGGCCGGGGTCTCCGAGTGCCGTCGCCAGTTCGGCGAGGCCGGCGAGGGAGACGGCCGCCATGGCGTTGGACGGGACCAGGTAGCCGTGGTGGCAGCGGTCGTCGCTGGGGCGGAAGCCGGACCAGGTCATGCCGGTGGGCGCGACCGGCGCGCCCCGGCCGCCGCGCGGCAGCGAGTCGAACGCGTCGTCGCCGAGGCGCCGGAACTCGTACGGTGAGCGGTTCTCGTGGTCCTGCTCGACCCGCCACAGGGCGACGATCCGGCGGGCGGCGCGGACGAAGCGGTCGTCGGCGGTGAGGTGGCCGAGGCTGCCGGTGGCCCGCCAGATGCCGTAGGCCAGCTGGAGCGGGGCGCAGAGCGAGTCGACCTCGTACTTCTGCTCCCAGACCAGCGGGTCGGGGGTCGGTTCGTCGATGTAGCCGGCGCCGGAGCCGTCGGGTTCGGCGTTGAAGGAGTTGGCGTACGGGTCGGCGAGGACGTAGCGCAGTTGGCGGCGCAGGACGCCGGTGAGCGCGGCGGCGACGGCGGGATCGTCGGCGGCGAGGAGGTACGGGCGGACCTGGGCGGTGCTGTCGCGCAGCCACATGGCGGGGATGTCGCCGGTGAGGACGAAGACCTCGCCGTCGGGCAGCGGGCGCATGGCCCTGCCCCAGGTGCCGGTCAGCAGCCCGGTGAAGCGGTCGGCGGCGCGCGGATCGAGGGAGCGCAGCTCGCGGCGCACATCGGCGCTGAGGGCGCGGAGTCCTTCCGGCAGCTCGCGTTCCGGCAGTCCGCCGTCCTGCGGTCCGCTTTCCCGCAATCCGCCTTCCTGCCATCCGCCTTCCCGCAGTCCGCCGTCCGGTTCGTCGATCGATCGCATGATCATCCTCTCGCGCACTCCCCCACCACCGACCGAGACAACGTTGTTTCGGAACAACGTTGTCGGACCCTACGCACCCGGCCCCGCACCGCGCAAGGGCGGGCAAAATCCCCGTTGCGATCCATTGACAACGTTGTTTCACGGCGGTTTGCTGTGCGGCACACAGCGACGCCGAGCGACCGATTTCGGAGTGATGCCGGACATGCGAACGCCCACCATGCGGGAGGTCGCCGCCCTCGCCGGGGTGTCGATCAAGACCGTCTCCCGGTTCGTCAACGGTGACGAGACGGTCTCCCGCGCGATCGCGGAACGGGTGCGCGCCGCCATAGACGAGACCGGTTACCGCCGTAACGACCTCGCCCGGAGCCTGCGCCCCGGGCAGCGCAGCACCACGCTGGCGCTGCTGGTCGGCGACCTGTCGAACCCCTTCTACGGCTCGATCGCCAACGGCGTCATGAACGCGGCCCGCGCCAACGGCCACAACGTCGTGCTGGCCAGCTCCGACGAGGACCCCGAGGCCGAGCGCCGCAGCATCGACGACCTGCTCGGCCAGCGGGTGGCCGGGCTGCTGATCGTGCCGGGCGCCATGGACTACGGCTATCTGGGCCGCGAGGTCGCCCAGGGCACCCCGGTGGTCTTCCTGGACCGGCCCGCGCTGGGCCTGGACGCGGACACCGTGCTGCTGGACAACCACGGGGGCGCCCGGAAGGCCACCGAGCATCTGATCGCCGCAGGTCACCGGCGGATCGGCGTTGTGGTGGCGGCCAGCTACCACACCACGGGCCGTCGGCTCGACGGCTATCTGGAGGCCGTGCGCGCCGCCTTCGGCGAGGTCGACGAGGCCCTGATCGCCCGGCTGGAGCACGGCACCCGGGCGGAGGCCGAGGAGGCCACCGCCGGACTGCTGGCGCTGCCCCCGGACCGGCGCCCCACCGCCCTGTTCACCACCACCAACTTCCTGACCTACGGCGCTCTGCGCGCCATGGGCGCCATGGCCCCGGGGTCCGGCCCGGCGCAGGGCCCGGCCCTGGTCGGCTTCGACGACTTCCCCTTCGCCGACCTGCTGCCCACCCCCGTGACAGTCGTGTCCGGGGACGCCTACGAGATGGGCCGCGAGGCCGCCCGACTGCTGCTGGCCCGGCTCGCGGGCGAGAGCGGACCACCCCGCCGGGTCGAGCTCGGCACCGTACTGACCCCCCGTGGAAGCGGAGAGCTGACGCCATGAGCACCCCCACTCCCGAGGCCGGCCCGGGTCCCGCCGCCCCAGGTCCCGCCGCCCCGAGTCCCGGCGCCCCGGCCCCGGCCGTCACCCCCGTCCTGGAACTGTCCGGCATCGTCAAGAGCTACGGCCAGGTCCGGGCGCTGCGCGGTGCGGCGCTCACCGTCTACCCGGGCGAGGTGGTCGCGCTGGTCGGCGACAACGGCGCGGGCAAGAGCACCACCATCAAGGTCATCTCCGGGGTGATCCAGCCCGACGCCGGCGAGATCAGGGTCGACGGCAGGCCGGTGACCATCCCGGACCCGATCGCCGCCCGCCGCCTGGGCATCGAGACCGTCTACCAGGACCTGGCCCTCGCCCCCGATCTGGACCCCGCCGAGAACCTCTTCCTCGGCCGCGAGATCCTGCGCACCGGGCTGCTCGGCAAGCTCGGCTTCCTGGACCGCAAGGCCATGCGCGCCAAGGCCGACGAGGCGTTCGGCTCGCTCGGCGTCGGCATCCAGGACACCGCCGCGCAGGTCGTCACGATGTCCGGCGGCCAGCGCCAGGGCATCGCGGTCGGCCGGGCGGTCAACTGGGCGGACCGGGTGCTGCTGATGGACGAACCGACGGCGGCGCTGGGTGTCGTACAGACGGAACGGGTCGGGCAGTTGATCCAGCGGGTCCGGGCCTCGGGGGTGGCGGTGGTGCTGATCAGCCACAACCTGCCGTTCGTGTTCGAGTACGCGGACCGGATCGAGGTGCTGCGGCTCGGGCAGCGGGTGGCCCGGCTGTCCGGTGCGACGGCGACCAGCGAGAACGTACTCGGCGCCATGACGGGCGCACTCACCTTCGACGACGGCGCGGACCCGGAACCGGATCCCGTGCTGGTTCCAGCCGTCGACGGCTCCGACCGCAGCGAGGACCAGTCATGACGACGCCCACGACGCCGACCACGTCCCCCACCACCGAGGTGAAGTCCGCCGCCCCCGGGCCGGACGCGGACACCGTCCGTCCGCTGCGCTCGGCGCTCCTCGCCGCCGCCTGGCGCAACATGAAGGGCACCCGGAGTCTGGCCCTGGTCGTGCTGCTGGTGCTGCTCGCGGTGTTCGGCGCGGCCTACCCCGACAACTTCCTCACCGCGTACAACCTGCGCAGTGTCGCCATCGAGGCCGCCTCCTACTGTGTGCTGGCCATCGGGATGACGTTCGTGATGACCACCGGCGGCATCGATCTGTCGGTGGGCTCGGTGCTGATCTTCTCCGGGGTCGTCGGTGTCAAGGTCATGACGGCGCTGGGCGGCGGCGGCCCGCTGACCCTGCTGGCGGGTCTGGTGACGACAATGGCGACGGGCCTCGCCTGGGGCGTGCTGAACGGCCTGCTGGTCACGAAGGCCAAACTCCCGCCTCTCATCGCCACGTTGGCCACCCTCTCGGCGGCCGGCGGCGGCGCCCTGGTCCTCACCGACGGCCTCGACCTGCGCGGGGTCCCCGACTCGCTGGTCAGCGGCCTCGGCTTCGGCCGCTTCCTCGGCATCCCCTATACGGTGTGGCTGGCCATCGGCCTCACCATCGCGGGCGCGATCGTCCTCGGCTTGACCCGCTTCGGCACCTACACCCGCACGATCGGCTCCAACGTCGAGGCCGCCCGCCGCGCCGGAGTCGCCGTCGACCGCCATCTGATCAAGGTGTACGCGCTCTGCGGGCTCCTCGCCGGGATCGCCGCGTACGTCAACCTGGCCCGCTTCTCCACCACCACCGTCGGCGGGCACACCGGGGACAACCTCCAGGCGATCGTCGCCACCGTGCTCGGCGGCACCAGCCTCTTCGGCGGGGTGGGCAGTGTCCTGGGCACCGCCTTCGGCTCCCTCATCCCGGCCGTGCTCAGCAACGGCCTGGTCATCATCGGCCTCCAGCCGTTCTGGCAGCAGGTCGCGGTCGGCGCGGTCCTCGCGGGGGTCGTGTACGTCGACCACGTCAACCGGCGCCGCCGCACGCTGCGTTAGCCCCTCCCTCCCACTCCCCAGCTCCCAACGCCCCGTCGCATCAATGGAGTTGAACCATGCAGACCGCCCACCTCACCCTCAGAGGCGCCGCCCTCGCCACCGCCGTCCTGCTCGGCGCCACCGCCTGCGGGTCCGGCGACTCGTCCTCCTCCACCGCGAACCCCAAGGTGACCGTCATCCTCGGGACAGCGTCCGACTCCTTCTACAACACCCTGGGTTGCGGCGCGAAGGCCGAGGGCAAGAAGCTCGGCGCGACCGTGGACGTGCAGGGCGCGACGACCTTCGACCCGGCGACCCAGACGCCGATCCTCACCAGCACGGTCGCGAAGAAGCCGAACGCCATCGTCATCGCACCGACCGACTCCAAGGCGCTGGGCACGCCGCTGAAGCAGGCCAACGAGGCCGGCATCAAGATCGTGACGGCGGACACGGGCCTCGACGACACGAGCTTCATCTCCTCCGCCGTCTCCTCGAACAACGTGGAGGGCGGCGCCGAGGCGGCCCGCACGCTGGCCGAGCTCGTCGGAAAGAAGGGCAAGGTCGTCATCATCGGCGGCACCCCGGGTGTCACCACGGCCGACCAGCGGATCAAGGGCTTCGAGACCGAGATCAAGAAGTACCCCGACATCACCTTCGTGGGCGTGCAGCCCTCCACCCCCAGCGGCGGCGTCGTGGAGGCGGCCCGCCTCACCGCCGCGTCCCTCTCCAAGGACCCCGACCTGGCGGGCATCTTCTCCATCAGCACCCCGGCCAGCGACGGCGCCAACAACGCCATCAAGGACGCGGGCAAGGTCGGCAAGGTCAAGGTGGTCGGCTTCGACGCGGGCCCCGCACAGGTCGAACAGCTGAAGAAGGGCACGGTCCAGGCACTGATCGCCCAAAAGGCGGAGGAGATCGGCGCGCAGGCGGTACGGGAGGCGGTGAACGCGGTCCAGGGCAAGAAGGTGACGAAGTCGATCGGGACGTCGTTCGTGTCGATCACGGCGGCGAACCTGGGTGACGCGAACGTGAGCAAGTACGTGTACCGGTCGACCTGCTGACGTTCGGTCAGGTTTCACTTCCGCCGGCGACCGCCGTACGACTCCGCCCTGTTCACCGGGGCGGAGTCACTGCGTCGCCCGCAGGTTGTCCCAGGTCACCCGCTTCACCATGCCGTCCACGGTCAGTCCCTTGTCGGCCTGGAAGTTCTCCATCGCGGCCACCAGCCCTTCTCCGAACACCCCGTCCACCCCGGTGCCGCCGATGTCGTACCCGCGCATCGACAGGATGCACTGGACCTGCTTGACGCGCTTGCCCGTGTCTCCGAACTCCGTCTGCGCCTTGCCCGCGTAGTAGGTGCACTCGGTGACCCAGGGCGCGGTGGCGGAATCGGTCGGGGAACTGTCCGGGGAGGGGGCGGAGGAAGGCGGGGGGCTGGTCTCGGTGCCGCCGTCCGTTCCCGTGCCTGTTCCCGTGCCGGTGCCTGTACCCGTGCCGGTTCCGGTGCCCGTACCCGTGCCGGTGTCCGGGTCTGTGCCCGTAGGGGCGCCCGGCGCCGGGACGTCCGGCTCACCGTCGCCGTCGGTGTCGCCGCCCTCGGTGCCGGAGCCGGGGACGAGCGACGGTGCGGCCGGGCCGTCGGCGGTCTCGGTGCCGCTGCCCCAAGTGGCCGGGGCCGACTCTCCCTCCGAGGTCCCCGGCTTCCGCTGGGCACCGCCGGCCTTGCCCTCGATGCCGGCGGAGGCCGTCGCGGGCGCCCCGGGGGGCGAGGCGGTCGCGCGGTCCGCCGGGCGTACGAGTACGAAGACCAGCGCGGCCAGGGCACAGAGGGCGACGGCCGCCGTAACGGCCGGTACCGGCCTGCGGACCCAGGCGAGAGCCCGCTTCGGGCGCCGCTTCCCGGTGGACGTCTCGGCGGACGCCGCGTCCGGGGTCGCCGACGGGACGAGGTCCACGTCCTTCGCCGGACCCTGCCCGGAAACCGCGACCTGCCCGGAAACCGCGACCTGCCCCGAACCCGGCACGGGCACCGGCACCGGCACCGGGAGCGCCGGGTTCGGGCGGTGGCCAGGGAAGCGCAGCTCCGCCGCCCGCTCGACGGGGAAGCGGTACAGCACGTCGTACGCCCGCTGCCGCTCGCGCACGGCGCCGAGCAACGGCTGCGGCCACTCGAGCGCCTGGGCGGACCCGGCGGCACGCTCACGCGCCGCCCCGACCAGCTCCGCCGGCGTCGGCCGCCGCTCGGGCTCCTTGACGAGGCAGGCGGAGAGCAGTGCGCCCAGCGCCGGGTCGGTGGCCGTGATCTCGCCGATCACCTCGGCGTCGGGCTCCTCGAACGCGACCCGGTGCATCACGTCGACGCCGGTGCCGTCGCCGAAGGGGGCCCGGCCGGCCGCCGCGTAGATCAGTGTCCCGGCGAGCGAGAACACGTCGGACGCCGCGTCGCAGTGGCCGGTCCGCAGATACTCCGGGGACATGTAGGCGGGCGTTCCGACCCGGTTGCCGGTGCCGGTGATCGCGCTCGCGTCGGCGGCCTTGGAGATGCCGAAGTCGATGACGTGGGCGCCCCGGACCGACAGCAGCACGTTGGACGGCTTCAGGTCCCGGTGCACGATGCCCGTGGCGGCGAGGTCGGCGAGCGCCTGCCCCAGCTCCGCCACCAGCCGCCAGACGGCGCCCGGCTCCAGGGCACCGCCCTCCCGGACGGCTACCGCGAGATCGAGCGCGGCGAGATACTCCGTGGCCATCCACAGCAACTCGTCCTGGAACCCCGTACCGCACAGCCTCGGTGCGCGCGGGGTACGGACCCGGCCGTGCACCAACGCCTCCTGCTCGAACCGGCGCCGGAACGTCGCGTCCTCGGCGTACTCCGGCCGGATCACCTTGACGGCGAACAGGCCGGGGCTGTCGTCCGAGGGGCGCGCGAGATAGACCCGCCCCATGCCACCGCTGCCCAGCAGCGCCAACGGCACGTAGGGGCCGACGTGTTCGGGGTCGGCGGGGCGCAGCGGCGCTGCAGCGGTCTGCCGCAGCGCGGCCGCCTCGCCCGGCGGGGGCCCCGATGGCACCGGATGCTGCTCTGACACGGACCCCCCGAAGTGATCGTCTACGTACGCCAGTTCGCCTCACTGGCCGCGAGGACGAGGCTAACTCAGGGCATGGGCCTCGTTCATGCTTTCGATCACTTCCGTCACGCTACGCACTCGGTTCGGATCCGAAAGGTACCGGCCGACAACTGAGCGCCACCGTTCACCGGACGATCAGGTGTTCGAGGTAGGACTCCACGTTGCGGCGTGTCTCGGGCACGCTGTCGCCGCCGAACTTCTCCACCACCGCGTCGGCCAGGACAAGGGCTACCATCGCCTCGGCCACGATGCCCGCCGCCGGGACCGCACACACATCGGAACGCTGGTGATGCGCCTGCGTGGCCTCACCGGTGACCACATCGACGGTCTGCAGGGCACGCGGAACGGTCGCGATCGGCTTCATCGCCGCCCGCACCCGCAACAGCTCACCCGTGGACAGACCGCCCTCGGTGCCACCGGAGCGGCCGGTCGCACGCCGGATGCCGTCGTCCGTGGCGAGGATCTCGTCGTGCGCCTTCGAGCCGGGCACGCGCGCGAGGTCGAAGCCGTCACCTACCTCCACACCCTTGATGGCCTGGATGCCCATCAGCGCGGCGGCCAGCCGCGCGTCCAGGCGCCGGTCCCAGTGCACGTGCGAGCCCAGACCCACCGGCACGCCGTACGCCAGCACCTCCACCACACCGCCCAGCGTGTCGCCGTCCTTGTGGGCCTGGTCGATCTCCGCGACCATCGCCTTCGAAGCGTCCGCGTCCAGGCACCGCACCGGGTCCGCGTCCAGCCTCTCCACATCCGAGGGCTTGGGGTAGACACCGTAGGGCGCCTTCGCCGCCGCCAGTTCCACGACGTGCGAGACGATCTCGATCCCCGCCGCCTCCTTCAGGAACGAACGGGCCACCGCACCCAGCGCGACCCGGGCCGCCGTCTCCCGCGCGGAAGCGCGCTCCAGGACCGGACGGGCCTCCTCGAAACCGTACTTCTGCATCCCCGCGAGGTCGGCGTGACCAGGACGAGGGCGGGTCAAGGGCGCGTTACGGGCAAGCCCGGCCAGGATCTCCGGATCCACCGGATCGGCCGCCATCACCTGCTCCCACTTCGGCCACTCCGTGTTGCCGACCATCACCGCGACCGGCGAACCCATCGACAACCCGTGCCGCACACCACCGAGAAACGTGATCTCGTCCCGCTCGAACTTCATCCGGGCACCGCGCCCATAGCCGAGCCGCCGCCGCGCCAGGTGGTCCGCCACCAGCTCCGTGGTGACCGGCACACCGGCCGGAAGACCCTCCAACGTCGCGACAAGAGCGGGACCGTGGGACTCCCCCGCGGTCAACCAGCGCAACCTGCTCAACGGTGGCCCCCTGTGCCCTGAAGCGAGCCGTCCGCGGGAGCGCCGACACGCGCCCCGTGCAGCCAGCGCACCTTGTCGTACAGGTCGTCCGGAGTGAGCGACGACAACATGGTGTTGCGGGCCGTCGCGGCGGCGTCCGCCGGGTGGTAGAGCTCCTCGCCCATCGCGCGGGCCACCCGCTGTGCGCGTGCCGTGCGCTCGTACCGCTCGGCGTTGTACTTCTCCAGCCGGGCCGCCGTGTCCCCTGTCTCCTCGGCCGCGCCGGCCAGCAGTCGGCCGACGAGCACCGCGTCCTCAAGGGCCATGCACGCGCCCTGGGCGGCGTACTGGAGCATCGGGTGGGCCGCGTCGCCCAGCAGGGCCACACGTCCGTCCGTCCAGCGTTCGACCGGGTCACGGTCGCACAGCACCCACTCCTTCCAGTCGGTCCCCAGCTCCAGCAACTGCCGTGCTGTGCGGCTCAGTTCCGGGAAGGCGGTCAGGACGTGGTCCCGTTCGGCAGGCCTGCCGGTCACCACGTTCTGTGCGCCGTCGTCCCGGGTGGCGGCCAGGTTGAGGAACCTGCCGCTGCCGATGGGGTAGTGCACGAAATGCCACTTCGGGCCCGCCCACAACGTGACGGTGTTCCAGCGGAGTTCCTCCGGGACCCGCTCCATCGGGATCACCGACCGGTAGATCGTGTGGCCCGAGACCCGAGGGGCGCCGTCGCCGACCAGCTGGGCGCGGACCGCCGAGCGGATGCCGTCCGCGCCGATGAGGGCGGCGCCCGTGAAGCGGCGGCCGGTGTCGGTGACCGCCGTGACCGGCGCGGCGACGCCCTCCGCGTCCTGTTCGTACGACACCACCGAGGCGTCGGACGTCAGGGTGACCGCCGGTTCCCCGCGGCAGGCGTCGAGCAGGGCCTGGTAGAGGTCGCCCCGGTGGACGACGGCGTACGGGTTGCCGAAGCGGGCGCGGTAGGCGCCGCTGAGCGGCATGCTCGCGACCCGTTTCCCCGTCGTACCGTCCATGAACCTCAACTCGTCGATGTGGACGGCGCGTTCACGCACCTCCTCGCCGACGCCGAGGAGGTCCAGGGCGTGGAAGGCGTTGGGGCCGAGTTGGATGCCGGCGCCCAACTCGCTGAAGGTGGAGCGGCGTTCGAGGACGGTCGCCCGGTTGCCGTGCCGCGCGATGCTGAGTGCCGCCGCGAGCCCGCCGATGCCGCCGCCCGCGACCAGGATCGTCACCATGCCGACTCCCACAGCAGTACCGCGCCCCAGCGGTTGGTTTGCTCGTTCAGGTCCCACCAGACGATTACCGCTCGCACGACTGGAGCACCCCCGTGAGCGCGTCGGCGACGATGCGTACACCGTCCTGGGTGAGCACGGACTCGGCATGGAACTGCATCGACGCGAACCCCGGGCCGCGCAGTGCGTGCACCTCGCCGGTGTCGGGGTCCCGGCTCGCCTCGACGACCCCGACCCCGGCCCCGCCGCCGAGCCCGGCAGCCTCGAACTTGTCCTCCTGGCAGCGGGCGGCGAACGTGTTGTAGAAGCCGACCCGTTCGCGCGATCCGAACAGGTCGATCTCCCGCTGCACCCCTTGGTTGGGCACCGGCCGGCGGGCCAGTTCGAGGCCAAGCAGCGTGCTGAGCACCTGATGGCTCAGGCACACCGCGAGGAAGGGCCTCTGTTCGTCGAGGAGTTGGCGGATCGCGGTGCGCAGGTGGGCGATCTTGGGGTGCGTGACGGCACGGGGGTCGCCGGGCCCCGGGCCCATGACGACGAGGTCGTGTCCGTCGAAGGAGTACGGCTCGTCGAAGCGCCGGACCGTCGGTTCGAGCCCCATGGACCGCAGTTGATGGCCGATCATCGAGGTGAAGGTGTCCTCGGCGTCCACCACCAGCACCCTGCGGCCGGTCAGTTCGCGACCGCCGTCGGTCCGGGCGGCCGGACCCGCGTCCCGCTCGCTCAGCCAGAACCCGGCGATCGTGCCGTTGCGCTCCGCGAGGGCCTCGCGTACGCGCGGATGATCCGCCAGCCGTGCGGTGCCGGAGGTGTTCAGCGCCGCGAGCAGACCGGCCGCCTTCGCGTGGGTCTCGGCGACCTCGGACTCCGGGTCGGAGTGGCGGACGAGGGTGGCGCCGACGCCGATGCGCAGCCGGCCCGCGTTGTCGATGTCCGCCGTACGGATGAGGATCGAGGAGTCGAGCGTCCGGCCGCCGTGCTCGTCCCGGCCGATCAGGGCGATGGCGCCGCTGTAGTAGGCGCGGCCCTCCGGCTCGTACCGGCGGATCACCTTGCAGGCGCTCTCCAGCGGGCTGCCCGTCACCGTCGGCGCGAACATGGTCTCGCGCAGGATGGTGCGCGGGTCGTGGTCGCTGTCGCCTTCGATGAAGTACTCGGTGTGGGCGAGGCGCGCCATCTGCTTCAGGTACGGTCCGACGACCCGGGGGCCCGGGTCGCAGATCCGCGCCATCATCTTGAGTTCCTCGTCGACGACCATGTACAGCTCGTCGGCCTCCTTGCGGTCGGCGAGGAAGTCCATCACACCGTCCAGGGTGGGGCCGGCGGGCGGGTAGCGGTAGGTGCCGCTGATCGGGTTCATCACGGCCCGGCCGGCGTCCAGGCTCACGTGCCGCTCGGGGGTGGCGCCCACGAACGTACGGTCGCCGGTGTGCACGACGAAGGTCCAGTAGGCGCCCTGCTCCCGCTCCAGCAGCCGCCGGAAGAAGCCGAGTGCGCTGCGTACGGTGTAGTCGCTGATGTCGGCGACGAACGTCCGCTTGATGACGAAGTTGGCCCCCTCGCCCGTGCCGATCTCGTCCGCGATCACCTTGCGGACGAGATCCGCGTACTCGTCGTCGTCCTGCTCGAACCGGCCGCCGCTCAGCCGGACCGGTTCGTCCGGCAGCCGGCGCAGGGCGTCGGTGACCGGGATCATGGCCTGCTCGGCCACCGTCATCACGGTCAGCGGCTCGCCGTCGTCCACACAGGCGTAGCCGCGCTCGGCGACCTGGCGGTACGGGATCACCGCCAGGACGTCCTGGCGGGCGCCGCCCCGCGCCTGGTCCCGAGCCCCTTCCCCGTCTTCGTCTTCGTCTTCGTCACGCAGGTCCCGTACGGGGATCTGCGTGAGGGTGTCCACCGTCGACGCCTCGCCCGTCAGGATCTCCAGGGTGTCCGGGCCGTTGGTCCCGGGGCGGTGCAGCAGTGCGAAGGGGGCCGGGGCCGGCCTAAGAATCCGGTCGAGCAGATCCTGTGCCATACGGGACTTCTCCTCGTTCATCGGTCGAGTTCCGCGATGAGGGACTTGGTCGTCGTGACGACGGCGCAGCACTCGGCGGCGTAGTCGAGGGCCAGCCGGTGGCGTCCCAGGTCGAAGTCGGCGACGGCGTCGGCCACCAGGAACGTCTCGATGTCGTTGGTGAAGGCCTCGACGGCGGTCATGAGCACCCCGATGTGGGCGTACACGCCGCAGAGGATCAGCTGGTCGCGGCCCTGGGCGCGCATCCGTTCCAGCAGGTCGGAGCGGAAGAACGCGCTGTAGCGCCATTTGGCCAGCAGCCAGTCGTCCGGGCCGGGGGTGAGCGGCTCCACGACCTCCCGGTCGGCGGGGTCGACCCGCATGCCCGGTCCCCAGAAGTCCCTGAGCAGGCCGCGCTGTTCGTCGGTCATGCCGCCCGGCTGCGCGGTGTACGCGACCGGGATGCCCAGGGCGACGGCGCGCTCACGCAACAGGGCCGCGTTGTCGACCAGTTCGGCACCGGGTGCCTCGCCGGCGGGGAACTGCCGTACGAAGTACCGCTGCATGTCGTGGACGAGCAGAACCGCTCGGTCCGGCTCGGCCCGCCAACTCGCCGTGTTGGCGGGGAGGTCCGCGGCCTGGGGCATCGGGTAGGGCTGGATGGGGGGTATACCTGCCATGGTCTTCGGGTCTTCCTCGTGTCGCTGGAGCCGATCGGGCATGTGGGGGGCGGGTCAGACGCCGAGGGCCGCGCCGCCGTCGACGGTGAGGTCGTGCATCGTGATGTGCGCCGCCTGGTCCGAGAGGAGGAACGCCACCGCCTCGGCCACGTCCGCGGGGCGGGCCAGCCTGCCCAGCGGGATGCCCACGCGGTAGGCGTCGGGGTTGCCTTCGAGAGTCGCCGTCCGGCCGTGGTCGTCCTGCCACATGGACGTGAGCATCGGGGTCTCGGTGGAGCCGGGGGCGACCACGTTGCAGCGGATGCCGTGCTGGGCGGCCTCCAGACCGAGACACTTGGTGAACATCGTCGCGGCGGCCTTGGACGCCGAGTACGCGGCCATGTCCATCCGTGCCGTGCCCGCCGCGTTCGAGGCGATGGTGACGACGGCTCCGGAGCGGCGCGGCACCATCCGGTTGACCGCCGCGCGGGACATGAAGAACACGCCCGTGGTGTTGACGGCGAACGTCGACGTCCAGTCGGCGTCGGTGAGTTCGCGGGCCTTGGCCAGACGCAGCACGCCGGCACCGTTGACCAGGTGGTCCAGCGGACCGACGGTGTCCTCGGCCTCCGCGACCAGGCGCTCGGCCTCGGCGCTCACGGTGACGTCCCCGGGGAACGCCCTGACGTCCAGGCCGTCGTGCGACAGTTCCGCCGCGACCTCGCGCAGTCGGTCGCCGTCCCTGTCCACCGCCGCGACGCGTGCCCCGCGCTCGGCGAGGGTCCGTACGACCGCCGCGCCTATTCCGCCCGCGGCGCCCGTCACCAGTGCGATCTTGCCGTGCATGACTGGTCCCCCTGATCGGTTGCTGATCGATTGCTGATCGGTTCCCTGCTCGGCCGACGAGGCAGGCCCGTCGGTTGCCGCTCGTCATCGACGCCAGGCCGAGGCGACCTCCACTGCCTGCCGCGGATTCAGCCTCGGGTCGCAGAAACTGGTGTACTTGTCCCCGACCGAATCCAGGTGCGTACGATCGGCCACGCATTCCGTGACGCTGTCCGGAGTTGTTTCCAGGTGCAGGCCTCCCGGAATTCCTCCGGCCGATTCCACGGATTTCTGGAATTCCTCGACCTCCCGTATCACCGTTTCCACGAACCGGGTCTTCAGACCGTCGGGTCCGGCCACGGTGTTGCCGTGCATCGGGTCACAGAGCCAGCTGACGGGGTGCCCCGCGGCGCGTACGGCCCCGACCAGGGCCGGGAGTCTCTCCGGCCCCGCGCCCGCCCCCATGCGGGCGATCAGGGTGAGCCGGCCGGGCCGCCGTCGCGGGTCCAACCGCTCGCACAGCCGCAGGAGTTCCGCCGGGTCCATGCTCGGGCCCACCTTGCACGCCACCGGGTTGCGGACCGCCGCCAGCAGCGCCACGTGGGCGCCGTCCACCTGGCGGGTGCGCTCGCCGATCCACGGCCAGTGGGTGGAGGTGAGGAGCGGGCGGCCGTCGCCGTCGGCGGCGTCGGCATCGTCCTGACTGCGCACCAGCGGGAGTTCGTAGTCGAGGAGCAGTGCCTCGTGGCTGGTCCACACGGGGGCCTGGGCGCGGGGTGTGCTGCTGGACCAGCCGAGGTGTTCCATGACCTCGCGCGCGGCGCGGTAGCCGGTCAGCAGACGGCGCGGGTCGGGTCGGCGCAGCTCCGGGTCGGGGTTCGGGTCGTTGACCATATGACCGCGGTAGACGGGGAGTTCGACGCCCTGGACGGTCTCGGTGGGCCGGGAGCGGGGCTTGGTGTACTGGCCGGCGATCCGGCCCACCCGGACCACGGGCTTGCCCGTCTGTACGCGCATGACGCCCGCCAGCAGGTCGAGCACCGCCGCCTTGCGGGCCACGTCGACGGGACCGCGTTCCGCCCAGTCCTCCGCGCAGTCGCCGGCCTGGACGACCAGGGCCTGTCCTTCGGCGACCGCCCTGAGGTGGCCGTGCAGCTGGGCCACGTCCGCCGCCTCGACAAGGGGCGGCAGCACACCCAGTTCCCGCCGCACCGATTCCGTCTCGGGACGGGAGGGCCAGTCGGGCTGTTGCAGCGCGGGAAGCGCCTCGATGAAAGCGAGCTCGCTGTTCAACTCGGTTCCTCTCGTGGAGTGGAGACGAAGAATGGTTTCCTCGGCTGAACCCGTGAGTTGCTTTCATCAATTCTGTGGAATTATGGATTCTTCGTGAAGTGCCGAATCGCTACTTTGTCAGGTTTCCGGATTCCGACCGCGGATTCCGGCCGCGAGCTCCGGGTGAATTCACTCCGAAACCCGCGGACGGAACGGCAATGGCGTCAGGAAGTGACGCCGCCGTCGACGACGATGTCCTGGCCGACGACGAAACTCGCCTCGTCGGAGGCCAGCCACAGCACGGCGGCGACGATCTCGTCCGTCGTCGCGACGCGCCCGATCGGAACCACCGAGGCCAGCCGGGCGGCCCGGTCGGCGTCGGTCTCGCCGGGTCGCAGCGACATGGTGGTGTCCGTCGCGCCGGGGCTGACGGCGTTGATACGGACGTTGTCCTTGATGTGGTCCAGGGCGGCGACGCGGGTGAGGGTGCTGACGGCAGCCTTGGAGGCCGCGTAGGCGGCCATGCCAGGACGTCGGCCGTGGTAGCCGATGTTGGACGCCGTGTTCACGATGGCTCCGCCGCCGTGCTCCCTCATGTACGCGATCTCCTGCCGCATGGACAGGAGTACGCCGGTCAGATTGACGTCGAGGACGGACTGCCAGACGGCCAGGTCGAGGTCCGCGACCGGGGCGGGCCGGCCGAAGATGCCCGCGTTGTTGTGCGCGACATCCAGGGCGCCGTGCCGCTCGACGGTCTCCCGCACCAGCCGCGCCATGTCCTCGGGCCGGGTGACGTCGGCGACGACGGAGGTGGCGGTGCCGCCGTCCTCCGCCACGAGCCGGCTGGTCTCCTCGATCGACTCCGGCCGGGCGCCGGCGACGACCACGGTCGCGCCCTCACGTGCGAAGGCCCGGGCGCTGGCCCGGCCGATGCCGGCCCCGGCCCCGGTGACGACGACGACCTTGCCTTTGAAGCGGGCGGTCATAGGGGGTACTCCTCATGGGTGGGGGTGGGCTGCGTCTCCGTACGGGAGCGCAGCAGGAAGAAGGCGCAGAGGGCCGCCGCCGCGAAGGCCGCCGCGGCGATCCCGAGGGCGAAGCCGTATCCGGCCGCCTGGGCCGAGGCCGCGGCGCCGCCGGAGTGGTCCAGGTCCGCCGTGTGACCGGCGGCCAGTGTCACCAGTACGGCGAGGCCGACCGCCGGTCCCGCCTCCAGGGCGGTGTTGACCACGGCACCGGCCAGTCCCGCCTGCTCCTGCGGGACGTCGGCGGTCGCGGCGACGGTCGACGAGGCGAACACGAGGGCCGCTCCGGCGGGGAAGAGCACCAGGCCGGCCAGCACGGCACCGACGTACGGCGTGTCCGCGCCGATGGTGCTCAGGGTGCCGAGTCCGAGGCCGGTGATCACCAGCCCCGAGACGAGTACCGCGCGCGGTCCGAAGCGCTGGACCAGGCTGCCGACGGTCATACCACTGGCGACCAGGGTCAGTCCGAAGGGCACGAAGGCAGCCGAGGTCTCCAGCGCCGAATAGCCGCGTACCTGCTGGAAGTAGAGGGCGAGCATGAAGAAGATCGTCGTGATGCCCGTGGCGCCCAGGAAGACCGCGAACAGCGCGACCGCCCGGCGCGGCGAGGCGAGGAAGGACAGCGGCAGCAACGGCTGCGGGACCCGGGACTCGGTGACGACGAAGCCCAGCAGCAGTACGGCGCCGCCGCCCAGCGCGCCGAGCGCCACGGGGGAGGTCCAGCCGCGTTCGGGTGCCTCGACGAGGCCGTAGCTGAGCAGGGCGATCCCGGCGGTGACCAGGAAGGCGCCCAGGATGTCCAGCCTGCCGCCGCGCGGCGCCGGCCCCGCCGGGACGAGCCGGGGGGCCAGGGCGAGGGCGAGGGCCGCCACCACGACGGGCAGGACGAACGCCCAGCGCCAGTTGTTCCAGGAGGAGACCAGCCCCGACAGCAGCATGCCCGCGGTGCCGCCGGACGCGGCGAGACCGCCCCAGAAGGCCATGGCCCGGGCGTACTTGCCGGGTTGCGTGTGCAGGACGCCCACCAGCGCCATGGCGGCGGGTACGGCGAGTGCCGCGCCGGCGCCCTGGACGAAGCGTGCCGCCAGCAGCGTCCACAACCCGGTGGACACCCCGGCCAGCGCCGAACTCGCCCCGAACACAAGGGTTCCGGTGAGGAACACCCGGCGGGTGCCGTACAGGTCGGCCAACCGGCCGCCGAGCAGGAGCAGTCCGCTGAACGACATGCCGTACGAGGCGCCGAGCAGGGCCAGTTCCGCCCCGTTCGCGCCGAACTCCCGCTGGATGTCCGGGAGTACGACGTTCAGCACGCTCATCGCGAGGATGAGCGCGAACTGGACCGAGGCCAGCAGGGCGAAGGCCCCCCTCGTCCGTGTGCCGCTCCCGCCCGCGTCCGTCGCGTGCGGCCGGGCCCCTTCCGGCTCGGCCGCGGTCCCTGTCTCCTTGACGTCATGCTGCTGCACGGGTCGCCTCACGTCTGGTCGGGAAGGGCGATGGACTGCGAGTGCCGGAAGATGTTCCGTGGGTCGTAGACGGCCTTGATCCGCTGGAGGCGCGGGTAGTTGTCCTTGTAGTAGAGCGTGTACCAGGGCACGCCCGTCGTGTTCTGCCGGGTGTCGGCGATGTCCGCGTCCGGGTAGTTGATGTAGCAGCCGTCCGTGGCCGCGCCCGGCACGGGGTAGCCGCCGGTGGCCGAGAAGACCTCGCCGTAGACGTCACGCACCCACGAGATGTTCGCGTCGTCGCCCTCGGTGTCGCCCCAGAAGCTCTGGAAGAGCCCCTTGAAGACCGAGTCGCGCTGGGCCGCGGCCGTGTCCCCGGAGGCGACGGTGTTGATCTTCCCGCCGTAGGAGAGCAGGACGACCATGGAAGCGGGGTTCTCGTGGTCGGTGCGGGTCAGGTGCCGGTACATCGACGCGGCCTGCGCGTCCGTGACGTTCCGGCGCAGGTAGGCCGACTTGTGGTGGCCGCGCAGCGTCGGGTTGGTCAGGGTCGGGTTGCTCGTGCCGAGCAGCTTCACCGAGGTCAGCCAGGACAGCCGCTGCGGGGTGAACAACTGGGGCAGCGCGCCCAGTTCACCGACGGGCTCGGACATCGGGCGTACGGCCCGCTCGGACACGGCGGACGTGATCTCGGTGAGGAAGTCCGTGAGCACCTGCTCCGCGCCCGGCACGGTGGCGTCGATCTGGGTGAGCAGTCCGATGGCGCCGTTCGCCCGGTGGTTCATCATCAGGAAGCTGCACAGCGAGGCCGCGGCGGAGCCGGCGCCGGCGTTCTCCTCGTGCCAGGCCCCGAACTTCCCGACGAGGGTGGTGTACGCGTCCTTGTCCAGTTCGCTCCACGGCAGGGCGATCGCGCTGACCAGCACCTCCTTCGGCGGCCTGGGCAGCAGGGCCGAGGGGTCGGTGCCGGTGGCGCCGGGACTGCGGAACCAGTACCGCGTGATGATGCCGAAGTTGCCGCCCCCGCCGCCGGTGTGCGCCCACCACAGGTCGCGGTTCGGGTCGTCGGCCTCACGCGTGGCGACCACGCTGCGGGCCTTCCCCGCCGCGTCCACCACGACGACCTCGACGGCGTACAGGTGGTCGACGGTCAGTCCGTGCCGACGGGACAGCATCCCGTACCCGCCGCCGCTGATGTGACCGCCCGCCCCGACCGAGTAGCACATGCCGCCGGGAATGGTGACGCCCCAGCCCTTGAACAGTGACTCGTAGATATGGAGAAGGGTGGCACCCGCGCCGACCTCGAAGGCCCGGCGCCGCTCGTCGTACGAGACGGTGTCGAGCAGCGAGGTGTCGATGACGACCCGGACGTCCGGGTTGAACACGAAGTCCGTGTAGCAGTGGCCACCGCTGCGCACCGAGATCCGCTTGCCCGCGTCCACGGCCTCCTGTACGGCGCGCACGACCTGCGCGGTCGTCCTGACGAGCCGTACGGAGTCGGGCCGGCCGACCCAGCGGGCGTTGTTACCGACGACGAGGTCGGCGTAGCGGGGGTCCGAGGGGAGGACGGTGACGGCGTCGGCCGCGGCGGCGGCCGTGGGAGAGGCGGTCGCCGCCGTCGCCGCGGGAGCGGCTTCGAAAGCGGCGGCGCCTATCGCGGCGGCGGCCGTACCGGTCAGAACACTACGTCTTTTCATGGAACTCGCGATCTCTTTCCTCGTAGTCGCTTCGTCGTCGGTCAGTCGGCCCAGATCAGGCCGAGTCCGAGGTTTCCCGCGAATTCCTGGGTCCGGCCCACCGACCACGACTCACCCACCGGCGCCGACTTTCCCAGCCGGGTCGGATAACCCGTCTCCGAGAAGAACCTCTCGAATCCGCCGGGTGTGGTGATCACGTAGAAGCGGGCGGTCTCGCTCTCCACGAGATAGGAATGCGGGATACCGCGCGGCAGGAACAGGACGCCGGAGCCGTTGACGGTCTCGGTGCGGTCGCCGACGGTGAGGACGACCTCACCGCCCTCGACGATGAAGATCTCGTCCTCAAGAGTGTGGGTGTGGCGTGCCGCCCGTTCCCCCGCCACCGCGCTGAAGTGGGTGATTCCGAGCGCACCGCCGGTCTCCTCGGCGGTGAGCTTGGTGGTGACCAGGGAGCCCTTTCCCCACAGCCGGGCAACTCCCTCGCCGTCGCGGCGGATCAGCGGCGACCGTCCGTCGAACCCTGTGGTCAAGGTTTTTCCTCCAGAGAACGCGGCAGTCGATTTCGGCCGTCCGGCCAGCTGCTCTCCGGGAGATTCACACGCCACCTTCATCCACGGCAACGCGGTCGGGATTAGTTTGTCAGGTGCCGTTGCGCAGCACTTCACGGAACATGATCGCAACCTCGGGCGAATACTTTGTCAGGTATCTCGACCTGCAATACGGTCCTAGAATTCCGCCAGTCCACGGGCGGAGGCAGCCATGACCACACGGCCATGTTCGGCAGTCGGCGGTGTCCTGATCCGGCTCGCGGCGGAGGGGGTCCATCTCTGGCTCGACGACTTCCACCGTGGCCAGCTGGCCGACGGCAGCCTGCGCCGGATGGTGGCCGACGGTCTGGTCACGGGTGCCGTGTCACGGCCGGCGGCCCTCGTCCGCGCGATGAGGGCGGGCACCGGCGCATACGGGGACCGGCGGTCGTCGCCTCCCGAGGAATCCGCGCCGGCGGGGGAATCAGCTCCTGCGGGGGAATCCGCGGAGGAACGCGTCTACGCCCTCCTCGCCGAGGACGCCCGCCGTGCCTGCGCTCTGCTCGACCCCGTGTTCCGGGCGACGCACGGCATGCTCGGCCGGGTCTCCGTCGGTGTCGCGCCCTCGCTGGCCTCGGACGCGACGGCGCTGACGGACCGGGCGCGACGGCTCGCGGAGTCGGTGGGCCGGCCGAACGTCCTGATCCGGGTCCCCGTGACCCCGCGGGGCCTGGTGGCCGCCGGGGACCTGCTCGCCGACGGGATCGGTGTGCACCTGACGTCCGTCTACTCCGTCGACCGGTACGCCCAGGCCGTGGACGTCTATTTCCGTGGCCTGGAACGGGCCGCCGCGGGCGGTGTGGCCGCGGCCGACGTCAGCTCGCTCGTCTCCCTGGACCTCGGCAGCCTCGGCGCCCTGGTCGACGCCCGGCTGGACGCCACGGCGGCGCCGTCCGTCGCCGACGCGCTGCGCGGACGGGCCGCGACGGCCACGGCACGGCTCGTCTACCGCCGTTACGAGGAGAGCCTCGGGTGCCCCCGCTGGCGCGAGCTGGTGGTACGGGGCGCCCGCCCGCAACGTCTCCTGTGGACCACCCGGAACGCGGCGGACCCCGCGGGCCCCGAGACCGCCGGGGACCCGGAGATCTTCCACCTCATCGCCTGGATGACCCTGCACGCCCTGCCGCAACCCGCGCTCGAAGCGCTGGCGCTGAACCAGCACGAGAGCCTGCGTGGTGACACCTTGTCAGGTGCGCACGGTGCGGCCTGCGCCGTCTTCGACGCCCTCGAACAGGCGGGTGTCGCCATCGAATCGGTCGCCCACGAGCTGGAACAGGCGGAACACGCAAGGGAGATGGCGGTGTGGGACGAGCTGGTGACCACGGTCGGCACGAGCCAGGGCACCTGAACGAGCCCGGACTAGGGCCTGTCGTCCCGGATCTCCAGCAGCAGGTGCTCGACCACGTCTCCCCGGTCGAGCACGTCGAGCTTGGCCAGCGGCCGAAGCTGCCGTCCCGTCTCGGCGCCGATCCGGTGCAGCCCGTCCAGGTCCCCCCTGCTGCTGAAGTGCAGCAGGGCCCGGCCCTCGGCCGTCAGCCGGCGGGGCGCCTCGTCGACGTACCGGCGGTGGGCCCGGTACCCCGGGTCGACATAGGCCCGCTCCAGGACCGTCCCGAACCGGAAGTCCTCCGGCGCGCGGACGTACGGCGAACTCCAGACGATCGTGTCGAAGCGCTGTCCGGGCGTCAGTTGCTCGAACAGGTCACTGTGCACGGCCGTGACGCCGCCGAGGACGCCGTGCCGTCGTGCGTTGAGTGCGGCGTTGCGCACGGCCTCCGTGCTGATGTCGGAGGCGACGACCGTTGTACAGCCCTCCAGGGCAGCTGTCACGGCGACGACGCCGGTCCCACAGCCGACCTCCAGGAAGGCGCCGCGCCAAGGGAGTCGGGCCTGCTCCATGAGTTCCAGCACGATCTCGGTCGTACCCGCGTGCGGCGGCGCGAAGACGGAGTCGAGGAGATCCCACTCCCGCCCGCGCAGCGAGAAGACACCGGGCCGGTTCTCCGGCAGCGCGGAGTCCCTGCTGCGTGCGAGTGAGCGCAGATAAGACTGGGTTTCCGACATGACGACTCGACGTCCCTCTCCCCCGTGGCGGGCACCGTAGTGGGTACCCGGGGCGATCTTTCCGCGAACTCCCGCGGGGGCGACAGGTGTTCCGGCCACACATCCGCGGGCGGAGCATGGTGCTCCGGCCACACCGCCAGGCGCAGGACATCACACCACTGTCGGGTTGCTGCCCCGACGGCCAGGAAGTTAGCCTCCCGAAGGGACGTGCCAGAGGTACTGGGGGACACGCCCCTCGAGCAGAGAGGCCGGCAATGCAAGGGGGGCCGCCGCAGCCATCCGTCGACGCGAACGCACTGTCCGTACTCGAACTGCTCGCGGAGGGGGCACCGGCCGCACGGTTCGAGGATCTCCTGCGTACCGCCCGCCGCGGGCACGCCTCCCCGGACGCCCTCGCGGAGCTCGAGGACGCCGTCCGCCTGGCGTTCCGCGTGCACTCCCTGTTCAGCCACGCCCAGCAACGGGAGGCGGGGCTCGCCGCGCTCGTCGACACGGCACACGACCTCACGCTGGTGCGGAACCTGGACAGCCTGCTGCACGAGATCGCCCGCCGGGCGCGCCGTCTGCTGAACTTCGACATGGCCTACGTCGGACTGCGCGACGAGGAGGACGGCTGCTCCTACATCAGGGTCGCCGAGGGCCAGACAACCTCGCTCAGCGTGGGCCTCAGAACCAGCGACGACTCCGGTATCGGCAGCCTCGTCCAGTCGACCCGGGCCCCGGCCTGGACCTCCGACTACCTCTCCGACGAACGGCTCCCGCACTCCCTCGACATCGACACGGTCGTCCAGGCCGAGGGGCTGCACGCCATCGTGGCGGTGCCGCTCGGCTACGGCACCACGGTCTTCGGCACCCTCTACGGCGCCAACCGGACCGTGCGGCACTTCTCGCCGGACGAGATCAGCCTCATGCGCTCGCTCGGCAATCTGGCCGCCGTCGCCATCGAGCGCGCACGGCTGCTGGAGGAGACCCGGGCCGAGGTCACCGAAGCCGAACTGGACCGTTCACGGGCCCGCAGCAGTCTCGACGCGCAGCGCCGCGTCGAGGAGGCCTACATCCACCTGATCGACCTCGTTCTGAACGGCTGCGATCCGCAGACCCTCGTCGAGGCGGCCGTCAGGGATCTGTCGGGCGCGCTGGTCGTCCGCGACTGCGTGGGACGCACGGTCGTCGAGATCGGCACCCTGCCCGACCTCGCCGAGGACGACATCCTCGGCTGGACGTACGACGCCCACGCGGCGGGCCGCCCGGTGCCGATACCGGCGAACGGCGGCTGGGTCGCACCGGTCACCGCCGGCTGCGAGAACCTCGGCGCGATCGTGCTGATACCCGGCCGACCGCTCACGGACGGCTTCGGAGTACGCCTGCTCCAGCTGACCGCACGGTCGGTGGCCCTCGTCCAGCTCATGCAGCGCACCACGGTCGTGGCCCACGACCAGATCCGCGACGAACTCTTCGACGAGCTGCTCAGCGGTGTCCGCCCGCTGCCCCGCCAACTCAAGTCGCGCGCACACCGGTTGGGCATAGCCATCGACGAACCGCACGTCATGGTGGTCGCTCGCCCCGAGGGCGACTCCCACAACTCCCAGGGCAGAGCGGCGGCTTGGGCATCGTCGTACGCGCATCGCACGTCCGGCCTCATGAAGGTGTACGACGGCTGTGTACGGCTCCTGCTGCCCGGCAAGGACCCGTCGGCCGCGGCCGACGCCGTGTCCAGGGAACTCTCGCCGCTCCTCGGACACCCCGTCACGATCGGCGCGGCCGGCCCCGTGCTCGGCCCCGACCAGGTGGCGCAGGCCCACCGTGAGGCGCTCAGCTGTCTGGAGGCGCTCACCGAGCTGGGCAACCTGGGCGGTGTCGCGACCCCGCAGCAGATGGGCTTCCTGGGGGTGCTGCTCTCGGAGACCCGCGGGGTCGGCGACTACGTCGCGACGGTGATCGGACCCGTCCTGGACTACGACGTCCAGCGGTTCACCGAGCTGACCCGCACCCTGGAGGCGTACTTCGCCTCCTCGGCCAGCCCCACCCACGCGGCCTCGGCGCTGCATGTGCACCCGAACACGGTCTCCCGGCGCCTGGAACGCATCACCGAACTCCTCGGCACCGGCTGGCAGGAGCCCGAACGGGCGCTGGAGATCCAGTTGGCTCTGCGCCTGCACCGGGCCCGCCGAACCCTGAACCACCGGCAGAGCGACCGGGCCGGTGCTCAGGCGGAGAGCCGCGGCGAGTAGACCGGCTCCCCGTCCGCCGCGTCCGCCAGCGCGGACACGGCGTGCGCGGCCGAGACGAGGGTCATGTGGCGGTGCCACCCGCTGAACGAGCGCCCCTCGAAGTCCCGCATGCCGACTCGCTCACCGATCCGCTCCTCGGCCACGGCGACGCGCCGCGTCATCCGCGCCAGCCGCAGCACATCCGCGACGGACGAGAACGCCGGCGTCGACGCCGGGGAGACCAGCCACAGGTCGGGCGAGGACTTCTCGCCGGCGTGCCACTCGCCGACCAGCAGCAGTTCGGACGGCGCCTGCGGCTCCAGGGGAACCAACGACCCCGCGGCCCTCGTGCGAGAACCGGCTTCGAACCCGGAGCCGGAGCCCGGCTGGGTCAGCCGTACGCGAACCGCCGCCACGAGCGAGGTGCGGCGGCCCGCGGCACCGGCCTCCGGTTCCCGCCACGACAGCGGACGCCGCAGCCCGCGTACCGACTCCATGATCTGGTGCGCCGGGGCGGCACCGGCCCGGTATCCGGGCATCGTCCGGTCGGCCACGGTCAGCCGTGTGTTCCCGCGCACCGGGGTGAGCAGCGGCACCCGGGCCTTGGCGAAGGCACGCAGTACCCCGTTCGGATTCTCCGGCGGCAGGTCCAGTACGACGGGCCGGGCCGGGTACTCCCAGAGGCCCGGGACGCTGAGGGCCGTGGCGGTCGCGCACTCGTCGAGACTCTCCGCGTGGGCGCTGTCGGGGATCTCGGCCCGTCGGCGCCGGCGCGGATCGGTGAGCCAGAGCTCGGACAACCGCAGCCGCCACTGCACGGGAACACTCACCCGGTCACCGACCGCCCAGGCCCCGAAGGCCAGTTGCCCGTTGAGTTCCTGCCCGCGCTCGGGCGCCGGCTGCCGCGCCACACCGACCGAGTGCTCACCGGCCTTGGCGATGAACAAGGGCCGCACGACCCAGGCGAGTGGCGGCCACAGCGCGTCGACATGGGCGGCGAGGGCGGTACGCAGCGGTGCCCAGTCCCAGGTGGAGCTGCTGATGAAGTGATGCAGTGACTGCTCGACCGCGCTCTCGTCGGCGAGTGCGTCGGCGGCGAGCGCGGCGATGTTCCGGATCGACTTCCGCCCCGGCGCCGCCAGCAGCCCGTTCAGATACTGCCGGCCCTTGAGCCGCTGGTCGCTGCGTGGCAGTGACGCGAACAGCTCGGAGCACAACTCCTCGCTGGGCAGGTCCGGTCTACGGCCCGGACCGCGGCTTGTGGCCCGGCGTTCGATGGTGGCTTCTGCGTTCACGTGATCCCCCGGCTCGCGAACTCCATTGCGGTGCCACAAGCCTGGCCGTCCTGAGCCGCCAACGGGAGGTGGGCAGAGCACACACCTACGGATCACGAAGGGTGACGGGCCGCCCACCCGACCCCGGGAAGGGCCACCGCCCCTCACAGCCGCTGGATGATCGTCCCCGTAGCCAGCGCCCCGCCCGCGCACATGGTGATCAGTGCGAACTCCTTGTCCACGCGCTCCAGTTCGTGCAGTGCCGTCGCGATCAGCCGGGCCCCGGTCGCCCCCACCGGATGCCCGAGGGCGATCGCCCCGCCGTTCACGTTCACCTTCTCCAGGTCCTGTTCGAAGACCTGGGTCCAGCTGAGCACCACGGAGGCGAACGCCTCGTTGATCTCGATCAGGTCGATGTCCTTCAGCGTCATGCCCGCCTTGCCGAGGACCGCCCGCGTCGCGTCGATCGGACCGTCCAGATGGAAGTGCGGGTCGGATCCCACCAGCGCCTGGGCCACGATCCGTGCCCTCGGGCGCAGCTTCAGCGCCCGCGCCATGCGCTTCGACGCCCACAGGAGCGCGGCCGAACCGTCGCTGATCTGGGAGGAGTTGCCCGCCGTGTGGACGGCCGTGGGCATGATCGGCTTGAGGGAGGCCAGCGCGTCGGCCGAGGTGTCCCGCAGCCCCTCGTCCCGGTCGACGAGGCGCCACATGCCCTGTCCGGCGCCCTGTTCCTCCTCCGTCGTGGGCACCTGGACGGCGAACGTCTCCCGCTTGAACCGCTCCTCCCCCCACGCGACCGCCGCCCGCTCCTGCGAGAGGAGCCCCAGCGCGTCCACGTCCTCGCGGGTCAGTCCCCGGCGCCGGGCGATCCGTTCCGCCGCCTCGAACTGGTTGGGCAGATCCACGTTCCACTCGTCCGGGAACGGCTTCCCGGGGCCGTGCTTGGACGCCGATCCCAGCGGCACCCGCGACATGGCCTCCACCCCGCAGCTGATGCCGACGTCGATGACGCCCGCCGCGATCATGTTGGCGACCATGTGCGAGGCCTGCTGCGAGGAGCCGCACTGGGCGTTGACCGTCGTCGCCGCGGTCTCGTACGGCAGGCCGACGGTCAGCCATGCGGTGCGGGTGGGGTTGGCGGACTGTTCGCCGGCCTGGGTGACCGCGCCGCCGACGATCTGTTCGACGCAGTCGGCGGGGATGCCGGTGCGGCCCAGAAGTTCGCGGTAGGTCTCACCCAGGAGGTAGGCGGGATGGAGGTTGGCGAGCGCGCCGCCGCGCCTGCCGATGGGGGTGCGTACGGCTTCGACGATCACGGGTTCCGCGGCCATGGTGGGGAGTTCCTCTCCTCAGGTCACCCGCGCGGCGCGGGCGTCCCGGCCCACCCGCCACGCAGAACTAGTACGCGTTCTAGTTCTGTCTGCAGTCTGCTGACGGGTCCTCGAACACCGCAACCCCCTTGCAGCGCCCGAAAGCACAACCGGTGCCCGGAATTGGTGGTGTCGTGGCCCTTGCCTCTTCTGGAACCCGTTACTACCTTCGCGACACCCACCCATTCCTGATGGACCGTCAGATACTGATCAGATGACGGGAGTTTCCGATGGCGTCCTGCCCCGCGATGCCCGAAGGGTTCGACTTCACCGACCCCGACCTGCTCCAAGACCGCGTACCTCTCCCGGAGTTCGCCGAGCTGCGCGCCACCGAGCCGGTCCACTGGGTGCCCCAGCACCCCGGCATCGCGGGCTTCGCCGACGAGGGCTACTGGGCCGTCACCCGGCACGCGGACGTCAAGTACGTCTCCACGCACCCGGAGTTGTTCTCGTCCACCACCAACACGGCGATCATCCGCTTCAACGAGCACATCGAGCGCGACGCGATCGACGCCCAGCGGCTGATCCTGCTCAACATGGACCCGCCCGAGCACACCCGCGTCCGCCAGATCGTGCAGCGCGGCTTCACCCCGCGCGCGATCCGCGCCCTCGAGGACAACCTGCGCAGCCGCGCGCTCGCCATCGCCGCGAACGCCGCCGCCCGCAGCGGCCCGTTCGACTTCGTCACCGAGGTCGCCTGCGAACTGCCCCTCCAGGCCATCGCCGAACTGATCGGCATCCCCCAGGAGGACCGCCTCAGGATCTTCGAGTGGTCCAACAGGATGATCTCGTACGACGATCCGGAGTACGCGATCACCGAGGAGGTCGGCCAGGAGTCGGCCATGGAGCTCATCGCGTACGCCATGAACATGTCCGCCGATCGCAAGCAGTGCCCGGCTAAGGACATCGTCACCACTCTGGTGGCCGCGGAGCACGAGGGCAACCTCACCTCGGACGAGTTCGGCTTCTTCGTGCTGATGCTGGCCGTCGCGGGCAATGAGACCACCCGCAACGCCATCACCCACGGCATGCACGCCTTCCTCACCCACCCCGACCAGTGGGACCTGTACAAGCGCGAACGTCCGGCGACCACCGCCGAGGAAATCGTGCGGTTCGCGACCCCCATCGTGTCCTTCCAGCGAACGGCCACCCGGGACACGGAGCTGGGCGGCCAGAAGATCAAGGAGGGGGACCGGGTAGGCCTGTTCTACTCCTCCGCCAACCGCGACCCCGAGGTCTTCGACTCCCCGGACGTCTTCGACATCACCCGCGACCCCAATCCCCACCTCGGCTTCGGCGGCGGAGGCCCGCACTTCTGCCTCGGCAAGTCGCTGGCCGTCATGGAGATCAACCTGATCTTCAACGCCCTCGCCGACGCCATGCCTGGCCTCACCCTGGCGGGCGACCCGCGCCGGCTGCGCTCGGCCTGGGTCAACGGGGTCAAGGAACTCCAGGTGAGCGCGGGCTGACCCGCGCCCGGCCCAGTACTCGGGCCGGCGGCCTCCCGGCGCCGCCGGCCCGTCCGACGTCCTGCGAGCACCGCCCGTACACTGCAGACGCAACTGCAACTACGACGGTGAGGCGTGCCGGTGCGATCCTGGCATCGTTGTCTGGACGCGGCGGGAATACACAGCGGGAGCGACCGCGCCGCGTATCTGAAGGCCAAACAGTTCATGCTGAGCCGGGAACCGGCCGGCCACCTGGCGGTACGCCTGCTGATACCCGACCGCCTCCAGCCCCACATCCTGGCCGGATACGCGTTCGCCTCGTTCACCGACGACCTCTGCGACCGCGGCACGGTCCCGGAACGGACGCGTCGCTACGCGAACTGGGCCCAGCAGGTGCGCACCGCGCTGGACACCGGAACGGCCCGGCACCCCCTGCTGCGCGCCTTCCTGCACACCGCCGAGGCACGCGAACTCCCGCGCTCCTGGGTCGACTCGTACCTCGTGGGCGCCCAAGTCGACCTGGACTTCGCCGGGTTCACGACCGAGGACGACTACCAGGCGTACATCGAGCAGCTCACCTGGCCGTTCCTGATGATCACCTCGGGCCTGTCGATGCCGGGCGGCGGCAGCCAGGCGTACGCGGACAGCTGCCGGCTCCTGGCCGACGCCTGCCAGCGCACGGACTTCCTCACCGACCTGGCCGAGGACCTGCGCGACGGCCGCCTCTACCTCCCCACGGACGACCTGGAGAAACACGGAGTCACCCGTTCCGACCTGGAACAGGGCCGCGACCTCCCAGCCGTCCGCTCCCTCCTCTCCGCCACAGCGGCAACAGCCCACGCCACACTCCGCGAGTCCACCCGAATAGTCACCGAACTCCCGGAAGAACAACGCAGATTGACCCGCTTCGTCATCCTCCTCCACGCCCACCGCCTACGCAGAGCAGTAGCGATGGGCGCATCGCTAACCCAGGGCCCGGTCCGAGACAACCCCCTCGAACTCCTACGAATCCTCTCCCGCTCCAACGACCCAACCCGACCCCTCCTCTAGAGACACGGAACGGACCGCTTTCAGGGGCGCGGGGAACTGCGCAACAAGCCCCCACCGACCCTGCTTTCAGGGGCGCGGGGAACTGCGCGACAAGCCCCCACCGGCCCTGCTTTTAGGGGCGCGGGGAACTGCGCGACAAGCCCCCACCGGCCCGCACCCCACCAACTACCTCAACTCCCCGCCCCACATCCCGAGCCCGCGGCCCCATAAACAAATAAGACAACCCAAACCCCACCAAAACAACCACTCCCCCACCCACCGCATCCAACACCCAGTGATTCCCCGTAGCCACAATCGCCCCCACGGTGAACAACGGATGCAACAACCCCACCCCCTTCATCCACCACCTCGGCGCAACAACCGCCATCACCACCCCACACCACAACGACCACCCGAAATGCAACGACGGCATCGCCGCATACTGATTGGCCAACGCCGTCAACGTGCCATAGTCCGGCTTGGAAAAGTCCTGCACCCCGTGCACCGTGTCGATGAACCCCAGCCCCGGCATCAACCGCGGCGGCGCCAGCGGATAGAGCCAGAACCCGACAAGAGCAAGCAGCGTGGTGAAGCCGAGCGACGCCCGCGCCCACCGGTAGTCCACCGGCCGACGCCAGTACAGAACACCCAGCACGGCCAGCGGCACGAAGAAGTGGAACGTCGTGTAATAGAAGTCGAAGAACTCCCGCAGCCAGCCGATCCCCACGACCGTGTGGTTGCCCCAGTGCTCGATGTCGATGTGCAGAAACTTCTCGATGTCATGGATCTGGTGACCGTGCGCCTCGGCGGTCGCCCGACCGCTCGTGGTCGTGTCCCCCGCCGCGGCGAGCCGCACCTTCTGATAGGCCGCGTAGGTGACCCGGATGAGCACGAGTTCGAGCAGCAGGTTCGGGCGCGTGAGCACCCGCCGCAGGAACGGCAGAAGCGGCACGCGGCGGAAGCGTGCGGGGACCGGCGCCGCGTAGACCGTGGGCACCGGTGAGCGGTAGTGCTCCGAGGCCCGGGACAGGAACGGTACGACCGTGGCGGCGGCGACCGCGGCCAGCAGTACAACGTTGTCGCGGACCGGATGGAGGGGACCCATGTTGGGGATGACCATCTTCGCGGGCAGCGTCATCACCACGATGACGGCGACCGGCCACATGTACCGGTCGGAGGCGCGCCTGCCGACCCGCCCGACGACAGCGAGCAGCACCCACAGCAGCTGATGCTGCCAGGACGTGGGCGAGACCACGACGGCGGCGCAGCCGGTGATCGCGACCGCGAGCAGCAGCTGACCGTCCTCGGCGTACCGCACCGCCCGGCGCAGCCCGAGCACGGCGACGCCCGCGCCGAGCACCAGGAACAGGCCGATCTCGAGCGGCCCCTCGAAGCCCAGCCGCAGCAGCGCCCCGTGCAGGGACTGGTTGGCGAGGTCGTCGGCGGGTCCGCCGAGCCCGGCCCCGCCCAGGTGGTGGACCCAGTAGGTGTACGAGTCGTCCGCCATGGCGACCCAGGCGAGCGCGGTGCAGGCGGCGAAGGTGACCCCGGCGGAGACGGCAGCCCGGCGCCGGCCGGTGAGCCACAGCAGCGGCGCGAACAGCAGCACCGTGGGCTGCAGGGCCGCCGCGAGCCCGATGAGCGCACCGGCGGCCCGTTCCTCACGCGCGACGAAGCAGCCGAGGAGGACCAGCAGGACGGGAATGATGCTGGTCTGGCCGAGGTAGAGGGTGTTGCGCACGGGCAGCGACAGCATCAGCAGGCTGATCGCGACGGGCGCGGCGAGCAGCGAGGTGCGGCGACTCACGGGCGTCGGCAGGGCGCGGGCGGCGACCACACCGAGTACGACGACAAGCAGCAGCGTGCCGAAGGTCCAGCCCCAGCCGAGGGCCTGCTCGGCGGCCCGGGTGAGCGGCTTGAGGACGAGTCCGCCGAAGGGCGTGCCGGTGAACCGCGTCGAGTCGTACAGCGACCCCTTGACATGCAGAACGCCGTCGGGCCCGACCCAGGTCTCCAGGTCGGTCAGCCGGTCCGCCTTGGGGGTGCTGAGCACGGCGGCGACCTGTCTGACCGCGAGGACGGCGACGATGAGCCAGAGCGCCGCACGGGCCACCTTCAGCCGTGCCTGCACTGTCCCGGCGGCGCCCATCTGCAAGGCACCTCCCGCTCCACCACCGTGCTCCGCGTTCGCCACGCCCCGCAGACCTCCTGCCCAGTTGGCCCCGTACGTTCCGTACGTTCCCTAACATCCCATGGACGCTGTTTTGCACCCACGCGTCCTATCCTCTACGAGTCCCTGGAGAATCGCACCGTCTCCTGTGAGAGACGCGCGCAACCTCTTTCCACCTGACCTGCTCCGGTCGACCGACGGTCGCGTGCGGGGAGGCGTAGCGTCGGCGGGATGCGGATCCTCCATCTCTCCGACACCCACATCAACCACGCCGGCGCGCCCAACCGCCACGGCGTCGACACCACCGGCTCGCTGCGCGGGATGCTCGCCGACGTACGGCATCTCGAGGACCTCTCGGCCGTCGTCGTCAGCGGGGATCTCGCGGACAGCGGGGCGCCCGAGGAGTACGCGGTCGTACGGGACCTCGTGGGCGCCTTCGCCCGGGAGCGGGGCATCCCGGTGTTCTGCGCCACCGGCAACCACGACGAACGCGGCGCCTTCGCGAAGGCACTGGGCAGCGGCCACCTCGACCCGACGGGCGGGGACCGCGCCGACTCCCGACTCGCTTCCCCCGAAGGCGAGTTGGCGGCGGCGAGCCTGGTGGACGGGCATCGGATCGTCACCCTCGACTCACTCGTGCCGGGCAAGGTGTACGGATATCTCGGCACCGCCCAACTGGACTGGCTGCGCGAGGAGTTGCGCACCCCGGCGGCACACGGCACGACAGTCGTGCTGCACCATCCGCCGGTCCACCTCGACAACGCGCTCCAGCGGGCGATGGGGCTCGGCAACCCGGAGGACCTCGCCGACGCGGTCCGTGGCAGCGACGTACGGCTGATCCTTTGCGGCCACTTCCACCTCCAGATCATGGGGTACCTGGAGGCGGTGCCGGTGTGGGTGACGCCGGGAGTGGTCAACCGGATCGACCTGACCGGCCCGGCGGGCACGGAACGGGCGGTGCGCGGGGCCTCTGCCACGCTCGTCGACCTGGGCTCGCCGTACGGCCCGCTGTTCCACACGCTGCACGCCCGCGATCCCCGGGCCGGTGAGACGGTGTACGAACTCGACGAGGCGCGGATCAACGAGGTGGTCGCCCGTGAGGGCTACAAATGACTCGGCACATGTCCCGTACCGCACACCCAGGCCCCGAAACACCTCGTCCCGAACGGAAGGCACGACTCATATGAGCGAGTCCCAGCGCTGGGAAGACGTCGACGACTACTTCACCACCCTCCTGGCTCCCGCCGACGACGCCCTGGAGGCAGCCCTGCGCGACAGCGACGCGGAGGGGCTCCCGCACATCAACGTGGCCCCGAACCAGGGCAAGCTGCTCCAGCTCCTGGCCCAGATCCAGGGTGCCCGCTGCATCCTGGAGATCGGCACCCTCGGCGGCTACAGCACCATCTGGCTGGGCCGCGCGCTGCCGGCCGACGGCAGGCTGATCACCCTCGAATACGACGAGAAGCACGCCGAGGTCGCCCGCCGCAACCTCGCCCGGGCCGGCCTCGACGGCATCACCGAGGTGCGGACGGGACCGGCCCTGGAGTCGCTGCCCAAGCTGGCCGACGAGAACCCCGGGCCGTTCGACCTGGTCTTCATCGACGCCGACAAGGCCAACAACCCGCACTACGTGGAGTGGGCCCTGCGGCTGACCACCACGGGCAGCCTGATCATCGTGGACAACGTGGTGCGCGGGGGCGCGGTGACCGACGGCGACTCCACCGACCCGAGCGTCCGGGGCACCCGCGCCGCGCTCGAACTCATCGCCGGGCACCCGAGGTTGAGCGGCACGGCGGTGCAGACGGTGGGCAGCAAGGGGTACGACGGCTTCGCGCTGGCGAGGGTCGTGGCGTAGGGCGAGGAGCCCCTCCCCCGACTCGGCACTCGCCCCCGCCCTGCCCGAGTACTGCCGCTACTGCCGCTACTACCGCCCCTGGCTCAACCCTCGTGGTAGAAGCCCACGTTGACGCTGCGCGGCCCGGTGCGGTCCTGGACGATGATCTCTCCGGCACCGCCCCGGGGCAGCGGCACGCTCCCGCCGTACGGCACGGTCTGGGCGTACTCGCCGACCACCAGGCGGACTTCGGAGGACGGGTCGGGCTGGGAGCCCTGCAGCCAGGAGAGGTGCCAGGTGTTGTCGGGGCCGCACAGGAACTCCAGGTGGACCCGTGAGACGAACAGCCAGTCGTCGGGCGTCACGAGACGGCACACGGCCTTGTCCCGGCCCACCCGCATGATGGCCCCCGGTTCGCTGGGCGCCTCGGCCATGAGCATGCCGGCCGTGGCGCCGGCGTCCGTCCCGGAGACGGTGGCCATGGTGAGTTCGAGCACGTGCGCTCCTTCTGAACGGTCACCGGAGTGACCCGACCGGCCCTCGCGGACAGTCGTTGCTGAACAGTCCCTGTACGGCAGCCATGTTGCCGTACGCCGCCGCATGATAAATCGCCCAATCGTCCGGTTGGGCGAGGTCCGGCACAATGGACACATGACCGAACGCAAACCAGCCGGTGTGAGTTTCGAGTCCTGGGTCGACAAACAGATCCGCGAGGCGGAGGCGCGCGGCGAGTTCGCCGGGCTCGCCGGCGCGGGCAAGCCGCTGGCCGACGGCGGCAACACGTCGTACGACGAGCTGTGGTGGGTCAAGCAGAAAATGGCCCGCGAGGGGCTGTCGGTCCTGCCGCCGACGCTGGCCCTGCGCAAGGAGGCGGAGGACGCGCTCATGGCGGCGCGGACCGCCCCCTCGGAGGGGGCGGTCCGCCGGATCGTCACGGAGATCAACGTCAAGATCCGCGACATGATGTTCAAGCCGCCGCCCGGCCCCCCGCTGGGCCTCAAACCGTACGACGTCGACGAGGTCGTACGGGAGTGGCGGGAGACCCGGGCGGACCGGGCGGACTAGGCGACGGCTGTGGTGCGCTTGCGTCAGCTGTGGTGCGCGTGCGTCAGCTGTGGAGCAGGCGCTCCGCGAGTTCGCGGTAGTCCCGCAGGGCGAGCCGGAGCCGCTCGGTGTCGCCGGTGTCCTTGCCGTCGGAGGACTGCAGGGTCGCGCGTACGGTACGGCGGCTGCGTGCCACCGCCTCCGTGAGGCGCTCGGTGACCTCCTCCAGCACGCGGTCGGCCTCCTCGACGGACTCCTGGGGGCCGTCCACGAACCCGGTGACGGCGTGCTGGAGCCGCAGCGTCAGCTTGTCCCGCTCGTCCTGCGCGAGCAGCGCGGTCCCGGTCCCGGTCCTGTGGGACGTACCGCCCTCGGGGGCGCGGACGGGAGCCGGTGCGCCGGACGACGCCGACGAGGCCGCCGGCGGGGGCGTGGGCGGGGACGGCGGTACGGCGGGAGCGCCGCCGACGTGCCTGCCGCCCTCCGGCTCCGCCGTCTGGGGCCTCTTGCCGTCCCGGTTGTCGATGTCCGTCATGTGGGTCAACTCCCCTTCAGCTGAAGCTTGTGGAGCCGCGACTTCGAGTTCGCCCGGGGCCGCTCCCGCTCGCCGATCAGATCGTCGAAGAAGGCGCGGGCCTCGATCATCGCGGTGCGCATCTCCTCCGTGCCGGCCCGTTCCTCACGGGCGGCGTGGTGCACGCGCCGGTAGCCGTGCACATGGTGGGCGTGGTGCACCGACAGCGCGGCGAACTGCTCCTCGTACTCGCCGCCGCCGGGGAAGCCACGGGCGCCGGCCAGCTCGGCCAGGAGCAGGTCGGCGTCGGCGACCGCCTGGCGCGGCGACTCGACGAACCGTTCCTGGGCGGCGGTCCAACGGGCCGCGAACCGTTCCCGCTCAGCGGAGTCCAACGGCCGTTCCCGCAGGTCGCCGTGGCGTTGGACGCGCTCGGCCAGTTCGTGGTCGGCGGCCTTGGTGTCCCCGTCGTGACGGGCGACGACCCGCTCGTACTCGGGTCCGAAGCGCCGTTTCAGATCGCGTGGGCCGTGCGGACCGGCGGCCCGCCGGTTCAGGGCGACCGCTCCGATGACGACGGCCGCGACGACAACGATCACGATCAGCGCGATGAGCATTCCTGTGGACATGAGCGCCTTCCGGATTTCTCGACCGACTTCTCGCCCGACCCGCCCGTCCGACAGCCCGAACAGGCCGGTTACGTCCCCGGGTTGCCCGGAAGCGACGACCCAAACAGCCCACCGCGGGACTCGCCGGTCACCTCGCGCCCGTCGCACATATTCGGTTGCGCACCCGGTACGGGGGCTCCGGAGAATGCGGGTCATGACCTGGACCATCGCCCCGGAGCCCTTCGACTCCCCTGTCGCCGCCGCGCTTTGGCGGGCGTACTACACCGAGGTCAGCGACCGCTGGTACCTCCTGCACGAGGGCCGGCGTACGGATCCCGACGAGCTGGAGCGCGAGGTCGCGGCTGTTTCGGGTGCCGAACTGGTACCGCCCACCGGACAGTTGCTCGTCGCCCGGTACGAGGGTGAGCCGGCCGGCAGTGCGGGCGTACGGCTGCTCGACGCCACGACCGGTGAGCTGACCCGGGTCTTCCTCCACGAGGGTGTGCGCGGCAGGGGCGGCGCTTCCCTCCTCGTGGCCGCGGCGGAGGACGCGGCACGGGACCTCGGTGCCCGGTACCTGGTCCTGGACACCCGCTCCGACCTCGTCGAGGCGCGCGCCCTGTACGCGCGCCTGGGCTACACGGAGACCGAGCCCCACAACGACGGCCAGTACGCCGAGCACTGGTTCCGTAAGGACTTGGCGGACACGAGGAGTCCGGCGGGCCTCAACTGAGCCTGTCAACCGAGCCGTTGTGCGGCTGTTCCGTGTCCGAACCGCACAACTCCTCGTTCAGCAGCTTCACCAGCTGGACGAGGTCGGTGGGCCGGTCCGGCCCCCACCAGTCGCCCAGCAGCTCGGCCAGGGACTCCTCACGGGCCCTGGCGAGCCGTTCGGCGGTCTCCTGCCCCTGGTCGGTGAGTACGAGGTCGAGTCCCTCGCGTACGGCGAGCCGGCGTTCCTCGATCTGCCGGGCGGCCTCGATGATCACGGTCGGCGGTACGAGGCTGCGCTCGGCCAGTACCGCGGGCTCCGCCCAGCCGTACCGCCGGATGCGCAGCAGCAGCCAGCTCGCCGCGGGGTACAGGTCGAGGCCGGCCCGGGCGGTGATCGTCCGGTAGATCTCGCGGCGCCCCTCGCGGGTGCCGAGCACGGACAGCGCGCGGCACACCTCGTCGTAGGACGACCGCTGGACCGGGTTGCTGGCGAGGGTCTCCGTGACGTCGGGCGCGGTCACCGAGCCGCGCAGCTTGTCCTCGCGCAGGAACCAGGCGAGGACGAAGCCGACGACGGCGACCGGAGCGGCGTACAGGAACACGTCGGTGATGGCGGCCGCGTACGCCTCCAGGGCGGCCGGGCGCAGGGCGGGCGGGAGGGCGGCGATGCCGCGCGGGTCGGACTCCAGCGCGTCCGCCGACACCCCGGCGGGCAGCCGTACGCCCCGGAAGGCGTCCTCGAGCTTGTCGCCGAGGCGGCCGGCGAAGACCGTACCGAAGACGGCCACGCCGAAGGACGCGCCGATGGAGCGGAAGAAGGTGGCGCCGGAGGTGGCGACGCCCAGATCCTCGTACGAGACCGCGTTCTGCACGATCAGCACCAGGACCTGCATGACCAGGCCGAGACCCAGGCCGAAGACGAGGAAGTACGCGCTCATCTCGCCGGTGGAACTGTGCTCGTCGAGCTGGTGCAGCAGGAGCAGGCCCAGGGCGGTGACGCCGGTGCCCGCGATGGGGAACACCTTCCAGCGGCCCGTGCGGCTGACGATCTGCCCCGAGACGGTGGAGGCGAGGAGAAGGCCCAGCACCATCGGCAGCATGTGCACACCGGACATGGTCGGGGAGACACCCTGGACGACCTGGAGGAACGTCGGCAGATAGGTCATCGCGCCGAACATGGCGAAGCCCACGATGAAGCTGATGACGGCCGTGAGGCTGAAGGTGCGCAGCCGGAACAGCTTGAGCGGGAGGACGGGCTCGGCCGCCCGTCGCTCGACGAGGACGAAGGCGACGGCCAGGACCACTCCGAGCACCGCCAGCCCGACGATCCGCGCCGAGCCCCAGCCCCAGCCGTCGCCCAGGGAGGTGACGAGAATCAGACAGGTGGCGACGGAGGCGATGAGGAAGGTGCCCAGGTAGTCGATGACATGCCGGGCGGACCGGCGCGGGATGCGCAGGACCGTCGCGATGACGCCGAGGGCGACGGCGCCGACGGGGAGGTTGACGTAGAACACCCAGCGCCAGCTGAGGTGTTCGGTGAAGAGCCCGCCCAGCAGCGGCCCGAGCACACTGGTCGCACCGAAGACGGCACCGAACAGGCCCTGGTAGCGGCCACGATCACGCGGTGGGACCAGATCCCCCACGATCGCCATCGACAGCACCATCAGCCCGCCGCCGCCGAGCCCCTGCAACGCCCGGAACCCGATCAGCTGGGGCATGTTCTGCGCCATACCGCACAGCGCCGACCCGATCAGGAAGATCACGATCGCGGCCTGGAACAACCTCTTCCGGCCGTACTGGTCGCCGAGCTTGCCCCAGAGGGGTGTCGCGGCGGTCGACGCCAGCAGATAGGCGGTGACCACCCATGACAGGTGATCCATTCCGCCGAGATCGCTGACGATGGTCGGCAGCGCGGTCGACACGATGGTCTGGTCGAGCGCGGCGAGCAGCATGCCGAGCAGCAGGGCACCGATGGAGACGAGTACGTTCCCGGGCACGTGTTCGGGCCCGGCAACCGCCGACCGCCCGTCCGCCGCGCCATGCACCGCGCCGCCCGCCGCGCCGTCCGCCGCGTCTCCCGTCCTACCGCGCGCTTCCGCGGCCATGAGGACCTCCACCTCCTGTGTCCTGTGACTCTTGTGACTCTCGTGACACCCCCATCGTGGTCGGTGTGACCGGTTATGGCCTGTCGAATCCTCACGAGATTCGACGGAAGACCGGATTCCGGGGGCTTCCGGGAGAAGGTGTGAAGGGGCTTTGGATAATCTCGGGGATTCGTACGGGGGTTCGTACGCGGAAGGGACCAACGCGCAGTGAACGATCCGATGGGGCACGTGTGTCCGGAGTGCGGCGCGCCCCGGGGAGCCGACAACACGCCCTCCTGCACCTGCGCCGAACGAGCGGCCGACGCCCACCTCGAGAACCGCACGGCGGAGGCGGCGGCAGCGGAGGACTTCGACCCCCTGCGCATACGCCCGTACGTGGAACTGACCCCGGAAACACCGGGGTCGCCCGGAGACACGGCCCACACCCCGGCAACCGAGGCCACGATGCCGATGCCGCCGGTCCAGGAGACCGACTGGCCGACCGGAGAGGCAACGGCACCGATACCGGCGACACCCCTGCCCCTTGGCCCGGAGAGCACCCCCTCCCCCTTCCCCTCCCCCTCCGAGGACGAGCCACCGAGTAACGGGTCGGGCAGCCGCCCCAAGGTCCTCCTCCTGGGCGTCGCAGGAGCCGTGGTCGCCATCCTGGCGGCGGGCGGACTGGCCGGCGGAATGTTCACGTACGACAAACCGGACCGGGACAACACGGCCGCCCAGGAGGTACGGGAGAGCGTGCCGGCGGCGACGACCAGCGCGGCGTCCCCGACCCCCTCCTCACCAAGCCCCACCCCCTCGAAGTCGACGACGGCACCCACTCCCACCCCGACCCGCACAGCGAGCCCGACCCCCTCGCCCACCCCGACGGCCGCGTCCCCGACCCCGTCGAGCACGCCCACCCCGACCCAGGCCCCGCCGACCGCCCAGGCGACCGGCACGATCACCCCGTCCCCGGCCCCCGGCCACGACAGGGACACCGCCCCGGTCCTACGCCCGGGCGACCACGGCGACGAGGTCCTCGAACTGCAACTGCGGCTACGCCAGTTGGCCCTGTACCTGAACGACACGGACGGCGTCTACGACGACAACGTCACGAACGCGGTGACCACGTACCAGACGACCCGCACGATCGACACGGATGAGCCGGGCGTATACGACCGCACAACGAGGGAGCGACTGGAAGCGGAGACGACGGAACCGTAGGGCCGCAGGGCGCCCATCCTCTCGGTGTCTCAGTTCGGCGTTTCCTGGAGGATGGGGCGGTGCTGGCCTACTTCTACAGCGTCAACAAATACGATCCCGCCGACCGTGACGAACACGGGTCCTACACCGGCCCGGAGGACACCGTCAGCGATCACGGTGACGTCGAGGCGGCCTATCTTCAGGCGGTTGCGGCGTTCGCCAAGGACACCGGAATCGATCGTCTGACCGTACGCGAACCGCAAATCCCCTCCCTGGCACATTTCGGCGTCGAGCCTCCGGTGGATGGCTTCGGCCTGGACGGGCTCTTCCCATCCGGGCTGACCGACTTCCACGACGGGGCCGAAGTGCCGCTCGACATCGGGCTGGAACTGGTGCGGGCCATGCTGCGCGACGACGGCGCGTGGTGCAGGTTGGAGGTCGAGGACACCTTCGCAGCCCATGTGGGGTGGGACCAGTACCTCTACATCAGCAGTAGCCGACCATGCACGGAGGCGCTGGTCCGGACCCGCGAACTCGGACTGTTCCCGGAACGCATGGATGCCTCCCCTTACAGCTTCGAGGATGAGGAGGAGGGCACGCAGCGGCCCGGCGACGACGACTTCTGGGCTTTCTTGCACCGGGCCGTCTGCGAGGGCGTCGCCGGAACGCTGGAAGAGACGTACCTCGAAGGCGCCACTCGATGGCACCGGCTGACCGTCGACACCATCAGCACAGTCCGCGCCGCACTGGCTCCTCGGGCCCGCCTGGAGGTATGGCCCCCCTTGTCCTGCGACGTGGAAACCGTCCTGGGAGCACTCCCCGCCGAAGGCCTCGTCGAAGGCGTCTGGCAGGACGATGCCGGCCGCATCCACAGCGCCATCGCCAATGCCAACGAGGACGACTTCCTGGAGCTGACCGCGCGGATATCCAGTGCCTCTGCCGCCGCACTCCTGCCCGTTTACGCGGGTGAACGTGTGCCTCTGTTCACCGCCGTCATGCCTGACAACGACGGAGTTCTCCGGGCGCGCTGGCGAACCGCGCCAACGCCGAACGACCGGCAGTGGGCCCTCCACCATCACCAAGGGTGAGTGCGACGACCTGCGAGTCTGTGCTATTTGACCAATCGGAAGGCGGGGTGCCCAGCCCAGGCCCGCAGGAACTCCGCTGTTCCCAGCACCGTCCAGCCGTCGTCCGTGATCCCCAAGACCCCCGGAAGGTTGGCGGCGACCGACGCCTGTCCGTCCGGCAGCTCGGCTTTGGCCACGCCCCCGACGACGTCCATGACAGCGGCGGTCAGCATGGCCGTGGCCACGTGATCGATCCCGCGATTGCAGCAGGCGCTGACATTGACGGCATGGGTCGGCCTGAAGCCGAGGAGGGCCTCAACTTCCGCCTCATCCGCGTGCTCAGCCTCGAAGAGGCTCTCATCACCGACACCCGGCCCCATCAGATAGACCAGAAACGGCCGACGGCCGTCCTCCTCCCGCCCGTGCTCCACGCCCACTCGCTCTACCGGCACATTGACGTCGAAGAACCCGGGCCGCTTCGCGGCGAAGTGGGAGGAGAGCCCCACCATCAGCGCGCGGAACTCCCGCAGCGCGGCAGGGGAGAGCGGCTCCGCCAAATCGATCACCAACGTGGGACCGGACATGCTGGCGAGTTTAAAGAGTTTTCTCGCAATCACCGCAGCAGGAGTGGGTCCGTGGGTGGCCGGGCTCCTCGCACCGCCACGATCCCGATGTTGAGAGACTCCCGTCATGGGATCTTGGGGAACCTTGGGGCCGGCGTTGTTGTCGCTGGCAGGTGTTGCGCTCGGCGCGGGTGGATCACTGTTTGGCCAGTACCTGCTGTCACGAGCAAGCACTCGGCAGCTCGAAGCACAGGAGTCAGCCGCGCACCGGGCAGAGGTCAAGAACGCGGTCCTGAAGCTCCTGGGCCTTGCGTCGCAGGTGGAGAAGGCAGCGCTCGCACCCACGGGCGCAGCTGGCGCCATGGCCGATGCCAGGCTCGATCAGCTTATTGATGATCTGTGGCTGGCGCATGCGGAGATTGATTTGGCAGCCAGAAGTGAACCTCTGCGAGGCGCTGCCTATCGTTATGCGGCCCGCCTCGCGGAGGCAGCGAGGAACGGCATATCCGACGGGTCCGCGCTGCGCGGGCCGCAGGCGCAGTTCTTCGACGCGGCGTATGACGACATGTGGCCTGGCCATCGGCGGGCGGCCGGTGATTCCGTGACGCCTCAGTGAACGAGCTGTTTGAGCACTGGCCGCTGTTGAAGGACGAGCAGACGCGGTGTGACGGGATCAAGCCGGCTGCTCGGTCGACGCCGGTATGACTCGCGGCGAGCGTCTCAGCTTCGCCGCCGCCGACCTGACAAACGATGCCGGATGGGCCGACGCCATGAGCGGATGCGATGCCGTCCTGCACGTGGCCTCGCCCGTGCACATCGGCAAGGTAAAGAACGAGCAGGACGTCATCGGGCCGGCCCGCGAGGGCACCCTGCGCGTGTTGCGCGCGGCACGCGACGCAGGCGTCAAGCGGGTGGTGATGACCTCGGCGTTCCACGCGGTCGGCCGGCCATAAGCACACTGACCGCACGTTCACCGAAGACGACTGGTCGGTGCTCAACGGACCGGGCGTGGACGCCTACGGCAAGAGCAAGATCCTGGCGGAGCGCGACGCCTGGGACTTCGCGGCCGCGCAGGCCGGCACCATGGAGCTCGTCGCGGTGCTACCGGTCGCGGTCCTGTGCCCCGTGCTGGGCACGCAGATCTCGGGCGCCGGCCACATCGTGCAGCGCAGCCTCAACGGCGACATGCCGGGCTACCCGAACATGTGGGTCCCCATCGTCGACGTCCGTGACGTGGCCCAGGCTCACGTCGCAGCCATGACCAGCCCCACTGCCGCCGGTCAGCGGATCCTGCTGGCCGACGGACCGGCGCTGTCCATGCATCAGATCGGATCGATCCTGCGATCGCATCTCGGCGACGCCGCCCACCGCGTGCCGACCCGCACCATCGCCAACACGGTGGTCCGGCTGGCGGCAGTCTTCTCCGCGGAATTCCGGCCGGTCGCAGCAGACCTCAACTACGTCAAGAAGGTGTCGGACGACCGGGCCCGTCGCGTATTGGGCTGGCAACCCCGGTCGCCCGAAGAAGCCGTCATCTCCTCCGCCCGCAGCATGCTCGCCAAGAACCTCATCACCAACTGACGTGCGCGCGACCAGGCCTCTCAAGTAACCGCCGAGCCTCGCGCAGACGCACTGGGGCAGCGAGGCAGTCCTTTTCGAATGAGTCCAGCGGCGGCACGGATCTCATCCTTGGGACGTTAGCTTTACACACGACATACGACACACCGACAAGGTCACGATTTACGGCTGGAGCAATAGAAATCACTAGTTCTAGATCCTGCAACGCGGACATGCGATTCCGTCCGGGTAAGCCCGACCAATCGATATCCGTCCGGAATTGCGGCGACCCTGCCGAAATCCTTACCGGGCGACCAAGAGGGTGGGGTTCGCGGCAGGTAGGAGATCACTTGATCCACCATTCCGGCCGAAGCGATCAGAGAAAATCGATTGGCTACACCGGATAGCAGCACGGATCGAGCCCCTGCCCCACCGAGCGCTTTTACTATCTCATCGGCATCACTACTCAACACTCCGTGCGGAAGCTGAAATACGTCGTTGCCATGCCTCCCCGATTCTCCTTCTTCAATGCCACCTTCCTGGTCAATCACGAGATCATACGAACCTCGGAGCGAATCCACTTCACCACGGTAGATTCCCCGCCCGGAATCTCCATTTGGGTTCCCGTCCATACCAGCTTCATAGATCCATGTAATGAATGGTCGGCCATGATTCAAGGAAGATTGCCACGGACCCAGAACGAGAAGTGCCTCATCTTTCAGGAAACCCTGTTCGACTTCTATTCCAGCTCTCCGTAGGAGCGCTGCCCCACCTTCACCGCGGGACGTTGGGTCCATTACAGCAATGAGCACCCTCGCCACGTTCGCATTGATCAAAGCTTCACGGCACGGTGGTGTACGTCCGTAGTGATTGCACGGCTCCAGAGTTACGACAGCCGTTCCGCCCTCTGCCCGGTCTCCGGCAGCGCTAAGCGCATTGACTTCCGCATGCGATTCACCCTTGCGGACGTGATAGCCCTCGCCAACTGTTCGCCCCTCGCTGTCGAGAATGACGCACCCGACCGGCGGGTTCGGGCTGGTCGAGCCCATCCCCTGGGCTGAAATCGCGATCGCCCGACGCATGGCAGCCACTTCGTACTCGTGCGCATTCGCCACGTCAGAAATTCCCCTCTTCCTTAATGGCGTCGAACAGTTGAGAAACTGCCTGCGATGTATGGCCTCGCCCGAGCGCGTTGACTGCATACACGGTCTCGTGCAACGTACGCAGCGATCCGGAACTGCGAGCGATGCTCAGCGCGGAGGTGGCTTGCGCTGCCGCCGAGTCGTACTCTCGCATTCCAGCGTATGCGAGTGCCAGGCGCGCCTGCGCCAGACCTCGGTCACGCTGGTAGGCACCGGGAAGCTCGTCGAGCGCGGTTTCGAAAAGCGGGACGGCCAGATCAGGCCGCCCGAGACTGAGCCAGCAATTAGCGCGCTGAATTTCGAGGTAACTTGCCGTACAGAAATCTCCGTGCCCAGTGCGAGCGTCTCCCTTCGTATTCGGCGATGCCGCGAATTCATGGGCATCGTCCAGACGGGTATGGCAGGAAACCTCGTCTGCATCCAATGCGTAGCCGTGTGCTTCCTGCTGCATGGCAGCCGCTCGCATGGGACGCGTGAGGACAGAGCTATTTTGCTGGGCAGCCTGAGCAAGGCTGATGGCTTGTGCCGCATTCTTATTCGTGGTGGCCTGCTGGCTTTTGCGGAAAAGCGTCCACGTCACCATGGCTTGGTCGCCGGACTCGGTAGCCCATTCCATGGCCCGGCTGGTCCACTTTTCGGCGTTGCGCATATCTGCCGAGTCTTCATGCAGCCATGCGGCTGACTCGGCATACTGGGCGGCAAGTCTCAGCAATTCGGAGCGCTGCGCACTTCTGGCGTACTCCAGAAGTGATTCGAGGATGCCCACTTGTTCACGCACTGACGTGAGAGCGTGCCGTGGTCCGAAGAGGTTGTCAGCCCGGACAAGAGAATGCCACATGTCTCGGAGATGCTCTGTCGCTGCTTCGATGCGGGTTGGATCGAGCTTCGGCAATCTTGTAGAAACTGGAGTGGATTCTTTAGTAGGCACTGGGGATCGCGAGAGATCTGCTGATCGCAGCGCAGCGCCTACCGCACCCGTAATCAGGGTGCGCCGACTGATGGGCACGATCTGTTCCCTCCCCTCAATCCACAGCGAGACCAGAAGAACATCGGAATGAGCAGCAGCAAGAACCGGAGATTGCGGCACGTGGACCCTTTCCGGGGAACCCTCCCACAGCCGTTGAGGTAACCCAAGCATTTCGCCGGGGATACCGAATCCGTCAGCTACCCGCTCGATCACTTCCTGTCCGCGAATTCTCCGTACACCACGGATTACGTCACTCACGCGTGCACTGGTCATCTTGCCGACTGCGGCAGCCATAACTGCGTAACTGGAGCCCGTGCGTCTGTTGACGAGACGGAAGATCTCCTGAAAGTCACGGGTGGCGCAGGCTCCGCGCATCGCATCGCTCTGTAGCAGCGCGTTGGGGATCGTCAGCGAGTAGCCGCTGCGTCGTGTCTCGCGATCGTCCATGGGCGCTACCACCTTGCAGGCACGGAAGTGATCTCTTCCCAGGGTAGTGCCGGCGTTCAAGGGGGTTCCCCAAAAGCCCTTGCGGGGTTCCCCGTTCGCTGTTCCCTCAACTGGCCTGTGCGATTGAACCTTTTCAGACGGCACCTTTGACACGCCGGACAGCCCAGACCCCCGCAACCGCGCGAACGGCCCGGGGGCATGGACCACCTGAGAGGCAGGCAGCCATGGCAGACAGTACGCGGCAGGAGATTGACCAAGGAACGGGCATCAGCGAACTGCCCCGTATCGGCAGGCTCGTTCGGGACGACAGGGGGAGGATCGGCCGGTACATGGGCAGGGGCGGCCCCTACGCCATACTGCGACCGGTCGGCGGGGGCAAGGAGTGGGAAGCCAACCCGGAAAGCGTCGAGCCCCTGACAGACGCAGAAGCGCTGTCCGTGGAAGTGAGAGAAGCCAACACGCGCAGCGACCGGAGGCAGGTATGAGCGACTGCACGGAGTGCGCCCGCCTGGAAGAGGTCAAGCAGACGGCGAGAGACACCGGGGACAAGAGCAAGGTGAGCGACTGCGTCGTCTTGCTGCGTCGCCACCCGAACCACGGTGAACAACCGTCACAACGAGGTGCGTCATGAGCCGCAGCGTCATGCGTTTCGTCCCCCACACCATCCGACACGAGCCGGAAGCCGCAGTCACCTTCGAAGCCTTCTGCACCGCACCGGGCTGTGATGAGACGTCCGGCTCCCAGGAAGCACAGGACACCGCGCAGGACTGGTGCCTGCGTCACACCGGCCGCACCGGACACGACCTCTTCCGCCGAGTCGTGACCGACCATGCCCGCGTGACGCGGGACGAGTAGACCGGTAATCCCCGTTCGTACACCCCCCGTGGCGTATGAACGGGGCCTGCGCATCATCTCGGTTTCAGCTTGCGCCACCCCGCGCCTGGGACGCCGCCCGCGCCGAAGCAACCGCTCAAGTCCGCCTGACAATCACGCCGAGACAGGCGGCCGAGCGGGAAACACAACCCGCATCTCACCCTCCCCCACCCCCTCGACCCGCACCCCCGTCAAATCCCCCACCACCACATCCGGCCGATGCCAGTGGGCCCGCGGCCCAACCCCCACCACCCGCATCCCCGCGGCGCGCCCCGCCGAGATTCCGGCGCCGGAGTCCTCGAACACCACGCAGTCGGCAGGGGCAACGCCCAGTTCGGCCGCCGCCTTCATGAAACCCTCGGGGTCCGGCTTGCTCGCCCCGACCGACTCCGCCGTGACGCGCACGTCGGGCAGCCTCAGTCCCGCCGCCCCCATCCGCGCGGTCGACAGCGCGACGTCCGCCGAGGTCACCAGGGCGTGCGGAAGTCCACGCAGGGAGGCGAGGAAGTCCAACGCGCCCGGTATCGCGACGACACCGTCCAGATCGGCGGTCTCCTCCGCCAGCAGACGCGCGTTGTCCGCGTAGTTCTGTTCCATGGGCCGCCCGGGCAGCAGCACAGCCATGGAGGCGTACCCCTGCCGGCCGTGCACCACCTTCATGACCTCGTCGCCGTCCAGCCCGTGCCGGTCGGCCCAGCGCCGCCAGACGCGCTCGACGACGGCGTCCGAGTTGACGAGGGTGCCGTCCATGTCGAGGAGAAGGGCACGGGCGGTGAGTACGGCGGGGACCGTCATCTACAGGCTCCAGGACACGGGTACACAGGACACGGGTGCACAGGACACAGGTACGGGAAACCAAGGCGGCCCCGCCCGCCGGTCAGGGAAAACGGGCGGGAGCCACTTTGTTCCTACACGGTACAAAAGAATCGGCGCTTCCCGCTACCACCTTCGGCAACCGTTCACCGACCGGCACCGACCGGCCACCTCCCGCCCTCCCGATCCCCGGCGTGCCGCCAGGTCGGCGAAGTTCCCGCCCACCTCCCCTACCCCGTCACCGCCTCCCAAAGACTCCACACCCCCAGCCCCAGCATCAGCACCGCCGCGACCTTGGTGATCAGATCCAGCGGCACCCGCTTCATCAGCGCCCGCCCACCCACGATCCCCAGCCCGGCCACCGCCCACAGCGCGAGCACCGCGCCGAGGCCGACGGAGAGCGGATCGTCGTAGCGGGCAGCGAGGTTGGCCGTCATGATCTGCGTGAGATCGCCGAACTCGGCGACCAGGATCAGCATGAAGCCCGCCCCCGCGACCTTCCAGAAGGACTGGTCCTCGGGCCGCCGGACCTCCGCCTCGCCCTCGCCCTTCTTCATCAGCAGCACGGCGGCGCCGCCCAGGAACAGCACGCCGGTCAGCGCGTGCACGATCTGCCGCGGCAGAAGGGTGAGGACACTCCCCGCGGCCACCGCGAGCACGACATGCAGCGCGAACGCGGCGGCGACGCCTGCGAACACGTACGAAGCGCGGTAGCGGGTGCCGAGGACGAGCCCGGCGAGTGCCGTCTTGTCCGGGAGTTCGGCGAGGAAGACGACGCCGAAGACGAGCGCTGTCACGGTGAAGCTGATCAAGGTTCCTCAATCGGTAGGCGCTGCCCCACCGAGAGTGTTACCGCCGGGCGACACACTTCGGCACGGCAGCGCACAGCGGGTGCACTACTGGCCGAAGGTCTCGCTGGCCGGTCACAGGTGACCTGCCTCCGGGCGCCGGCTCAGACGAGCTGAGCAGTATGTCGACGGTCCGGCGAAGAGCTACTCCCCTTCTGCGCCGTCCACGATAACCGACACAGCAAACACACTCCGCACGGTCCAGAGGGTTGTTATGTCATGCCCACGTCACTAACTTCTTACCGATCGCACATCTCACGGCAACCAACCGACGCAAGCATTCACTCGCTCGCGCTCAACACCCCCATCCCCCGAGGGAGTTCGCATGCCGAAGTTCTACGCGCGTCGACGACTCAGCATACTCGCCGCGTTCACCGGCCTCATAGCCTCGGTCGGCCTTTTCAACGGTCCGACCGCCTCCGCCGCTCTCCCCACCCCGATCAGCGCGGCCACCGCCCGCACCTACCTCGCCTCGCTCACCGTCGCGACCGAGAACCGTACGGGCTACGACCGCGACCTGTTCCCCACCTGGATCACGATCAGCGGTACGTGCAACACGCGTGAGTACATCCTCAAGCGCGACGGCTCCAACGTCGTCACCAACTCCGCCTGCACCGCCACCAGCGGCAGCTGGTACTCCCCGTACGACGGCGCCACCTGGACCGCCGCCTCCGACCTCGACATCGACCACCTGGTCCCGCTCGCCGAGGCCTGGGACTCCGGTGCCAGCGCCTGGACCACCGCCCAGCGCCAGGCCTTCGCCAACGACGTCACCCGGCCGCAGCTCATCGCCGTCACGGACAACGTGAACCAGTCCAAGAGCGACCAGGACCCGGCCGAGTGGATGCCGTCGGTCACCTCGTACCGCTGCACCTATGTCCGCGCCTGGGTCCAGGTGAAGTACTACTACGACCTCTCGGTCGACTCGGCCGAGAAGAGCGCGCTCACGAGCTACCTGGCCGGCTGCTGACCAGCTGCTGACCAGTCGCTCGGCCACTGACCGGCGGTCGGCCCGCTACGGACCGACCGCCGGTCGAACGCATCACGCGAACGCATCACGCGAAAGCGCCATACGAACGCGCCATGCGAACGCGCCATGCGAACACGTCATGTGCAAAACCTCCCCCGCCTCCTCCGGCGTCCGTACCGTACGGTGCGACGGAGGAGGGTGATCACATGACGACACTTCGCCTGGGACCGCTGCTGAGGTACGCCGACGGTTCGTCCGCGACCATCTGGGTCGAGGCGAGCCGTCCGTGCACGGCCGAGGCGCGCTGCGCGGACGGGGCCGGCGGCGAGGCCCGCACCTTCCAGGTCGCGGGCCACCACTACGCGCTGATCCCGGTCACGGGCCTCGCACCGGGCACGACGACCGCGTACGAGGTGCTCCTGGACGGCGTCCGGGTGTGGCCGCTGCCCGACTCGCCCTTCCCGCCCTCCGTCATCCGCACCGCCGACGACGGAGAGCGCGGGGAGGAGGGCGAGGCCTTCCGCGTGGCCTTCGGGTCCTGCCGCTGGGCGGCGCCGGCCGCGGGCGAGAAGGACCCGGTGGGCGCGGACGCCCTGGACACCCTGGCCGCGCGCATGGCGGCCGACCCCGCGGGCGAGCGCCCGGACGTACTCCTCCTGCTGGGCGACCAGGTGTACGCCGACGAGGTCTCCCACGACACCCGCGACTGGCTGGCCGCCCGCCGGGACCTGTCCGAACCGCCGGGCGCCGAGGTCGCGGACTACGAGGAGTACACCCACCTCTATTACGAGTCCTGGCTCGACCCCGACGTCCGCTGGCTGCTCTCCACCGTCCCCAGCTGCATGATCTTCGACGATCACGACGTCATCGACGACTGGAACACCAGCGCCGCCTGGCTGGCCGACATGCGGGAGACCCCCTGGTGGCGCGAGCGCCTGCTGAGCGGCCTGATGTCGTACTGGGTCCACCAGCACCTGGGCAACCTCACCCCGGCCGAACTCGCCGCCGACCCGCTGTACGCGGCCGTACGCGAGAGCCCCGACGGTACGGACGTCCTGCGCGCCTTCGCCGCCCGGGCTGACGTCGACCCCGCCTCGGTCCGCTGGAGCTACCGGCGCGACTTCGGCCGCGTACGCCTGCTGATGGTGGACAGCAGGGCGGCCCGGGTCCTGGAGGAGGACCAGCGGGCGATGCTGGACCCGGGCGAGGAGGCCTGGGTGCGGGAACAGGCGCTGAGCGACCCCGGCTCGTACGACCATCTGCTCATCGGCACCTCGCTTCCCTGGCTGCTGCCGCACCTCGTGCACGACGCCGAGGCGTGGGACGAGGCCCTGTGCCGGGGCGAACGAGGCGCGCGCTGGGCCCGGTTCGGGGAGAAACTGCGCCGGGCGGCGGACCTCGAACACTGGGCGGCGTTCACCGCCTCCTTCACCGCCCTGGCCGATCTGATCGCGGAGGCCGGTTCTGGCCCCGACGCCCCGGCGACGGTGCTGGTCCTGTCGGGGGACGTCCACCACGCCTACTCGGCCGAGCCCGCCTGGCCCGAGGCCTCCCGCCCGGACGCGCGCGTCCTCCAGCTGACCTGCTCCCCCGTCCACAACGCCATCCCCCTCTACATCAAGGTCGGCTTCCGGCTGGGCTGGAGCGGTCTCGGCCGTGCGCTGGGCCGGCGTTTCGCCCGGCACGGGCGGGTTCCGCGGCCACCGGTCTCCTGGCGCAGAACTGGCGGTCCCTGGTTCGGGAACATGCTGATGACCCTGACCGTGCGGGGCCGTTCGGCCCGGCTGCGGCTCGACCGGGCCCTCGGTGAGAAGGGCGTGGGCGCGCGGCTGGAGACGGTCATGGAGTCCGAGCTGAGCGCGTGAGGCATCCCACACCGGCGGCGACCCACGTCCCCGGTGCCCGGCCCGGGTGGTCACCGGCGGCATGATGAGGCGGACCGTCCGCTTCCGGTGGGCGGTGCTCCTTCCAACGCGCCCCACACGCCCGGGAGTTCCCCCTTGCCCCCAGCACCCGACGAGCCCCCCAGGACCACCTTCCCCGCCCCCTTCTCCCCTCCTGTCACCCTGTCCGTCGGCCTGTCCGTCGCCTTGGTCGGGGCCGGTCCGCGTGGCACCAGCGTGCTGGAACGCCTCTGCGCCTCCGCACCCGAACTCCTGCCGCCCGGGGCCCTGTTGACCGTCCATGTCGTCGACCCCGAGCCGCCGGGCGCCGGTCAGGTCTGGCGCACCTCGCAGTCACCCCGGCTGCTGATGAACACCGTGGCCTCGCAGGTGACCCTCTTCACCGACGCCAGCGTGGACTGCTCGGGCCCGATCCGCCCGGGCCCGAGCCTGTACGAGTGGTCGCGCGAAACCCCGTACACGGAAGGCGAGTTGGGGCCGGACGACTATCCGACCCGCGCCCACTACGGGCGTTACCTGGAGTGGGTGTTCGCGAAGGTCGTGCGCGAGGCGCCCGCCGCCGTACGCGTGGAGACGCACCGCACACGCGCGATCCGCCTCGACGAGGCCCCCGACGGCAGCCAGACCCTCACCCTCGCGGGCGGTCGCGTCCTGTCGGGCCTGTCCGCCGTCGTCCTCGCCCAGGGCCACCTTCCCCTGGTCCCGGACGACGAACAACGCCACCTCACCTCGTACGCCGCCCACCACGGCCTGCGCCATGTCCCGCCCGCCAACCCGGCCGACGTGGACCTCTCGCCGCTCGCGCCCGGTGAACCGGTCCTGCTGCGTGGCCTCGGCCTCAATTTCTTCGACCATCTGACCCTCCTGACAACGGGCCGCGGCGGCCGGTTCGTTCACCGTCCCGAGGGCGGGCTGCGGTACGTGCCCTCAGGACGCGAGCCACGTGTCTACGCCGGTTCACGGCGCGGTGTCCCGTACCAGGCGCGCGGCGACAACGCGAAGGGCCCGTACGGCAGACACACCCCGCTCGTCCTCACCGACGAGGTGATCGCCGGCTTCCGCAAGCGCGCCGACTCGGGCGAGCCGCCCGACTTCCGGGCGGAGATATGGCCGCTGGTGGCGAAGGAGGTCGAGACGGTCTACTACGAAACCCTGCTGAGGGCACGAGAATTGACGGATCGTCCGCTCGCGGGCTTCCGGGACCGATTCCTCGCCGTCCCGCACCACGCACCTCAAGAGGCTGCCGTACTCGACGAGTTCGGCATCCCGCAGGCCGAACGCTGGTCCTGGGAGCGGATGTCGCGGCCGTACGCCGGACAGGTCTTCCCCGATGCCGACGCCTGGCGGCCCTGGCTGCTCGCGCATCTCCGCGAGGACGTCGCCCAGGCGTCCCTCGGCAATGTCGACGGGCCGGTGAAGGCGGCCCAGGACGTGCTGCGCGACCTGCGCAACGAGTTGCGGCTGATCGTGGACCACAGCGGGCTGCCGGGCGACTCCCGCCGGGACCACCTGGACCGCTGGTACACCCCGCTCAACGCCTTCCTCTCCATCGGCCCGCCCCGGCGACGCGTCGAGGAGTTGGCGGCGCTGGTGTCGGCGGGTGTGGTGGAGGTGCTCGGGCCCCGCCTCGAGGTGAGGGCGGCGGAGGGGGCCTGGGTGGCGCACTCCCCCGACGTGCCGGGCTCGGCCGTACGCGTGACCGCGCTGATCGAGGCGCGGCTGCCGGAGCCCGACCTCCGCCGTACGGCCGATCCGCTCCTCGCCCAGTTGCTGCGTTCCGGCGGGGCGCGGCCCCATGTGATCGACGGTTACGAGACCGGCGGACTGGATGTGACCCCGCGCCCGTATTTTCTGATGAACCGTCAAGGTCTGGCACAGGCAGGGCGGTTGGCGTTCGGTGTCCCCACGGAGGGCGTGCACTGGGTGACGGCAGCCGGGGTCCGCCCCGGCGTGGATTCGGTCACACTTTCGGACGCGGATGCGATGGCGCGGGCGGTGCTGCGGATGGCTCCGACAGCGGTTTCACGTGCGGCGATCAGCGAAGAGGAGGGGTGGCCGAAAGGTCATGAGGAGGAAAAGCGATGGCCAAATGTTGAACTTGCAATCATTGATCAGGCCGCCCTACGGTGGATTACCCGCTCGGTTCCGCCCCCACCGGACCGATCCGTCCTCGCCACTCAGCCTCGGCCCACATCCCGAGAACTGAGGCCTGGAACCTGAGACCTGAGCCTGTAACTGAGCCTGAGCTGAGCCCTCGGACGGAACGATCCCCGACCGAAGGAGACAACCCCCACATGTCCGCTCGCCTCAACAACGCCCAGCCCTACGCCATCGGCCTGTTCCGGATCGTGGTCGGCCTGCTCTTCGCCTGCCACGGCGCCCGCTCACTGTTCGGTGTCCTCGGCGACGAGCCGGCGGTGGCGGCCGGCACCTGGCCCGGCTGGTACGCGGCCGTGATCGAGCTGGTCGGCGGCACCCTGGTCCTGCTGGGCCTCGGCACCCGCGCAGCCTCGTTCATCGCGTCGGGCGCGATGGCGTACGCGTATTTCGACGTCCACCAGCCCAACGCCCTCATGCCGATCCAGAACCAGGGCGAACTGGCCGCCGCCTTCTGCTGGGCCTTCTTCCTGCTCGTCTTCACCGGCTCCGGCGCCTTCGGCGTAGACCGGTTCCTCGCGAGGCGCTCGTCGAGGTCGAACGCGACGAAGGGCTCGGCCGAGCAGACGGACAAGAACTCCCCGGTGACCGTCTGATCCGTCCTACATAGGTGCCCGTCCCGCCGCCCCGGGGGACGGGCACCGGCGTACGTCAGGGTGAACATCGTGTGCCGAACACATGCGCCCCCCGTGGATCTCGTGTCAGACCCCCCGCGTACGCTGTATGGCTGTCACAGGCCGCCCGTGCGCTCCCCCGCGAGGTAGCGGCACGGATCGGGCCGACGGGGGAGTTTCGGGGAGTCTGCGGTGCTTGAGAGTGTGGGGTCACTGACCGGGACCCCGTGGATCTACGCCCTGGTGGGTGTGTCCGTACTGTTCGACGTCCTGGTGCCGGTGCTGCCGAGCGGTGTCCTGGTCATCACGGCCGCCACGGCCGCCGCCGGTACGGGAGCCGCCACCGGCCAAGTGCCGCAGGAGGTCCCCGACATCCTCGCGCTCACCCTGTGCGCGGCCACGGCGTCGGTCCTCGGCGACCTGGTCGCCTACCGGCTGGCCTGGCACGGCGGGGCCCGTCTGGACCGCGCGATCGCCCGCTCCCGGCGCCTGACGAACGCGCAGGAACGTCTCGGCCAGGCCCTCGCGCACAGCGGCGGCATCCTGGTCGTCGTCGCCCGCTTCGCCCCGGCCGGCCGCTCGGTCGTCTCCCTCGGCGCGGGCGCCGCCCACCGCCGGGTCGGCGAGTTCCTCCCGTGGTCCATCGTGGCCGGCCTGGCCTGGGCCGCGTACAGCGTCGCCCTCGGCTACTTCGGCGGCCAGTTGATGGGCGCGACCTGGCTGGCGACGGGCGTATCCGTGGCGGCCCTCTTCGGCGCGGGCGCGGGAGCGGCCTTCCTGATGCGCCGCCCACAAGTGACCGGCGCCTGAGGGAGATCCACCCCCTGCGAGGCAAACTCCCTTCCTCACTCCGAACCCGGGTCGAGTGAAGTCCGGCAGGCTGCCGTGTCGGGGTCGGCGGCAAGGCCGATCAGTACCGCCAGCCTGCGCCCCGCCGTGCGCAACTCGGCGGCCCTCGCTTCGATGCGGGCGTGCTCGTCGGACAGGCGGTCCAGCAGTTCGGGGCCCATCGAGCGGGCTTCGATGGCGGGCAGGAGGTCGGCGATCAGGCGGCTGCCGAGTCCTGCGGTGTAGAGCTGCTGGATGATCTTCACCCGGTCGACAGCCGTCTCGGGGTAGACGCGGTGGCCGCCGGACGTGCGCTCGGGACTGAGCAGCAGCTGTTCCTCGTAGTAGCGCAGGGCCCGCGTGCTGACGCCGGCCCGTTCGGCCAGTTCACCAATTCGCATCGCAGCCCTTCCTGTTGGCGCTGTCACGCCCCGCCGACTTGCACTTCACGCCGACGTGAGGTTTTAGCGTAGGCGACCTGGAGCGGGACCGAACCGTACGCCCGCCCGGGAAGGGAACGACCATGGACATCGCCGGTTCCACCGCACTCGTGACCGGGGCCAACCGCGGGATAGGCCGACGCTTCGTCGAGCAACTGCTGGAGCGCGGGGCCGTGAAGGTCTACGCGTCCGCCCGCCGCCCGGAGTCGATCGACATCCGGGACCCCCGGGTCGTACCGCTCCACCTGGACCTGCTGGACGAGGAATCGATCGCACAGGCGGCCGCGTCGGCACCGGACGTCACGCTGCTGGTCAACAACGCCGGCATCGCCACCGGCGCCGACCTCATGACCAGTGACCTGGACCTGGTACGGCAGGACCTGGAAACGCACCTCTTCGGCACCCTGAGGGTCATCCGCGCCTTCGCGCCGGCCCTGGCCGCCAACGGCGGCGGCGCGATCGTCAACATCCTCTCCGTGCTGTCCTGGGTGGCCACGGCCGAGGGGTCGGGTTCGTACTCGGTGGCCAAGGCCGCGGAGTGGAACATGACCAACGCGGTACGCGTCGAACTCGCCGACCAGAAAACCCTCGTCCAGGGTGTCCATCTGGGTGCCGCGGACACCGACATGATGGCGGGCCGCGACGCCCCCAAGATCGACCCGACGAACGTGGCCCAAGCCACCCTCGACGGCGTCCAGAAAGACGCCATCGAGGTACTGGTAGACGCCCCCAGCCACTACGTAAAAACAGCCCTGTCAGCCGACCCGACCCACCTCTACCCCACACCCCAGACCAACTGACGCGCCCCGACAGGGGCGCGGGGAACGGCGCGACAAGCCCCCACACACCCGCACCGATGGTTTTGGGGGCGCGGGGAACTGCGCGACAAGCCCCCACACACCCGCACTCATCGTTCTGGGGGCGCGGGGAACTGCGCGACAAGCCCCCACACACCCGCACCGATGGTTTTGGGGGCGCGGGGAACTGCGCGACAAGCCCCCACGCACCCGCACTCGCCACCACACCGAACCCCCACCCCCCCCAGGCGCCCACCCAAACCCCCCTCCGCACCCCTCAACCCACCCAATCCCCCACCCCAGTAACCCCGTTGGGAAAACAACCTCTGCCACACCCGTTGACTTAAACCCCTCACCGCTCTAATTTCAGCGCGCCCCCCCGTTCGGTTCGCCGATCGCAGTTCGACATACCGACCAAAGACTCCGGGAATCGCACCGCCGCGCCCCCGGCAAGGAGCCGCATGTACCCCCCGCCGCGCCCGTCCCTCGTGAGACGCACCGCCATCCGCACCCTCGCCCTCACGACCGCGGCGACCGCCGCCCTCCTCTTCGCCCAGCCCCAGGCCGAAGAAACGACCCCCCTCGACAACAGCGCCCCGGTCGCCGCCTCCACCCGTCAGATACCGGTCCCCGCCGCCCCCATGGGCTGGGCCTCCTGGAACAGTTTCGCCGCGAAGATCGACTACAACGTGATCAAGGGCCAGGTCGACGCCTTCGTCGCGTCCGGCCTGCCCGCGGCCGGCTACGACTACGTCAACATCGACGAGGGCTGGTGGCAGGGCACCCGGGACAGCGCCGGGAACATCACGATCGACGAGTCCGAGTGGCCCGGCGGCATGAAGGCCATCGCCGACTACATCCACAGCAAGGGCCTGAAGGCCGGCATCTACACCGACGCGGGCAAGGACGGCTGCGGCTACTACTACCCGACCGGCCGCCCCGCCGCCCCCGGCTCCGGCAGCGAGGGCCACTACGACCAGGACATGCTCCAGTTCTCGCAGTGGGGCTTCGACTTCGTGAAGGTCGACTGGTGCGGCGGCGACGCCGAGGGCCTCGACGCGGCGACGACCTACCAGGCCATCAGCGACGCGATCACCAAGGCCACCGCCGCCACCGGCCGCCCGATGACCCTGTCCCTGTGCAACTGGGGCCGGCAGAACCCGTGGAACTGGGCCCCGGGCCAGGGCGCGATGTGGCGGACCAACGACGACATCATCATCTACGGCAACAAGCCCTCGATGACCAACCTGTTGATGAACTACGACAGGAACGTCCACCCCACCGCCCAGCACACCGGCTACTACAACGACCCCGACATGCTGATGGTCGGCATGGACGGCTTCACCGCCGCCCAGAACCGCACCCACATGGACCTGTGGGCCATCTCCGGCGCCCCGCTCCTGGCCGGCAACAACCTGGCCACCATGACCACCGAGACCGCGAACATCCTCAAGAACCCCGAGATCGTCGCCGTCGACCAGGACGCACGCGGCCTCCAGGGCGTCAAGGTCGCCGAGGACACCACCGGACTCCAGGTGTACGGCAAGGTCCTGTCCGGCACCGGCAACCGTGCCGTCGTCCTGCTCAACCGCACTTCCTCCGCCCAGAACATGACCGTGCGCTGGTCCGACCTCGGCCTGACGGGCGCCAACGCGACCGTCCGTGACCCGTGGGCCCGCGCCAACGTCGGCTCGTACGGCACGAGTTACACCGTCAGCGTCCCGGCCGGCGGCTCGGTCATGCGGACGATCAGCGGCGCCACGGAGGCGGCGAGCAGCGCGTACGAGCCCGACTCGTCCGCCCGCTACACCGGCGTGAACGCGGCGAACACGGGTGTCGCGGTCGCCGACTTCACGTACACGAACAACACGAGCACCGCCCGTACGGCGACCCTCAAGGTCAACGGCCAGACGGCCACCACCGTGTCGTTCCCGCCGACCGGCGCCACCCCGGGCACGATCTCCGTCCAGGTCGCCCTCTCCAAGGGCGCGGCCAACACGCTCGCCGTCACCAACGGCCCGACCCTGGGCACGCTGACCGTCCAGCCGGTGCCCGGTACGAACGGCAGCCTGGTCGTCGGCAAGCAGTCCGGGCGCTGCCTGGACATCTTCAACAACACGATCACCAACGGCACCCAGGCCGAGCTGTGGGACTGCAACGGCGGCTCGAACCAGGCGTGGACGTACACCTCCCGCAAGGAACTCGTGGTGTACGGCAACAAGTGCCTGGACGCCAACGACAGCGGCACGACCAACGGCACGAAGGTCATCATCTGGGACTGCCACGGCGGCAACAACCAGAAGTGGAACGTCAACACCGACGGCACGATCACGAACGTCAACGCGGGCCTCTGCCTGGACGCGTACGGCGCGGCAACGGCCAACGGCACGCAGCTGGTGCTGTGGGCCTGCGGTACGGGTGACAACCAGAAGTGGAGCCAGAGCTGAGGCTCGGCGGCTGACCTGAACGACAGCCCGGCACGCGTCCTACGACGCCTGCCGGGCTGTCGCCGTATCGTCCCTCACCACCCTGGCACCGCCGCCCCGCACCTCGAGGCCGTCGAGGAGTTCGGCCGTGGCCGCCGCGATGACGTCGACGGCGTGTTCGAAAACCTCGCGGTTGTGGGCGGCCGGCGCCCGGAAGCCGGAGATCTTGCGGACGTACTGGAGGGCGGCAGCCCTGATCTCCTCCTCGGTGGCCTCTTCGGGGAGTACGGGCGGACGAAGGGTCTTGATGCTGCGGCACATGCCTCCAGTCTCGCGCGTGCCCTCGGCCATTCGCATGAAGTGGAGGAGGAAGTACCGGAAGGAACTCGCATCTCAAAATCGAACAGGCGTACCATTACCGCGTGGCGACGACCTATGACTTCCCGAGTGACCTCCTGGCCGGTCAGGAGGAGCTGCATCAGGTCCGGGCCGAGCTGTCCGCCCTGCTGAAGCGACTCCCCTGGTCGGTCGAGCCGCTGGACGGTTTCAGTGACACGGGAGGCTGGCGCAAGGTGGAGCGCCCCGCCTCACCGGGCTGGACGGCCGACGAACAGGCCGAGGTGGAGAAGCTGCGGCGCCGGGAACACGAGCTGGCGGTGTTCGTGAGCGGCCACCGCTTCTGGGCCGAGGTCACGGGCCCGGACCGGGTGGACGCACGCACGCGGCTCAAGCACGCGCACGAGGACATGGAAGAGGCGCCTGAGGCCTGAGGCCTGGCGTGAGGTGTGCGGCGGCCGGACTTCAGGACGTGGACGGGGACGTGATGCGGAAACCTTCCCGTACCCGGTCGAAGACCGGCCGGTAGGTGTCCCACTTCTCCTCGGGCGCCGAGACGTAGATGTCGTACTCCCGGCCGCCCTCCTGCCCGAAGGCGAGTTCGATGGCGTGGAAGACACGGGCCCGGCCCTGGAAGGTGAACTCCCAGACGGCGGCCTTCTGGCCCCGGTAGGTGGTGCGCTGCAGATAGAGCTTGCGGTACTTGTCCCCCGGATAGTTGACCTTGGTGTTCGCCTCGATCTGCGTGAGGTGCGCCAGGGGGTCGCCGGCGGGGTCGACCATGCCGATGGTGAGGCCGGCCAGACGGGTCTCGTCGACATAGACGACCCCACCGGACGTCCGCCTGTCCAGCGTCCAGCCGTCCGGCACCGGGAAGGCGATGCCGAGCGTCTCCTCCGTGACCAGGTGGTAGCCGTCGGGGACGGGCGAGGGTGCGTAGGTCGTCGGGGTGGGGCTCGTCGCCGAACCCGCGCTCCGTGTGTCGTCACCGGACCCGTTCAGGTAGTAGAGGCCGCCCGCCGTGCCCCCGGCGACCAGGATCACCGCGACCGCGCTCCACAGAACAGTGCGGAGCCCTCGCCCACGACGAGGCGGTTCGGGTACGGAGGGCAGCTTTCCGGCGCCGGTCCGTCTCCGCGTGCCGCCGGTACGGTCCGGGTCCGGAGCCCGTCCCGGCGTCGACAGCGGAACGGACGCCGTCCACGCGCGCGGCTCCGTGTCCTCGGTCACCGACCGCAGGGCCAGTTCCGTCTCCTCCGCCGAGGGCCGCTCGGCCGGATCCTTGGCCAGCAGAGCCGTGATCAGGGGTTCGAGCGGGCCGGCCTGCTTCATCGGCTCCAGGGGGGCGGTGACAATGGAGTACGCCGTCTCGACCGGCGTGAGCCTGCGGAACGGGGGCTGCCCCTCCACCGCCTGGTAGAGGGTCGCGCCGAGCGCCCAGAGGTCCGAGGCGGGCCCGGGGGTGTCGCCCTGGACGCGCTCCGGTGCCATGTAGTCGATGGAGCCGACGATCTCGCCGGTCCGGGTGAGGGTGCTGGTGCCGGTCGCCGTGGCGATGCCGAAGTCGGTGAGGACGATCCGGCCGTTCTCGGCGAGCAGGACGTTGCCCGGCTTGACGTCACGGTGCAGTACGCCGGCCTCGTGAGCGGCCCGCAGCGCGCCGACCATTCCCCGGCCGACCCGGGCCGCTTCCTCGGGTGAAACGGTTCCGCCGCTCTTGAGCAGGGCCCCGAGGGTGGTCGACGGCACGTACTCCATGACGATGCACGGCAGCCCGTCGTCCTCGACGACATCGTGTACGACGACCACGTTCGGGTGGGCGATCCGGGCCGCGCTCTGCGCCTCACGGCGGGTGCGCTCGTACATGAGGGCCAGTTCGTCGTCGGCGTACCGGGAGTCCTCGTGCAGTCGCTTGAGGGCGACCCGGCGGTTGAGCATCTCGTCGGCGGCCAGCCAGACCGTGCCCATGCCGCCCCGACCGATCTGCTCGGTAAGGCGGTACCGCCCGGCGATGAGCCGTCCCTCGTCCGACGCGTCCGACACCGCAAACCTCTCTGATCCCACCGGCAAACTGCCGCTCACGATATCCGGCGCATACGTGGGCCCGAGCCGAAGGTCGCGCACACCACACCTGGCTGCGTGGGGCAGCCGTCGAACCGCCGTACGGGACGGCCGCACGAAAAGGCCCCCCGGCGAAAACGTCGAGGGGCCATCGGTGACGATCCCGCGGGCGGCGCCTTATCGAACAGGCCGTTCGGGAAGCGTCGGGAGAACCTTCTCGGCGATGGCGCGGAGAGCGCTGTCGCCCGGGAGGGCTCCGGTGTCGCTCCACACGGTGAGGTCGTAGTAGCCGCCCCGGTCGGCGCGGTCGAGAGCCACGGTCAGCGTCCTGGCCAGGGGGCCGTTCGTGACAGGTCTGGGGGAATTGGCGCCCCCGAGGTTGAACTCGATCTTCATCGTGTAATCCGAGGAGAGAACCGCGGGCCGGCCGAGAACCTTGAGGTGCTGGACGTTCTGCTCACTCCCGTACTTCATCAGCATCACGTACTGGTCGATGGTCATGCGGTTGTACGTGGCCAGGAGCTGCACGTGGTACGTCTCGAACGCGACCTGGCCCTCCGGCGCGGCGACCTTCTCATCCGTCAGGGGAGCGGTGCCGTTGCTGCCGGAAGCACTGCTCGCGGTCTCCTCGGGGGTTCCGAGAAGCGTGGCCAGGTCCGGCCGGTTGAGCGCCTCGCACAGCTCTTCGCCGGTGGCGGGCCGGGGCGCCTTTGTGTAGACCTGCGGCAGCTTCTCGTGCTCTCCCTCTCCGTCCGAACACGAGGCGGGCTCGGTGGAGTTGTTGGCGTTGTCGGACGGCAGGACCTTGGGGGCCACCCACAGGACGGCCGCGATCACCCCGAGCACAGCCACGGCCGCGAAGACCTGGCCCCACTCGTTGGGCTCCTTCTCGGGAGCACGCGGCGCGGGAGGCGGACCGGCCGGGACCGGGGCCGGGACCGGGGCCGGGGCCGGGGCCGGGGCCGGGGCCGGGGCCGGGGCCTGGACCGGGGCCGGGGCGTGGACCGGGGCCGGGGCCTGGACCCTGACCGGAGCCGAGGCCTGGACCGCAGCCGGGGCCGGAGCCTGGCCTTGAACCGGCACCTGGGCCTGGGCGGCGGCGCCGACCACTGTCCCGGCCGCCGGGATCACCGGACTCGGGTTGCGGCGTGCGCGCAGGGCCCTGACCACCCTGTAGACGCTGACCGCGGCGACCAGGAGGAACACCGCGCCGATACCGGCCGCACCCAGATTTTGCTCGACGACGGCGAGGTACATGATGCGCACGCCGAAGACGGACCCGATCAGGATGAGCAGGGGCTCGCGGATCCAGAAGGGCAGGCGACGGATGAGAAAACCGACCATCCTGTGATCACACCATGACAAGTCTGTGTTGACCATGTGGAAGCCGCAGTTCCACAGGCACGAACCGGTTGCGGTTGCGGAACGGCGGCCCGGGAGGATTTCCCCCCGGGCCGGGATGTCCTTACTCGAACGGCACGTTGACGCAGGCGAGGCGCGCACCGGCCGTTCCGGCGTGGCCCGGGTGCATGGCGGTGCCCATCTCGTGCAGGACCACGGAACGTGCCGCGCCCTCACGGAACTGCCAGCCGACGACGGCGATGGAGCGGTCCGACCCGTCCTTGTTCGTGGTCAGGTCCAGCCATACCTCGTTGAGCGGGTTGGCGTACACCGGGTCGACCGAGGGCTGCGTGGGGTCCACCCGGTCCTGGTAGTGCGGCCCGGCATCAGCGGGCAGCGCCCCGCACGGCTTGGTGTGGACGTGGACGCCGTAGACGCGGTTCGGGACCAGGCCCCGCAGGCGCAGCTCGATACGCGTCCCGCCTTGGCGGCGCAGCTCCTCCTTCACCTGGACCCTCGCGCCTGCCGGCACCAGATCCTGCTTGTAGGTCACCGCCTTGGCCCCGGCCGCATCGCTCACCGGCGAGAACGTCGTCGCGACGACGACCTTGCGCACGGGGGCCTTGGAGATGTCCTGCGGTGTGGCGGCGCCCGCCGTGGCCACCACACCCGCCGCGATACCTATGGCGGCGACAGCGGCTCCGGCGGCCAGGAGGCCTCGGTGCTCGGCGACGAACTTGTGCTTGGACATGGCGAAACTCCGTGGGGGTTTGGGATGCGGGCAGGCGCATGCGCCGGGAGTCACCGGGGGAAAAATGGGCTCCCTGGACGGGCGTGCCTTGCGAGATCTCCGGAACCGTATAACGGAAGCAAAGCCTTCGGATTGGCTTACCGGCGAGTACTGGGGGAGTTTGTGTGAAAGTTCAAGCTCCATTCGAACCGGCCGGGCGGTCCGGGCCCTCAGCCTTCCGACCTGGCCGGATGGCCCGAGTACGGGCGGGGAGGAGGTAGCGAGGTCTACGCCGATCGCCTCGGCGCTCAGGAGCAGGGTGTTGAGCGCCCGTTCCGCTTCCGCTCCCCTGCTCGGTGAGCACGATGGAGGGCCGGTCGATTCCGGCGCGGTCGGGCGCCGCTTCGTGGGTGAGACCGACACGGCCACGCCGTTCGTCACCGATGCGTGCGCCGCATGTCTGGCGCGCGTCGGGAGACGCTCCAACAGGAGAGGCCTCCCGGGGATTTACCCCAAGAGGCCTCTGAGCTGCTAATCAGCCCTGGTGGGCGCGGACGGTTTCGAACCGCCGACATCCGCCTTGTAAGGGCGGCGCTCTACCGCTGAGCTACGCGCCCAGGACGAGTCGTCAGCCTACATTGCCCGGGGTACTGCCTCGCAAACTCGTATCCGCCCCTGACATCCATGCCCCCGGATCCGGGGGTTTTCCCTACCTTTCTTCCGGGAGCGTCCCGGATGCCCGGGCGGGCCCCCGCTCCGTACGGTCGAAGAGTGTCGCAGGGCCGGCTCCACCGATCGCCGATCACCGGTCCCGCGTTCGCCTCAGGGGGAGTAGGACCATGGCCCGTTCAGCGTTTCCGCGCATCCGCACCCGCGCTCTCGATGCTCACGCCCGCGCCCGCTCCCGCGCCCGCATCCGTGTCGTCGCCGTCACCGGTGTCGTGGTCGCGCTCGTCGCCGCCGCGTCGGCGTGTGCCTCCGCCGGGGACGACAAGGACCCGGAGCACCGCTCCTTCGACCTGCGCGGGCGCACGCTGACCGTCGACTCGAACGAGTCGGGGCTCGACATCGTCGCCACGGACTCGGACAAGGCGGGCCGGATAGAGGTCACCCGCTGGTTCCAGGGGTCCGTCGCCCTGGGCAAGGATCCCAAGGTGACCTGGGCCATGAAGGACGACCGGCTCAAGCTGCGGGTGAAGTGTTCGGGCGTGGTCGCCGACTGCGCCGCCAAACACCGGATCGAAGTGCCGCGCGGGGTCTCGGTGATCGTGCGGAACGGAGACGGGAAGGTCACCGCGCGCGGCTTCGACCAGGCCCTCGACATCCGCTCCGAGGACGGCTCCGTCACCGTGCAGGACTCCACGGGCCCGCTGAAGCTGCACACGGACGACGGCTCGATCCGCGCCCTCGGTGTGCGCTCCCAGCAGGTGCGGGCCCACTCGGAGGACGGCTCGGTGCGGCTCGAACTCGCCGCCGCGCCGGACCTCGTGGAGTCGAGCAGCGACGACGGCTCGCTCACGATCGAGCTGCCCCGCGATACGTACCGGGTGACGGCGGACTCCGACGACGGCTCCGTGAAGGTGTCGGTGCCGCGCACCGAGCGCAGTGCGCATGTGGTGTCCGCGAAGACGCAGGACGGGAGCATACGGGTGCGGTTCGCCGGGGAGTGAGCCGCGCGGTGGTCCCGTGACGTCAGGGACGCGGTTCGATTCGTGACCGGTACGCGCAGCGCGAACCGACCGGGCCGTGTGTTTGTCCTCTACCGGTGGGACAATGAACCGGGCAGGGCGGAACACAGCACGGGAGAGGGATGTGACGGCGACTACTTCTGAGCCGTACACGCCGATTGCGCCGCGCGCGCACCAGTCGCCTCACCCATCGCCTCCCCCCTCACCTCACCCCTCACCTCACCCATCGCCTCACCCCTCGCCGGATCGTCCACAGCACCGTCGGCACCGCCCTCCCCGGGTCCCGCGCACCGGCGCGCTCGTCGCGGCCCGGGACGCGCTGACGCTCGTACTGCTGCCGTTGCCGCTGCTTCTCGCCCTGCCCGCCGCCTTCGCCAGTGGTGGTACCCGGCGGTGGTTCGGTGGGCGGGCCGAGAGCCAGCGTGCCGAGGCGCAGTCCGCGAAGGACGCCGCTGCCGCCGCCTTCTACGAACTGGACACCGCCCAGCGGGATCTGCGGATCTCGATAGAGACCATCAAGGCGGTCGACGACACCCCCGCCGCCCGGCGCGCGGTCGCCGACTTCGAGGGGCTCGGGCGGCGGATCGACGAAGTCAGCGGGCAGTACATCACCGCCATCGACGCCCATGACCTCGACCGCGACGACCTGGAGGCCTCGGCCGCCTCCCACGCCCGCTCCGAGCTGACCCGGGCCAAGGAGGAGCTGGGGCGGGTCAAGCAGGAGCTGGACCGCTTCGCGGACGGGCTCGGGCCGCTGCTCGGCAAGGCGGAGACGCAGCTGGCCCGGCTCGCGCCCTCGGTGGAGCGCGCCCGCCAGTCGCTGCTGGCCGCCTCCAACGCCCTGGACGGGGTACGGGGGTCGGGGCTGCGGGCGGACGATCTCGCCGCGCGGCTCGCCGCCCTCGGGCCCGAGCTGACGCGGCTCAACCAGGGTGCCGGGCAGCACGGTGTGCCGGAGACGCTGGAGCGGGCCGACCGGGTCGCGCGCGAGGCGGAGGGGGTACGGGCCGAGGCGGAGCGGCTGCCGGAGCGGGCCGCCGAGATCGACCATCGGCTGGTGTCGCTGCGTACCCGTGCCGAGGCGCTGACGACCAGGTCGGGGCAGGTGGAGCCGGTGCTGAGCGAGCTGCGCAGACGGTTCTCGGCGGAGTGCTGGCAGGATCTGCAGCACGTACCGGAGCAGGCCGCGGACCATGTACGGCAGGCCGAGGCCAGGCTCAGGGAGGCGCAGGCGGCGCGGGACGCGCAGCGCTGGCCGGACGCGACGGCGCTGCTGTCGACGGTTCGGGCGCTGCTGAACACCACCGACGAGGCGGTGTCGGCGGCCGGGGACCGGTTGCGGCGGCTGAACGCCGTGCAGAAGGACCCGCAGAGTGAGATCGACCGTACGCGCTTCGCGATCCGGGACGCCCAGCGGCTGGCCATGTCGGGGCGCAACACCCCTGAGCCTCGGCACGCGCGTCCGCTGGACGAGTCGGTGGCGCGGCTGGAGCGCGCGATCGCCGGGCTGGAGGGCCGTCACCCCGACTACTGGCACTTCCTGACGGAGACGGAGGCGGTGCGGCAGGCGGTGGCGGGTGTCGTGGCCCGTATCCGTGAGGAACGCGGGACCGCCACTGCCCACTGAGCGCCCACTGAGCGGCGGAGGCCCGCCGCCCCGGCCCGGTGAGGGGCCGTAGCGGCGGGACCGGGGCTGTCAGGTGCGGTAGGCGTAGTAGTACGAGTTGGGCTCGGACGCGATGATGCTCGCCACCGACCTGCGGTAGGTGTTGGCGGAGTGGTAGGTCAGGTACGGCACGCCCTGGGGGCTGCGGTACGTGACGATCATCGTGTGGTCCTTGGACCCGTCACGGTTGAAGTCCATCTGGAGCACGTCGCCGACGTCCATCTGGTAGACGTACGCGAGGCTGGTGGTCCGCTTCGAGTTCTGGGCGAACCAGGACCACTCGTTGACGCCGACGAACGAGTCCGACTGGATCTCCGCGTTGCCGAACCACCGGGTGTAGTCGTAGACGTAGCCGGGGACGTGCTTCCAGCCGCCTGCCTTCAGGGACTGGCTGACGAAGTTGGTGCAGTCGCCGCCGGCTCCGTGCCCGTTGAAGTTGGGGTAGGCGGTGTTGTAGTTCTTCCAGTACTTCTCCGCGTACGTGGCCATGGCCTTGTAGTTGAAGGTGGTGCCGGTGAGTTTCTTGGCCTTGGCCGGTGCCGTGCGGGTGGTGGCGGCGCGGGGGGCCTTGGGCGTGGGGCCGGAGGCCACCCGGGCGACGCGTGCGCCGGTGGACGGCTGGGCCGGCTGGTTCACCGCGATGCCGGCGGCGGCCGGGTCGGTGTTCCGGATGCCCGTCAGCTGCCAGTCGCCGCGCGCGTCGGCGGTGAAGGTCAGCTTGTGGTGGGCCTGGAAGCCGGTGGTCCCCGGTTCGTCGCCGCGGACCTTCTTGTAGGTCAGGGTCGTGGTCTCGGTGACCTCGGCCTCGGCCTTGGTGCCCTGGACGCGGGTGCTGTTCAGGGTGACGGTGGTGTCGGCCTTGCTGTAGCTCTCGCCGAGCGCGGCGAGGCGGGCCTTGCGCTGGTCGAGCGAGGACAGGGCGGTGTTCTCGCTGCGGGCCAGCGCGGCGGACAGCTTGACGGCGCCGGAGAAGCTCTTGGTCAGTGGCTTCTTCCGGGTGCCCTGGCCGCCGTCGACCAGCGCGTCCGTACGGTCGGTGAAGACCGCGTCGGCAAGGCGCTGGAAGGTGGCCCTGGTCTGCTGGTCCACGACCGGGGCGGTGGAGCGGGCGGTCGCCGCGCTGGCGCTCGCGGCCGGCAGCAGCGCCGTTCCGGCGGCGACCGACGCGGCGGCCGCGACGACTATGGCGGCGCGGCTGCGTGTACGGCCCTTGTTGCTTGACTTCACGTATGTATCCCCTCTTGCCCCGGCGATGGGGGATGCCGGGTTGTGGAATTTTCGCATGCGATGTGGAGCTCCCGTGAACGGGGATCCCCTTTGCGCGTAAGGAAGTTGACGGTCCGTCAGATGTATCGGGTTACTTCACGACCGTCGACCAGTCCGGTGACTGCGCCGGGTCCAGGCCGCGCAGGCGCTCCAGCGTCGCCGGGGTCTGGACGTCGAGCCAGTCGGCGAGTTCCTTGAAGGAGACGCACTTGACGTCCTCCTGCACGCACACGGCCGCCATGACCTCGTCGACGGCCTTCATGTAGATGCCGCCGTTCCACTCCTCGAAGTGGTTGCCGATGAACAGCGGTGCGCGGCTGCCGTAGTACACCCGGTCGAAGCCCGCCTTGTAGGCGTCGACGGTCTCTCGCTGCCAGCGCGCGTGGTTGGCCGCAGGGCCGTCGGTCTCGCCTTTGGACTGGTTGTAGAGGAAGTTGAAGTCCATGGAGAGGCCCTGGTACTTGCCTCCCTCGTACGGGACCATCTGGAGCGGGAAGTCCCAGATGCCGTTCTTCTTCTCGGGCCAGATCTGGAAGTCGCCCGCCGAACTCGCGTCGTAGCGCCAGCCGTAGCTCTTGGCGGCCTTCAGCAGGTTCGCCTGGCCCTCCAGGCAGGGGGCGCGCCCGCCGGTGACCTCCTTCTTGATGTCGAACGGCAGCGGGGCGAGGTCGGTGTAGCCGGTGTTGGTCTTCCACTTCTGCACGAAGGAGAAGAACTGGTCGATCTCGCTCTTCCACTCCGCGACGCTCCAGTCGCCGCCGCCCTTCTTGCCGCAGAAGTGGCCGTTGAAGTGGGTGCCGATCTCGTTGCCCTCCTGCCAGGCCTTGCCGAGCTCGTCGAGGGTGGTGCGGATGTGGTCGTCGGTGGCGTAGCTGATCGCCGCCGAACCGGCCGCGTGCTGCGGGGGCTTGTAGAGGTTCGCCTTGCTCTTGGGCAGCAGGTAGATGCCGGTGAGGAAGAACGTCATGTGGGCGTCGTACTTCGCGGACATCTCCCGGTAGTGGGTGAAGAGTTCGTCGTCGCCCGCGAGTGCGCCGTCCCAGGAGAAGACGACGAACTGGGGCGGTTTCTCACCGGGCTTGAGCGGTACCGCCTTCAACCGGCCCTGCTGCGGGCCGGTGTACGAGGTGGAACCGTCCCCCAGGACCCTGGTCCTGCCGTCCCACTTCGGTTCGCCGCTCGCCTGCCCGGGGGCGTTCAGGGTGTCCCCGGGCCCCACGGAGGCCGTCGGCGCGGTGCGGTCGGGGCGGCCCACCGTCAGATATCCGGCGGTCAGGGAGGCGAGCGCCAGGGACGCGACGACGAGGTACGCCGCGATGCGCGGCCGGTGATTGGCGGGGGGACGCGTTGCCGGGGCCCTGCGACGGCGGCCCGACGGTTGTCTCATGTCCTGCTCATTTCGAGGGGGGTGGGGGCACCGCTCCGGTGGTCAGCCGAGCGGGCCCATGGCGCCTGACCAGATGCCGTACGGGACGCTGTCGTCGGCGGTCCCGGCGAGACCCTTCAACGGCAGCGGTTCGAGGCTCTTGGCCAGGTCGATGCGGTAGACGACGACAGCCGTGGACACGAAGTCGTGTGTGCCGACGTACCAGGAGGCGGTGTCGTCCGGATTGGTCCCCGCCTTCCCCGTCACCCGTCCGACGGCGGACGCCGCGGCGGCGGGGTGGGCGGCGCGGAAGGTGTCGGCGAGCGCGGAGGTGACCTCCTCGGCCGCCACGGAGCCGATCGCGCGGGTCGGGGTGGGGATGTGGAGGCCTACGCCGATGCCGTTGCGGGTGATCCTGCGCACCGAGTACGGCTCGGTGCGTTTGCCGCCCGCGATGAACGTCGTGTAGCCGCCGGCCATGCGGATCGCGCTGGGCGTGGAGGTGCCCATCGACAGCGCGGGCACCTGCGCCCCGATGCTGGCGGGCAGCAGACCGGCGGCCTCGGCGGTCGCGCGAACGTTGTCGAGGCCGGTGTCCATGCCGAGCTGCATGAACGGCGTGTTCACCGACAGCTCCAGCGCCCGGCGCAGGGAGATCTGCCCGTAGGACCGGTCGCCGTCGTTGCTGGCGTACACCTTCTTGCCGCTGCGGTCCCAGTAGGGCCCCTCGGGCGTCATCACCGGCACGTCGTCGTCGCCGTTGTACAGGGTCTCCCCGGTGACACGTGTCGCCTCCACGTCCCGGCTCTTGCGCACCCCGTGGTCGAGCCCGGCGGCGTACACGAACGGCAGGAAAGCCGAACCGGCGGGCACGGTGGTGGAGTTGGACTCGTTGTAGCCCTGCGTACGGTGGTCGGGGCCGCCGTACACGGCGAGGATCCGGCCGTCGGCGGCCACCGAGGCGGCGCCGTAGTGGGCGGTTTTCGCCGCGCTCGGATCGTCCTTCAGCGCCTTCTTGCGGGCCTTGGTGACGGCGTCGGCGAGCTTGCGCTCCCGTGCGCGGTCGAACGTCGTGTAGACCTGGTAGCCGCCGAGGTCGAAGTCCTTGTCGGAGATCTTCGCGGTCTTCCTGGCGTACTGCGAGGCCACTTCCACCAGGTAGTCGGTCTGCTCACCGGTGTCGTACAGCGGGTTGCTCTTCAGCGGCTCCGGGAACTTCGTGAACTTGTCCCGCTCGGCCTGCGTCAGTCTGCCGATCTCGACCATCCGGTCCAGGGTCCAGGACCAGCGATCCACGGCGCGGGCGCGGTTGGCGCGGCTCAGGGTCGGGTCGTACAGGCCGGCTCCCTTGAGGAGGGAGGCGAGGAACGCGCCCTCGCTCGCGTCGAGCCGGCTGACGTCCTTGCCGTAGTAGGCCTGGGCGGCGCGCTGGATGCCGTAGCAGCCGCGGCCGAACCAGCTGGTGTTGAGGTAGCCCTCGAGGATGTCGTCCTTGCTCATCCGGTTGTCGAGCTTGAGGGCGATCATGGCCTCGGTGAACTTGCGGCCGATCGTCTGGTTCTGGTTGAGATAGACGTTTTTGACGTACTGCTGGGTGATGGTCGATCCACCCTGGGTGTCCCCCTGGCCGATGGTACGGAAAAGGGCGCGGCTGATGCCCTTGAGGGAAATGCCGGAATCGCTGTAGAAACTCGCGTTCTCGGCGGCGAGCACCGCCCAGCGCACCCCTTCGGGGACCTCGTTGAGCGGCATCGCCTGCCGCTGCACCCAGCCGGTGCGGGCCATGGGCGTGCCGTCGGCCCAGAAGTACACATTGTCCTGCTGGGTGGCGTACGTGTTGAGGTCGTCGGGAATGTCGGTGGCCGCGTAGGCGATGCCGAGCAGCAGGGCGCTCACGCCCAGGGAGCCCAGTACACCCCCTGCCCACTGGCGCCAGGAGGGTATCCAGCGCCGCCAGCCGGTACGGCCGGGCCGCGGGTACTTCGGCGCGTGGGCCGCGAGGCGGCCGAGAAGCCCCGAGAGAATTACCCGGCGGGATTTACGAGCCAACCGGGCTTTACGCCTGTTTCCCGACCCGGGGTCAATATCTAAGTCAGATATGCGCAAATGCAGAGTGGCGTCCGATTCATCCGGTTCCCGCATCACGACACGCCCCTCCGCACTCCGCGCAGCCCTGAATTCCCCGACTTCACGAGTCATCGCGGCAAACACAAAATACCAGCGATCTTCGCACGTTCTCCACACGGGGAATGGGCGGAAAGGACCACGTCCGAAACCTGTGGGCTGCACAGGACGAGCAATTGGGGACTAACCTGTGCGCATGCCTCGCTACGAGTACCGCTGCCGCACCTGCGGCGACACGTTCGAACTGAGCCGCCCGATGGCCGAGTCGGCCGCCCCCGCGGACTGCCCCGCCGGTCACGACGACACCGTGAAGCTGCTGTCGACGGTCGCCGTCGGCGGCTCGGCGTCCGCACCGGCGTCGGCACCGCGCGCGAGCGGTGGCGGAGGCGGCGGTTGCTGCGGTGGGGGCTGCTGCGGCTGAGGGCGTTCAGGGTCTCTTCAGGTTGGGTTTCCTAGCCTGGCCGAATGACAGCCACGACGGCCGCACCCCAGTGGGTCACCGACCTCATGGACACGCTCGGCGCCCCCGGCGCCGGGCTCGCCATCGCCCTGGAGAACCTCTTTCCGCCGCTGCCGAGCGAGGTGATCCTGCCGCTGGCCGGATTCGCGGCGAGCACCGGGCAGATGAGCCTGTTCGCCGCGCTCCTGTGGACCACGGCCGGCTCGGTCGTCGGCGCGCTCGCCCTGTACGGGGTCGGCGCGCTGCTCGGCCGGGACCGCACCGTCGCGATCGCCGCCCGGCTGCCGCTGATCAAGGTGGCGGACATCGAGAAGACCGAGGCGTGGTTCCTGCGGCACGGCACGAAGGCGGTGTTCTTCGGCCGGATGATCCCCGTCTTCCGCAGCCTGATCTCCGTACCGGCCGGCGTCGAACGCATGCCACTGCCGGTGTTCCTGGGCCTCACCACCCTCGGCAGCGCCCTGTGGAACACGGCCTTCGTGTGCGCGGGCTACCTGCTGGGCGACAACTGGACAGAGGTCACGACGGTCGTCTCCGCGTACTCGAAGGTGGTGCTGGCGGGCGCGGCAGTGGCCCTGGCCATGTTCATCGCCGTACGCATGAAACGCCGTGCACACGGGCGCCCCCAAGGGGCGCGGGGAACTGCGCGACCAGCCACAACGGCGCAGCAGCGACCCGACAACCCCTCACGGCACCCCTAAAAGATCCCTACCGCACTTCCCGAAGAAACTCCCGCAGGATCCGCTCCCCGGCGGCAACCCCCCGCTCGGGAAGCGCGGTGACGGTCTCGGCCTTCCACTCCGTCTCCGCCAGCTCGCCGTGCCCAGGGCGCCAGCCCCGATCCGCGGCAAGAAGCAGATCGGCGTCGAGCAGCGAGTCACCGGCCGCAAGCGTGAGCGTCGCCCCGGACCGCCGCGCGACCTCGCGCATCGCCGCGCTCTTGGTGAGCGGCTTCGGGACGGCGTAGATCTTGCGGCCCTGGAGGGAGACGGTCCAGCCGCGGACCTCCGCCCAGACGGCCAGTTCCTTCACCCACTCCTCGGGGAGCAGCTCCCGCTCGACGACGAGATAGGCGAAGAAGTCCTCGGCGATACGGTGCTTGCGCACCCAGAGCGGGTCGGCGGTGGCGGCGAGATGCTCCCGGACCTCGTCCAGAGACGCGCACTCGTCCGCGAGCCGCGCCTGCACCCGCGCGTGCCAGTCCTGGTCGGCGACACCGTCGACGAGGATGTGCCCGCCGTTCGCGCAGATCGCGTACTTCGGTGCCGGCCCCGGCAGGTTGATGCGCAGGTACTGCTTACGGGTCCGGGTGGTCGTCGGTACGAAGACCGCCGCGTCGCCGAGCTCGGTGAGCAGCTGGGCGGCCGTCTCCGTCATGTACGACAGCGGCCGGGTCTCGTGCACCTCGACGCAGAGCAGCCGGGGCGCGCGGGCGTCCGGCATGGTCAGCGCGAGTGCGGCGGCGGAGTAGATGAGGGTGCGGTCGAGATCGCTGGCGACCAGGACGGGACTCATACCGACACCGCCTTGCCGTCGGCGCCGGTCGCGCCCCGTGTGTACTTGGGGTGGATCAACCCCACGCAGGTGTACGGGAGTTCGGCCACCTCCTCGACGGGTACGCCCCGCTGCTCGGCGAGCAGGCGTACATGGTCGAGGTCGGCGCCCGCTCCGGCGCGGGCCAGGATCTTCCAGGGGACGCGGCGCAGCAGCACCCGGGTGGTCTCGCCGACGCCGGGTTTGACGAGGTTGACGTCGTGGATCTCGTACTCCTCGCTGATCCGCTCGACCGCCGCCCAGCCCTCCCAGGTCGGGGCGCGGTCGCCGGACAGCAGTTCCTTCACCGTGCTGTCGACGGCGTCCGTGACCTCGGGGAAGCGGGCGGCGACGGCGTCGAGGAAGTCCAACGAGACGTCGGCGCCGGCGAGTTCGCGGTAGAACTTGGCGCCGTGGAAGTCGTTCGGGCCGACCAGGTCCGCGCGCAGGACGGTCCGTGAAATCAGGCCGGACACCGTGGAGTTGAGGCAGGCGGAGGGAATGAGGAAGTCCTCGCGGGTGCCGTACGTCCGGACGCAGGAGCCCGGGTCGGCCAGTACCGCGATCTCCGGGTCGAAGCCGGTGATGCCGTCGGACGCCTCGAACTCCTCGATGGCGTCGGCGAGTTCGCGGGTGATGGCGCCCTTGCCGGTCCAGCCGTCGACGAACACGACGTCGGCGGGGTCGTGGTGGGCGGCCAGCCAGCGCAGCGCGTTGGCGTCGATGCCCCGGCCCCGGACGATCGACACGGCGTAGTGGGGCAGTTCGAGCCCGTGCCGGTGCTGGGCCCAGCGGCGCATCAGCACCCCGACGGGCGTTCCGGCCCGCGCCAGCGACACGAGTACGGGACGCGGCGACCGCTCGGCGAGCACCAACTCCGTGACCGCGCCCACCGCTTGGGCGATACGGGCGGCGGAGGTGTCGAGGGCGGCGCGGAACAGCTCCTGGTACTGGTCGCTGGGCTGGTACTCGACCGGCAGCGACTCGGCGTAGTGGGCACCGCCCGCCTGGATCGCCTCCTCGCGCTCCTCGGTGGGCGCCTCCAGGGTGACGTCCGAGAGGTCCTGCAGCAGCCAGCCGACCTCGTCCGGTGGGTACGAGGAGAACGCGGGACCGCGGAGGGGCTCGGGCAGCATGCGGGGCCTTTCGGGTACGTGCGGAGGAGCGGGTACGTACGAGGGGACGACGGCGAGCAGGACGTGCGGCGTGTGTCCGGCGAGCGTGGCCAACAGGCCGTCGGGGGCGTGCAGTTCGGGTGTGTCGGCGGCCGAGTCCACGACCGCGACGACGGCGTCGAAGCCGGCGCCTGCCACGTTGTAGGCGTAGCGCTCGCCGGGCCCGTCGGCCGGGTCGTCGTGGGCCGGGAAGACGAGGCGGCTGCGGATCGCGTACCCCGGGTCGTCCACGGCGAGGACGGGTGAGCGGGTGGTCGTCGAGTAGCGGATCTCGGCGACTTGCGTCACCTGCTCCAGCTCGCGGGCGAGGCGGAGGGGGGCGTACATCAGCTCTTCGAAGCCGAGGACGAGGACGCGGTGCGCGTCCTCGGGGAGGGATTCGGCGAGGGTTGCCGCCATCGCGGGGAGTGCGGTCTCCAGGCGTATTCGGTGGCCGGGGGTGAAGCCGTGGCGGGCGCCGTCCGGCAGTTTGGCCGGCCAGCGCAGTTCGACTCGGGTGGGCTGGTTGTTCGGCGGGTGCGGGTCTGTGGGGGCTGGTCGCGCAGTTCCCCGCGCCCCTGAGGTGGGTTGCTCGTGCCCGGCGACCAGTGCTTGCCCTTTCTCCAGCACCCCCTCGGGCAGGGTTACCGTGCCCTTTGCCGCTGTTATCAGGTCGATCTGTGCGCCGATCTCAGCGGCGAACTCGTCCAGGCGGGCCACGTCCGTCGGGGCGCGCATGTCGACCAGGGCGACTATGACGTACCGCTCGCGCGGGTAGCGCTCGTGCAGGGCTCGGATGGTGTTGAGGACCGTGTTGCCGGTGGAGAACTCGTCGTCGACGAGGACCAGCGGGCCGGGGCCCGCCAGCAGGGCGGGGTTCTCCGGGAGGAGGAGGTGGGAGGTGGCGTGCGAGTGGGACTCCTCGAAGCCGCCGGCCCGGGCCACGCCCTCGACCGGGCGCCGGGTGGAGTGCAGGTAGGGCGCGAGGCCCACGCCGTCGGCGACACAGTGGCCGAGGCCGGTGGCCGTCTCGGCGTAGCCGAGGACGACGGCGCGCCGGGACTCGTCGGCGCCCAGCAGCTCGCGCACCCGCCTGCCCAGGGCGAAGCCGTGCCCGTAGACGACGGCGGGCGACTGCGGGACGTGCTTGCCGAGCACGTTCGACACCAGCAGGTGCGCCCGCTTGGGGTTGCGCCGCAGGGCGAGTCCGAGCAGCTCTCGCAGCTCGTCGTCGCCGACCAGCTCGACCCCGAGCCGCTCGGCGACCCAGGTCCCGGACCAGACCCCGTTGTGCACAGCGTTGTTCATGAGTCCCTATGTGTGATGAGCATGTGTGGTGAGCGGATGCCGGGCGGGTCAGTCGGGGATACCGGCGGTGAGCAGCTCCACGAAGCCGATGTCCTCGTTGGCGACACCGAAGACCTCGGCGCGCATCAGGGTCCGCTCGGCCCAGGCACGATGCGGTTTCACCTCGTTCATCTTGTTCGTGTACGCCGACCTCAGGACGCCGCCTCCGCAGCGCTCGGGCCGCAGGATGTCCTGGGCGTCGCTGAACTCCTCGTGGCTGACCACGGACAGCGTGTGCACGGGCAGCACGTGCGAGGGATGGATGCAGGTCTTGCCGAGCAGACCGTTGGCGTGGTCGAGGCTGATCTCGCGGAGCAGCCCGTCCATGGCGTGCTCAATGAGCTTCTCACGCAGTTCCTCGGCCTGCCCCTCCAGGAAGGGGCTGCGGCGCAGCTGTGGCTTGAACATGCGCTCCTGGACCCGGAAGTACTCCCAGACGGGCCCGGTGACGGTGAACCCGGTGCCGTCGGCCCGCCCCAGCATGTTGACGACGTCGGCGATGACGGAGGCGACGACGTGGACGTCGTACGCGGTCATGTCGGGGGCTCGGCGCAGGCCGTACGAGGAGCAGAAGTCGGTGACGCCGAGGCGCAGGGCGAGGACGCGGTCGCGGTACTTGTCGACGGCGCGGGAGATGCCCTCGAGGGTCTCTACGCGCGTTTCCCGGTACATCAGCTCGGGGGACTCGAGCACCGGCATACCGAACAGCCGGTGACCGCTCGCGGCCTCGGCGTCGGCGAGTGCCTCCAGGAACGGCATCCCGCGTTCCTCGGTGAACTTGGGCATCACGAACCCGGAGAGCAGCCGGACGGTGGACCCGAGGCGCTGTACGAGGTCGGGGATCTGTTCGGGCGTACGGACCCGGATGAACAGCAGCGGCAGCCCGGTCGCGGCGTCGGGGCGCTCGGCGAGCACCCGGAACTCCCGCACCAGGTTCTCCTCGGCGTCCTCGACCTCCGAGTCGTCGATCGAGTCCTCCAGGCACAACACCATCGAGACGACACCGCGGGCGACCTGTTTGACGACGGCGTCGGCGAGGTTCGGGCGGGTGGCCGGGCTGTACAGGGTGGCCCCCAGGGCCGTGGCGAGCACCCGGGCCGGGGAGTCGGCGGAGAACTCGCACGGCTCCTGGTGGAACAGGCGCTGTCGTACCTCAGGGGCGATGTGCCCGAAATGACGCATGAAACTCCCCTGTGGTGGCTGGCTGCCGGTCGAGTGGTGATCGATTGTCGGTCGAGTGTTGCTGGGTGGCCGGTAATAGTACGTAGGGATCCGTGTCAGGGGTTCCCACTGAGAATGAAGTTCAGGTAACGCGGACACGCAGAACGGATGCCCCCGCGTTGTCGTGACCAGGACCGAGAAGGCAGGATGACCGCATGACGCACGCGATGCTGAAGGGGTCGAACGTCCCGCTCGAAGCCACGACGGTGCGCGCCGTGCTGCGCTGGACGCCCGGGCAGGGGGTTCCGGATGTCGACGCCTCGGCGCTGCTCCTCGGCCCCGACGGACGTGTGCGCTCCGACGAGGACTTCGTCTTCTACAACCAGCCCCGGCACCCCTCGGGCAAGGTCTGGCGGCTCGGCAAGAAACGGGTGGCCGAGGGCCTGACCGACACGATCCAGACGGATCTGACCGGTGTCGAGTCAGGAGTCGGACAGATTCTGCTGGTCGCCTCGGCGGACGGCGTCGCCTTCGACCGCGTACGGTCTCTGCGCATCATGCTGTACGACGGGGCGGTCGCGGACGGGGAACCGCTTGCGTACTTCGACGTCAAGCCGGAGACGGGTGAGGAAACGGCGCTGATCTGCGGCGAACTGTACCGACGCGGCGACGGCTGGAAGTTCCGCGCGCTGGGCGAGGGGTATTCGAACGGCCTGGAGGGCCTGGCCACCGACTTCGGTATCTCGGTGGAGGACCAGCCGGCCGAGGAACCGTTCCCGGACACCACGAACGCCCCGCCCACGGACACCTCGGCGGCCACGACAGTCCAACACCCGCCCACCCTCCCTCCTCAGCCCGCCTACGGTTACCCCCATCCGGTGGCAACATCCCCGGGCCCGTCCCCGGACTTCCACCTACCCCCCCAGGGCCCACAGTTCATCGGACGCTGAGACGAGCGCGCCCTATAGGGGCGCGGGGAACTGCGCGACCAGCCCCCACCGACCCGCACCCGAAACTCAACGCTCAGCCTTCGTCTTGTATCCCCTCCCCCACTGCAACCCCCACCCGTACAACCGATCAAGCTCCGCCTGAAACCCGTAGACGAACTTGACCTCCCGCCGAACGATCAACTCGTTCTTCACGTTCTCGATCAAAACCACCGCACACGACCGAGCCTGCGAGTGCCGCTCGTCCAGACCTATCTCGATCCGAGGCCCGTTGCTCGGATAGAGCGTCACCACCGCATGGGTCCGGTCGAACGCCGGCGTCTGGTCGTAGATGTACACGAACACCAGCAACCGCTTGATCTCGTCCCGGTGGTCAAGGTTGACGTACGCCGTCTCCCCGGACGCCGACCCGAACCGGTCGTCCCCGCTCAGCTTGACGTACGGCGGCGCGTTGGTGTCGCCGAGGAACCCGCCCAGGGGCTGCACGACCCCCTTCGTGCCGTCGGCGAGCTCGTACAGGATGCCCAGGTCGAGGTCGACGTTGACCATGCTCTGGGTGTGCCCCTGGACCGCCTCCGGCTTCAGCGCCTGGAAGGGGTGGCGCCACAGGCTCTGCCGTTTGGGGCCGCCGATGTCCGACGTACGCATCCGCCACGACAGGTTGATGCGCAGATGCCCGGTCGCGGCGCCCTGTTTGGTGAGCGAGACCCGCTGGTGCCGTTTGGTCAGCTCGATGGAGTTGCTCGCGGCGCTGCCGGCGTCGAAGTCCGTCGTACGGCCGCGCCACAGATCGTCCCAGAAACTCATCCCGTCCCCACCCGTCAAGACCCCGCACATTCGTCCATGGCGTCAAAGCCGCGGGGCGGCCGACGAGGACGATTCCTCGTAGCCGCCCCGCTCAGAGCGTTCCTCACACCGGAGGCTGTCACACCCCGGACGAGACCTCAGTCTTCTCGTCCGAGGCCGTCGCTTTTCCCTCGGCCGCTGCCAGCGCCCTGTTGCGGCGCACGGAGGACCAGAAGGACCAGGCGATGAGGACGACACCCACCAGGCCGGTGATGACCTCGTGGATCTCGTACTGGATGGTGACGAGGAGGATGGCGGCGAGGGCGCCGATCGCGTAGTGCGCGCCGTGCTCCAGGTAGACGTAGTCGTCGAGGGTGCCCTGGCGGACCAGGTAGACCGTGAGCGACCGGACGTACATGGCGCCGATACCGAGGCCGAGGGCCATCAGCACGATGTCGTTGGTGATGGCGAAGGCGCCGATGACACCGTCGAAGGAGAAGGACGCGTCGAGGACCTCGAGGTAGAGGAACATGAAGAACGCGGCCTGGCCGGCGAGGACGATGGCCGGCTTCTTCTTGCCGGTCCGCTGAGCCTCTTCCTCCTCCTCGTGCTCCCGCTCCTCCTCTTCCTCGAGCTTGTCCTCGAAGTAGCCGGAGAGCCCGCCGACGATCATGTACGTGATCAGACCGGCGATACCGGAGATGAGCACCGTCTGCGCCTTGTCGACGTGGGCGCCACCGTGCTGGTGGGCGTTGGTCGCGAAGGTCATGGCGGAGATCATCAGCACGATCAGGGCGATGCAGACCGACAGCATGTCAACCTTGCCGAGCTTGGCGAGCGGGCGTTCCAGCCAGCCGAGCCACTTGATGTCCCGGTCCTCGAAAATGAAGTCGAGGAAGATCATGAGCAGGAACATGCCACCGAAGGCGGCGATCGACGGGTGGGCGTCGGTGACCAGTTGCTGGTACTGGTCCTTGTCGTTGAGCGCGAGATCGACCGCGTCGATCGGACCGATCTTGGCGCTGATGGCCACGATCACGACCGGGAAGACGAGACGCATACCGAAGACGGCGATGAGGACACCGATGGTGAGGAAGATCTTCTGCCAGAAGGCACTCATCTTCTTCAGGATGCCGGCGTTGACCACCGCGTTGTCGAAGGACAGCGAGATCTCGAGGATGGAGAGGATCGCCACGATGCCGAAGCCGGTCCACCCCCCGTAGAAGACCGCCGCGACCAGGCCGAGCGCGGTGACCGCGAACGACCAGCCGAAGGTTTTCAGAATCACTGGCTACCCAATCGTGTGTTTACGGGTCTTCCCCCGCTGCCTTACTCGGCTTTACGAAACATTGACTCCGAAGTCTAGAGCGATGCCCTTGAGCCCCGACGCGTACCCCTGACCAACTGCACGGAACTTCCACTCACCCTGATATCGGTACAGCTCACCGAAGATCATGGCAGTCTCGGTCGACGCGTCCTCACTCAGGTCATAGCGCGCCAGTTCCTGGCCGTCGGCCTGGTTGACGACCCGGATGAAGGCGTTGGCGACCTGGCCGAAGGTCTGGCCCCGGTTCTCCGCGTCATGGATCGACACCGGGAAGATGATCTTGTCGCAGGCGGCCGGCACCTTCGGGAGGTCGACGATCAGCGACTCGTCGTCGCCCTCGCCCTCACCGGTGAGGTTGTCGCCGGTGTGCTCGACCGAGCCGTCCGGGCTCCTGAGCTGGTTGTAGAAGACGAACCACTCGTCGCCGAGCACCCGTCCGCCCCCGCACAGCAGTGCGCTGGCGTCGAGGTCGAACGGCGCGCCCGTGGTGGAACGCGCGTCCCAGCCGAGTCCGACCAACACCTGGGTGAGGTTCGGTGCGGCTTTGGAGAGGGAGACATTGCCCCCCTTGGCAAGCGTGACGCCCATGCTGCTGGTCCTCCCCGAGGTGATGCGAAAACATGTGCCGAGCGCGTCCGGCGCCGCACCGAGAGTGCGACGCCGGACGACGGAGCCGGAGGAGTCCGGCTCAGACGTTCACGCCGAAGTCCTGCGCGATACCGCGCAGGCCGGACGCGTAACCCTGGCCGATGGCGCGGAACTTCCACTCCGTGCCGTGCCGGTACAGCTCGCCGAAGACCATGGCGGTCTCCGTCGAGGCGTCCTCGGAGAGGTCGTAGCGCGCGAGCTCCGCCTCGCCCGCCTGGTTCACGACGCGGATGAACGCGTTGCGCACCTGACCGAAGGACTGCTGACGGTTCTCGGCGTCGTAGATCGAGACCGGGAACACGATCTTGTCGATGTCCGCCGGGACCGCCGCGAGGTTGACCTTGATCTGCTCGTCGTCGCCCTCGCCCTCACCGGTGATGTTGTCGCCGGTGTGCTCCACCGAGCCGTCCGGGCTCTTGAGGTTGTTGAAGAACACGAAGTTGGCGTCGGAACTGACCTTGCCCTCCGCGTTCGTCAGGATGGCGCTGGCGTCGAGGTCGAAGTCGGTGCCGGTGGTGGTACGGACGTCCCACCCCAGACCGACGATGACCGCGGTGAGGCCCGGGGCCTCCTTCGTCAGCGATACGTTGCCGCCCTTGCTGAGGCTGACTCCCACGAGTCCTCCATTGGTGTCTCGTCTGCTGTCCAGGGGCGGTGTGCCCGTGGTGCGCCGTTATCGGATCAACGTGTCGATCCTAGTGACGGGTTCCCGCCCCACGCAGGGCTTGGAACCGAAGAATCACAGGGTGTCGAGGGCCTTCACGTACTCGTTCAGGTCGCGCGCGTCCGGCAGGCCGTTGACGACGGTCCACCGCACGACGCCCTCCTTGTCGATGATGAAGGTCCCGCGCACCGCGCAACCCTTGTCCTCGTCGAAGACGCCGTACGCGCGCGAAATGTTGCCGTGCGGCCAGAAGTCGGACAGCAGGGGGTAGTCGAGGCCCTCCTGCTCTCCGAAGACGCGCAGGGTGTGGATGGAGTCGTTGGAGACGGCGAGCACCTGGGTGTCCCGGTCGGAGAACCTCGGCAGGTTGTCCCGCAGGTCGCACAGCTCGCCGGTGCAGACGCCGGTGAAGGCGAAGGGGTAGAAGAGCAGCACCACGTTCTTGGCACCGCGGAAGTCCGAGAGCCGCACGGTGGCGCCGTGGTTGTCCTTGAGCTCGAAGTCCGGGGCCTTGTCGCCGACCTCGATCGCCATGATCCTGCATCCCTTCGGTGGGCTGTTCGGGTGAGGACACCCTAGTAACGACCCACCGCGACACGTCGGACGGGCCGGAGTGAATCCAGCCCGTCCGGCGATTGAGGACGAGGCCGTTCAGGCCGATCGGGGGTCTGGGGGCAGAGCCCCCAGCCGACGCCCAGACCGGCGAACGGTCACTTGTTCGCTACTTCTTGGACTTCGCTGCCTTGGGCGTCGCCAGCCGACTCCCACTCCAGTCCTTGCCCACACTGACGCTCTTCGTCGCCGACAGACCCGCCGTCGTCGCGGCTTCAGAGATGTCGCTCGGCTCCACGTAGCCGTCACGGCCCGTCTTGGGCGTGAGGAGCAGGATCGCGCCGCCTTCTTCGATGTACGTGGTGGCATCCACCAGCGAATCGGTCAGGTCGCCGTCGTCGTCGCGGAACCACAGCACCACGGCATCTGCGACGTCGTCGTACTCCTCGTCCACCAGATCGCTGCCGATGACTTCCTCAATGGCCTCGCGGAGCTCCTGGTCGACGTCGTCGTCGTAGCCGATCTCCTGGACCACCTGCTCGGGCTGGAACCCCAGCCTGACGGCAGGGTTAGTCCGCTCCTCCGCGTGGTCCGCGGTCGCGCTCACGGGTTGCCTCCTGATCATGTTCGAGAAATGTCCAGCCACGCGCGTGCGCGAAGCATTGGCCGTAGTCCACACGGGCGGGGCGGATCGCGCAAGTACCCGGCCGTTCAGACCGCCGAAACGGTGACGATCCTGGCGGTGTCGCCGCAACTACAGACAGCGGTTCCAGGGAAAGAGTGACGCCCACCACACCATTCTGCCCGCTTTGCGGTTTTGCTGCTCCCGAGTGGCTCCCGAACCTCTCACACATACGTGCGAGATCCGAATTGCTTTACGGAACACGTCATGGACTGGGCGTATCGTTGCGATTTGGCTGCGACCACCCGCGGAGCGCCTCCACCGGGGGCTACCTCCGAGTAGAGGTGACGTACCCGGCCTCGGGGTACACGATGGGGCCAGTGCATTCGCAGCCCCGGGACAGGCCCACAGCGTGCCCCGGATCAAGCCCTCCGAGAGCGAAGGAACAGCGTGGCTTCCGGATCAGATCGCAACCCGATCATCATTGGCGGCCTTCCGAGTCAGGTTCCTGACTTCGATCCCGAAGAAACCCAGGAGTGGCTCGACTCCCTCGACGCCGCGGTTGACGAGCGCGGCCGGGAGCGGGCCCGCTATCTGATGCTGCGGCTGATCGAGCGGGCCCGCGAGAAGCGCGTGGCCGTGCCCGAGATGCGGAGCACGGACTACGTCAACACGATCGCGACGAAGGACGAGCCCTTCTTCCCCGGCAACGAGGAGATCGAGCGCCGCATCCTCAACGCGACCCGCTGGAACGCGGCCGTGATGGTCTCGCGCGCCCAGCGGCCCGGGATCGGCGTCGGCGGCCACATCGCGACCTTCGCCTCCTCCGCCTCCCTCTACGACGTGGGCTTCAACCACTTCTTCCGGGGCAAGGACGAGGGCGACGGCGGCGACCAGATCTTCTTCCAGGGCCACGCCTCCCCCGGTATCTACGCCCGCGCGTTCCTCCTCGACCGGCTCAGTGAGCAGCAGCTCGACGCGTTCCGCCAGGAGAAGTCGAAGGCGCCGTACGGGCTGTCCTCGTACCCGCACCCGCGGCTGATGCCCGACTTCTGGGAGTTCCCGACCGTCTCGATGGGCCTCGGCCCGCTCGGCGCGATCTTCCAGGCGCGCATGAACCGCTACATGGAGGCGCGCGGCATCGCGGACACCTCCAAGTCACACGTGTGGGCGTTCCTCGGTGACGGCGAGATGGACGAGCCGGAGTCGCTCGGCCAGTTGTCGATCGCCGCGCGCGAGGGCCTGGACAACCTGACCTTCGTCGTCAACTGCAACCTCCAGCGGCTCGACGGCCCGGTGCGCGGCAACGGCAAGATCATCCAGGAGCTGGAGTCGCAGTTCCGGGGCGCCGGCTGGAACGTCGTCAAGCTGGTCTGGGACCGCAGCTGGGACCCGCTGCTCGCGCAGGACCGGGACGGCGTGCTCGTCAACAAGATGAACACGACGCCCGACGGACAGTTCCAGACGTACGCCACCGAGACCGGCGCGTACATCCGCGACCACTTCTTCGGGGACGACACGCGGCTGCGCGCGATGGTCGAGGGCATGACCGACGACCAGGTGCTGCACCTGGGGCGCGGTGGCCACGACCACCGGAAGATCTTCGCGGCGTTCGCGGCGGCCAAGGCGCACAAGGGCCAGCCGACCGTCATCCTCGCCAAGACAGTCAAGGGCTGGACGCTGGGACCCAACTTCGAGGGCCGCAACGCCACGCACCAGATGAAGAAGCTGACGGTCGCCGACCTCAAGGGCTTCCGCGACCGGCTGCACCTGCCGATCTCCGACAAGGAGCTGGAGAGCGGCGCGCCGCCGTACTACCACCCGGGCCGGAACTCGGAAGAGATCCAGTACATGCACGACCGCCGCAACTCGCTCGGCGGTTACGTCCCGACCCGTGTCGTCCGCGCCAAACCGCTGACGCTGCCGCCGGAGAAGACGTACGCGAGTGTGAAGAAGGGTTCGGGTCAGCAGTCGATCGCCACGACCATGGCGTTCGTGCGGCTGCTCAAGGACCTCATGCGGGACAAGGAGATCGGCAAGCGTTTCGTGCTGATCGCGCCGGACGAGTACCGCACGTTCGGCATGGACTCGTTCTTCCCGAGCGCGAAGATCTACAACCCGCTCGGCCAGCAGTACGAGTCGGTCGACCGTGAGCTGCTCCTCGCGTACAAGGAGTCGCCGACCGGGCAGATGCTGCACGACGGCATCTCGGAGGCGGGCTGCACCGCCTCGCTGATCGCGGCGGGTTCGGCGTACGCCACGCATGGCGAGCCGCTCATCCCGGTCTACGTCTTCTACTCGATGTTCGGTTTCCAGCGCACCGGCGACCAGTTCTGGCAGATGGCCGACCAGTTGGCGCGCGGTTTCGTCCTGGGCGCGACCGCCGGCCGTACGACTCTGACCGGTGAGGGTCTGCAGCACGCCGACGGCCACTCGCAGCTGCTCGCCTCGACGAACCCGGGCTGTGTGGCGTACGACCCGGCGTACTCGTACGAGATCGCGCACATCGTGCAGGACGGTCTGCGGCGGATGTACGGCCCCGACAGTGAGGACGTCTTCTACTACCTCACCGTCTACAACGAGCCGATCCAGCACCCTGCCGAGCCCGAGGACGTCGATGTCGACGGCATCCTCAAGGGCATCCACCGGGTGGGCGCGGGCACGGCGGGCTCCATCCCGGCGCAGGTCATCGCGTCCGGTGTCGCCGTGCCGTGGGCGCTGGAGGCGCAGCGGATCCTCGCCGAGGAGTGGAACGTCAAGGCGGACGTCTGGTCGGCGACCTCCTGGAACGAGCTGCGGCGCGAGGCGGTCGCGGTGGAGCAGCACAATCTGCTGCACCCCGAGGAGGAGCAGCGCGTCCCCTATGTCACGCGGAAGCTGAGCGGGGCCGAGGGTCCGTTCGTGGCCGTGTCCGACTGGATGCGGTCGGTTCCGGACCAGATCTCGCGCTGGGTGCCGGGGACGTACCAGTCGCTGGGTGCGGACGGGTTCGGCTTCGCGGACACGCGGGGTGCGGCGCGGCGGCACTTCCACATCGACGCGCAGTCGATCGTGGTGGCGGTGCTGACGGAGCTGGCGAAGGAGGGGAAGGTGGATCGGTCGGTGCTGAAGCAGGCGATCGATCGGTATCAGTTGCTTGACGTGGCTTCGGCGGATCCGGGGGCGGCGGGCGGCGACGCGTAGCGCTCCGCTGTCTGGGCTGAGCCGGTAACGCCGGTTCGTTGTCTGCTGGTGCGTCGTGGCTGGTCGCGCAGTTCCCCGCGCCCCTGGGAGGGGCGCCCCTTCGGGGCGTCCTCCAGGGGCGCTTTCCGCGTCCTACGATGCTGGGCATGAACGAACAGTCGGCGCAGGCCCGTTGGGAGCGGCATACTCAGCGGCCGCTGATGGCGCTCGCGGTCGTGTTCACCGTCGCCTATGCGGTGCCGATCGTGGACAACCCCGCGAGCCGGTCCGTCTCGGTGGCGTGCACGGTCGCGGAGTGGACGGTGTGGGGCGCGTTCGCGGTCGACTATCTCGTGCGGATCGCGCTCGCCGACCGGCGTCTGGAGTACGTACGACGGCACTGGCTGGACCTGTTCGCCGTGCTGCTCCCGTTGCTCCAGCCGCTGCGGCTGCTGCGGGTCGTCTCCACGCTGCTGCTCGTCGGCCGGCGGGCGCAGATGGCGTCCCAGGTGCGGCTGACGACGTATGTCGGCGGGGCCGTGGTGGGGCTGCTGATGTTCGGTTCACTGGCCGTGCTCTCGGTGGAACGCGCCTCGCCGGAGGGGAACATCCGAACGCTGGATGACGCGTTGTGGTGGTCGTTCACGACGATGACGACCGTGGGGTACGGGGACCACGCGCCGACGACCGGAGTGGGCCGGATGCTCGCGGTCGGGCTGATGCTGTCCGGGATCGCGCTGCTCGGTCTCGTCACCGCGAACATCGCCGCCTGGTTCATCTCCCGGTTCGAGATGGACGACGTGGAGGAGAGGCGCCAGACGGCGGCGATCGCCACGTTGACGGACGAGGTACGGGCACTGCGCGCGGAGGTGGCCGCCCTCACCGGCACCAGGGGCGCGCGGGACCGGGTGGGTGAGGAGCAGCCCCGGTAAGCCCGCCGTCAGAACAAGCCGGGCGTCGGGCCTGTGGCGCTCGCCAGCCAGATGATGGCCAGGAGGGTGTCGATCGCGCCCAGGACCACGGCCACCAGGGGCGGTATCGGGCGCGGGCCGCGCCAGGTGCGGCCCATCGCCAGCCAGCCGCAGACGACGGCGACGGGGCCCAGGACGATGCCGAGGACGAAGAAGCCCGCTACGGCGCAGATGAGCCCGATGATGCCCAGCGTCGCGCTGTCCGGGGCCGAGCGCTGCCAGGTCCTGCCGCCGCGTGAGCCGGGGTGCCTGCGGGTGGGGTGCTGCCGTCCGAAGGCCGCCATTTTCATCAACTCCCTGGAACTTGTCGGTAGTTCGGGGTCGATGGGGCGGGTACCCCCGCTGTGGGGTTCTAGCCTCCCGGCTCTTCGGCGGGCCCGCCGGCGCGCTGTCCCCCTCCGGCAGCGCGCCGCGGCCCGGCTGTCCTCCCAGGTCGTAAGGACCATGTCGTGCGGAGGACTTGACTAACTGTGACCTGTCCCGAGTACCGAAGGGGAGGAATCTTTAGCGGAGTCACCCTGATGAGCGAACCTCACCGGAATGGTCATAGATATATGCGCGATATATGCGCCTCAGATGTGCGCCGCGCCCGCGCCCGCCTCCGCGTTCTCGCCGCGCTTCGTCAGCAGCGCGACCACGATCGCGACCACGGCCACACCGGCCGCGACGAGACAGGCCAGGCTCATGCCGGAGATGAACGTGTCGTGGGCGACCTTCGTGATCTGGGCGACGACCGTCTCCGGCGTGCCCGGCGCCACCGGCGGCACCCCGACCTGGACCGCTTCCGAGGCCTGGGCCTGCTGCTCCGGGGTGAGCTTCGGGAGGCCCGCGGCCGTCCAGTTGCCCGGGAGGTCGTTGTCGACCTTGGAGGCCATGACCGCGCCCAGGACCGCCGTACCGAGGCTGCCGCCGATCTGCATCGCCGCCTGCTGGAGGCCGCCGGCGACACCGGAGAGCTCCATCGGGGCGTTGCCGACGATGACCTCCGTCGCGCCGACCATCACCGGGGCGAGGCCGAGGCCGAGCAGGGCGAACCAGAGCGACATGATGCCGCTGCCGGTGTCCGTCTCCAGCGCGGACATCCCGAACATGGCGACCGCGACACAGGCCATACCACCCGCGAGCGGGATACGGGGACCCGTCTTGCTGATCATCGCGCCGGCAAGGGGCGAACCGACGATCATCATCCCGGTGAGCGGGAGCAGATGCAGGCCCGCGTCGATCGGGCTCATGCCGTGCACGTTCTGCAGGTAGAAGGTGACGAAGAAAAGGCCGCCCATGAACGCGATGGCCATCAGGACCATCAGCACCACACCCGCCGAGAGCGGGACCGACCGGAACAGGTTGAGCGGGATCAGCGGCTCCTTGACCCGCTGCTCCCAGAAGGCGAAGACCGCGAAGCCCGCCACCGACACGACCAGGAACAGCCACGTCTTGCCGTCGCCCCAGCCCCACGCCGGAGCCTTGATGAGCGCCCACACCAGGCAGAACATCGCGCCGGAGAGCAGGGCGATACCGAGGAGGTCGAAGGAGCGCGGGGCGTTCTCCGCCCGGTGGTCGACCAGGATGACCAGACCGATGACCAGGGCCAGGACACCCACCGGCACGTTGATGAAGAACACCGACTGCCAGCTCACGTGCTCGACCAGCAGACCGCCGAGGATCGGGCCGCCCGCGGTGGACGCGCCGATGACCATGCCCCAGATACCGATGGCCATGTTCAGCTTCTCGGCGGGGAAGGTCGCCCGCAGCAGACCCAGCGCGGCCGGCATCAGCAGCGCGCCGAACAGCCCCTGGAACACCCGGAAGGTGACGACCAGGGCGATACTGCTGGACAGGCCGATGGCCGCCGACGAGGCGGCGAAGCCGACGATGCCGACGAGGAAGGTCTGCCGGTGCCCGAACCGGTCCCCGAGCTTGCCCGCGGTGATCAGGGTGACCGCGAGCGCGAGGAAGTAGCCGTTGGTGATCCACTGGACCTGCGCGAAACTCGCGCCCAGGTCCTTCTGGATGGCCGGGTTGGCGATGGCCACGATGGTGCCGTCCAGGGCCACCATCATGACCCCGACCGCCACGGATATCAGGGTCAGCCATGGATGGCCGCGCAGCCCCTTGGCAGGCGTGGGGTCCGGAGGGGAGACAGACGTCTCGACGGTGGTCTGACTAGTCATACGTTCGAGGCTAGTGACAGCCGCTGACAATTGACAAACCAGTTCACAAGTCGGTAACTGACACGTCACTCACCGAAAAAACGAATGAACAGCGAAGAACGAAGAGGCCTGATCGTCATGAGCGCTGCCGAAACCGAGGCGGGTCCGGCGTCGGGTCCCGGCCTGCGCGAGCGCAAGAAGCAGCGCACCCGGGACGCCCTGGTGCGCGCCGCCCTCACCCTGTTCACCAGCAACGGGTACGAGCACACGACCGTCGACGAGATCGCCGAGGCCGTCGAGGTCTCGCAGCGCACGTTCTTCCGCTACTTCGCCGGCAAGGAGGACGCCGCCTTCGCCGTGCAGCGCATCGCGGAGGCGCACTTCATCGAGGCCCTGCGCGCACGCCCGCCGCACGAGACCCCGTTGGAGGCGCTGCGCCAGGCCGTACTGGAGGGCTGGCACACGATCAACGAGGCCGTGGAGTCCGTCGTACCGGCGGAGTTGCAGATGCGTATGTACCACGTGATCGAGTCGACGCCCGCGCTGCTCGCCGCGCACATGCGCCGCTCCGCCGAGACGGAGGACGCGGTGGCGCGGCTGATCGCCGAGCGTGAGGGCGTCGACGTGGACGGGGATCTGCGGCCGCGGGTCGTGGTGGCTCTGTTCAGCGGGCTGATGCGGCTGACGGAACGGCGGTGGGGCGCCGGCTCGGACATGAGCGTGACGGCGATGCGCGAGCTCACCAGCACCTATCTCGACGCGATGGGTCCCGCGCTGGCGGGGAACTGGCGCGCGGAGCGCCCGTGACGCCGCGTACGGGCGTGCGCACGGAGTGGCGTACCCAGCGTCGGTTATCGAAACGTGATCCGCGTCACTCGGTTACCGCGAGACCCTCTCGTTCTCCTAGTGTGTCCTTTCAGTGACTTCCTTCGACACCTCTCCCCAACTGAACGTCTGGCGCGCACTGCTCGCGCTGGCCGTGGTCTTCGTGATGCTCGCGACGACCGGCTGGACCGCGGTCCGCAGCCATCGCACGCCCTCGCCGCTCCAGGCGTCGCTCTCCGCGTGGGAGCACGGACGGCTGGGCGGCCACGCGCTGCCCGACCCGGACGAGACGCCCTACAGGCTGGGCCGGTTCTTCGCCTCGCTCACCGACCGCCAGCGCGACCGGCTCGTCCGGCGCTACCCGCTGGCGGTCGGCAACATGAACGGCGCGCCCGTCTCCTTGCGCTACCGCGCCAACCGCATCGCGCTGCACACGGCACGCGAGACCGAACGCGTGCGCATCCACGACAACCGGCTCTCGGCCGTCGGCCAGCACGAGGCCGAGCGCCGCATGGACCGCTACGACTCGCTGCTCGAGCCCGGCCGCCAGATCCTCGCCTTCGACCCCGAGGGCTCGGGCCGGGTCGCCGAGGTCTTCGGCGACCTCGACAAGGCGCAGCGCGTCTCGGTCGTGGTCCCCGGCGTCGACACCGACGTCCTCACCTTCCAGCGGACCAACCGCAAGTACTCGGCGCCCGTCGGCATGGCCTCGGCGCTGTACCGCGCGGAGTGGGAGACGAGCCCCACGACCCGTACGGCCGTGATCGCCTGGGCCGACTACACCGCGCCCAACGGAGTCGGCATGGACGCGGCGACGGCGATGCGCGCCAACTCCGGCGCGCTGCGGCTGAACGCGCTGGTGCGCGCGCTGCCCGGCCGGACACCGGTCGCGCTGTACTGCCACAGCTACGGCTCGGTGCTGTGCGGGGTCGCCGCACACGCGCTGCCGCGCCGGGTGACCGACATCGCGGTGGCCGGCAGCCCCGGCATGCGGGTCGAGAACTCCGCGGGGCTGCACACCTCCGCCCGGGTCTGGGCGATGCGGGACGCCGACGACTGGATCCAGGACGTGCCGTATCTGGAGGTCGGCGGGCTCGGACACGGCGCCGATCCGGTGTCGTCGGCGTTCGGCGCCCGTGTGCTGTCCGCGCGGGGCGCACAGGGGCACGGCGGCTATTTCGAGCCGGGTACGGAGAGTCTGGACAACTTCGCCGAGATCGGCGTCGGCGCGTACGACGCCGTTCGGTGCGCTCAGCAGGATCAGAAGGATCAGCGGGACCGCAAGGATGACGCGTGTCTGAAGGGTTTGTCCGACGGGGCCATGGCCGGACGCGCGTAGAGGACGCAGAAATCACGGTGTGCCCGGGGAGGGGACTATGAAGCTCGCGCCGCATACGATGAGCCGCATGGGTGACGTACTGGCCGGATTTCATGCCGCCTGGGAGTTCGAGTCCGACTCCGTGCTCATCCGCTTCGAACGGGGTATTCGCACGCCGAAGCTGTTCCAGGCGCTCGGCGAACGTCGTATCCCCCTGGAGGCGATCGCGGGCGTGACGCTGACACCGGGCAAGCGCGGGACGGTGGTCCTGCGTGCCGAACCCCGGCCCGGCGCCGACCCGTTGATGGAGGCGGCCGACGGTCAGCTGAAGGAGAACTGCGACCCGTACCGGCTGGTGCTGCCGGCCGAGCGGGAGACGCTCGCCGAGTACTACGCGGACGAACTGCGGGCCCAGCTGACCGAGCAGGGTCCTGCTGAAAGGTTTTTGGTGGCCGCGCCCGAGGTGCCGCGGGCCTTCAAGGCGTACGACGCGAAGGCGTCCTTCGACGGGCGTGCGGTGTCCTTCCGGTGGTTCTGGACGGGCGCGTCGTCGGCGAAGTGGAAGGCGGGCGACCAGACTTTTCCGGTCGCCGACCTCAGTGGGGTGGAGTGGCGGTCGCCCGAGGTGTTCGAGGGGCATCTGCGGTTGCTGAGGCGTACCGATTCCTCTGTGACGCCGGTCGACCAGGATCCCGCGTCGGTGGTGTTCGGGCTGGGGTACGGGCCGGTGCACGAGTCGTTGCCGTTCGCGGCTTCGGTGTTGTCGGCGGTGCGCTCCGCGGGTGGGGCGGGGGTTGTGCAGGTGAGTTCTGGGCGGCGGGATCCTGGGGATGTCGCTGAGCGGATTCGGCACCTGGGGGAGTTGCACTCGGCTGGGCTGGTCACCGATGAGGAGTTTTCGGTGAAGAAGGCTGAGTTGTTGGCGGAGTTGTAGCGCCTATGGGGGTGGGCGGTGCGGTGCGTTGGCGGGTGCGGGTGCGTTGTGGCTTGTCGCGCAGTTCCCCGCGCCCCTGAAAAACGCCCCGCTCCCGCCTTGCCTTCATGTAACCGTTCTTACTCCCTGCCTGCTGATGCGAAGCGCATGTCCGGGTAGCGGGGGCCTGCCACCTTTGCCGCCATGGGGGCCAGGGAGGACAGTTCCTCTTCCGTCAGGGTGATGGTCGTCGCCTGGGTGTTCTCCTCGATCCTCGAGCGTTTGCGGGTGCCCGGGATCGGGATGACCGGGAGGTTGTGGATCGTGGTCTGTTGTTGGACCCAGGCCAGGGCGATCTGGCCCAGGGACGCGCCGTGGGCCTCGGCGACCGCCCGGATGGGGGCCAGCAGGGCCGCGTTCGTCGTGGCGTTCTCGCCGGTGAAGCGGGGCTGGGTGCGGCGGTAGTCGTCCTCGGTCAGGTCCTGGTCGGCGTTGGTGAAGGAGCCCGTCAGGAAGCCTCGGCCGAGCGGGGAGTACGGGACCAGGGTGACGCCCAGTTCGCGGGCCGCCGGGACCACCGCCGCCTCGATGTCCCGGCTGAAGAGGGACCACTCCGACTGGACCGCGGCGATCGGGTGCACGGCCTGGGCCGCCCGCAGCTCCGGGCCCGTGACCTCGCTCAGGCCCAGCTGCTTGACCTTGCCCTCGCGGACCAGGTCGGCCATCACGCCGACGGTCTCCTCGATGGGGATGTTCACGTCACGCCGGTGCATGTAGTAGAGGTCGATGACGTCCAGGTCGAGGTTCTTGAGGCTGGCCTCGATGGCCTGACGGATGTAGGGCGGGTCGTTGCGGACGACCCTGGGGCCCGAAGTGCCCGCCGGCATCGACAGGGCGAACTTCGTCGCGACGACCACCTCGTCACGGTGGGCCTTGAAGAACGGGGACAGGAAACGTTCGTTCTCGCCGTTGCCGTAGGCGTCCGCAGTGTCGTAGAGGGTCACGCCGAGTTCGAGGGCACGTTCGAGCGTGGCGCGGGCCTCGTCGGCGTCCGTGGGGCCGTACGCGATGCTCATGCCCATACAGCCGAGGCCCTGCACGCCGACCCGGGGGCCGTCGGTGCCCAGTGGGGCGGTGCTGAGCCTGCTGCTGTCGTCGTTCGTCATCGAACCCTCTCCATCTGGCGAACGTCCCGGACGAGACCCGCGTCGAGGTCGGTGTCCGCGTTCGCGTAGAAACTGATCTTGCGGTCGAGTACCGCGAGCGTGTCCTGGAGTTCGGCGATCCGCTCCAGGACGGCCCTGCGGGTCGATTCGAGCAGCTCGAAGCGCTCGCCGTACGTGTGGTCGCCCTCGCGCACGAGTTCGGCGTACCGCACCATGTCCGCGACCGGCATACCGGTGAGCCGGAGCTTGCCGACGAGGTCGAGCCAGTCGAGGTCGCGGTTGCTGTAACGGCGCTGGCCGGTGTGCGAGCGGTCGATGTGCGGCATCAGCCCGATGCGCTCGTACCAGCGCAGGGTGTGCGCGGTCAGTCCGGTGAAGAGGACGACCTCGCTGATCGTGTAGCGGTCCGCTCCGTCCGGGCGCCGGTCGGGCTGCCGCGGGCCCGCGCAGCTGTCGGCCGTGGCGGGGGCTGTGGGGGTGGGGGTCTCCGTGGTCTCCAGCACCGTCATGGCCCCCACGCTAAAACCCTGGAGTGCACTCCAAGCAAGCGGATTCCGCGATATTGCGGAGACTTGGCCGGTCCGGGCTCATTACCGTACGGATCATGACTCTCGTACGCCGTGCCACACCCGCGGACGCCGGGGAACTGCTGCGACTGCGCCAGGTGATGATCGACTCGATGCCCGGGGCGAACACCGACGCCGACTGGCAGACCGCGTCCCTGTCGACGGTGACCGCGCGGCTGGCAGATCCGGCCGAAGGCTTCGCCGCGTTCGTCGTCGACCATCCGGAGCGGCCCGGGTCGCTGGCCGCGCTGGTCGTGGGGACCCTCGAGTACCGGATCGGGCGCGCGGGCAATCCGCACGGGCGGATCGGGTACGTGTTCAGCGTCGCCACCGATCCGGACGCGCGCCGCCGGGGGTACGCGCGGGCCTGTATGGAGGCGCTGGTGGACTGGTTCCGGGAGGAGGGCGTCGGCCAGATCGATCTCACCGCGTCCCCGGACGCGATACCGCTGTACGCGTCGCTGGGCTTCGTGCGGCAACCGGACCCCTTGATGCGGCTGCGGTTCTGAAGCTTTTAAGCTCGACGGCATGTCGTTGAAGAGCCTCGCGCTGATCGAGAACTGGCCCGTGCCCACCGCCGCCGCGGCCGTCGTACGGGCGGACGGTGCGGTGCTCGGCGCCCACGGCCGGCTCGACCACCGGTTCGCGCTCGCCTCCGTCACCAAGCCGATCGCGGCGTACGCCGCCCTCGTCGCGTACGAGGAGGGCGCCGTCGAACTCGACGAGCCGGCCGGGCCGCCCGGATCGACGGTCCGCCATCTCCTCGCGCACACTTCCGGGCTCGCCTTCGACGAGCACCGGGTGACGGCTCCGCCCGGGGAGCGGCGGCTGTACTCCAACGCCGGGTTCGAGGTGCTGGGGGATCACGTCGCGAAGGCTACGGAGATGCCGTTCGCGGAGTATGTGCGGCAGGCGGTGCTGGAGCCGCTGGGGATGACGGCCACGGAGGTGGAGGGGTCGCCGGCGAAGGACGGGGTGTCGACGGTCGGTGATCTGGTGCGGTTCGCGGCGGAGGTGCAGGCGCCTCGGCTGCTGGATCCGCGGACGGTCGCTGAGGCTATGACCGTTCAGTATCCGGGGAGGAAGGGGGTGCTTCCGGGGTACGGGCATCAGAACCCCAATGACTGGGGGCTCGGGTTCGAGATCCGGGGGGTGAAGTCGCCGCACTGGACGGGGAGTTTGTCTTCGCCGGGGACCTTTGGGCATTTCGGGCAGGCCGGTACGTTTCTTTGGGTTGATCCGGGGGTCGGGGTGGCGTGTGTGGCGCTGGCGGATCGGGCGTTCGGGGCGTGGGCGGTGGAGGTTTGGCCGGGGTTCACGGATGCGGTGGTGGCGGAGGTACGGGGCTGAGGTTGGGGTTTTCCTCGCCCCCGCCGCCCCTACCCGTCCCATCCCTGGGGGCTGCGCCCCCAGACCCCCGCTACGGCCCTGAACGGGCCTTGTCCTCAAACGCCGGACGGGCTAGAAAATTCCCATAGCAGCAGCTCTGTTGCCGTTACCCCGGTCGCCTCCATGTTCGTTGGTGCCGTGATGCGGGCCGCATCTCCCGGGAACAGTTTTTCGGGGCCCAGGCGGAGCTCGCCGCGTACGACATGGACGTATACGAAGGGGGCGTCCGGTAGGGCCGTGCGTTCGCCTGCCTGTAGGCGGCGTACGTGCAGGAGGGTGGCTGCCTCGGGGATCGCGTACGGGGTCGCGTCGGCGATTCCTCGGACCGTTTCGTAGGACGGGGTGCCGCCGAGGGTGAGGGGGGCCAGCCAGGTCTGGATGAAGGTCAGGGGGGTTGCACCCTCGTTGCGTTCCACGTGGCGTACTCCCGCCGCCGCGCTCAGGCGTTGCACGTCCCCGGGGTGCACCACCGTCTCGTGGCCCGTCGAGTCGCGGTGGGTGAGCTCCCCCTCCGTCACCCAGGTCACGATCTCGGTGTGGCTGTGCGGGTGTTCGTCGAAGCCGGCGCCGGGCTCGAGGCGTTCCTCGTTGCAGGCGATCATCGCGCCGAAGCGCAGGTTGTCCGGGTCGTAGTGGGGGCCGAAGGAGAAGGCGTGCCAGGATTCGATACCGGCTGCCGGGTCGCCCCCTGGATAGCGCTCGTCCGCGCGCCGTACGTCCATCACTCCCCCACCGTAGACCCGGCGCCGCACGCTCCCGTCCCGATAAGGCAGTCTTGTTCCGTGCCCGAACCCGAATCCCACCGCCCCGCACCCACCGCACGTCCCGAGCATCCGCACCCGGGGACCCTGAAGCGGCTGGAGAAGTCGTCCGGGAGTCTCGCCGCGCAGGCGATCACGCGCATGGACGAGACGCTGTCGTGGTACCGGGCGATGCCCCCGGAGAACCGTTCCTGGATCGGGCTGGTCGCCCAGGCCGGTATCGCCGCCTTCACCGAGTGGTTTCGGCATCCGGATGCTCCGCAGGCCATTTCCACCGACGTGTTCGGTACCGCTCCTCGTGAGCTGACCCGGGCGATCACCCTGCGCCAGACCGTCGAGATGGTCCGTACGACCATCGAGGTCATGGAGAGCGCCATCGACGAGGTGGCCGCTCCCGGTGACGAGTCCATGCTGCGTGAGGCGCTGCTCGTCTACGCCCGTGAGATCGCCTTCGCCACCGCGCAGGTGTACGCCCAGGCCGCCGAGGCACGGGGTGCCTGGGACGCCCGGCTGGAGTCGCTCGTCGTCAACGCCGTGTTGAGCGGTGAGGCCGACGAGGGGGCTGTCTCGCGGGCCGCCGCGCTTGGCTGGAACTCGCCCGAGCATGTGTGTGTCCTGCTGGGTACCGCGCCCGACGGTGACAGTGAGTTGACCGTCGAGGCGATCCGGCGGGCCGCTCGGCACGCCAAGTTGCAGGTGCTGACCGGGGTGCTGGGTGATCGGCTCGTCGTCATCGCGGGCGGCAACGACAACCCGATCGCCGTCGCCAAGGCGCTGATCGGGCCTTATGCCGCCGGGCCCGTCGTCGCGGGGCCGATCGTGCCCGATCTGCTCGCCGCCACCCGGTCCGCGCAGGCCGCCGCCGCCGGGCTGAAGGCCTGTTCTGCCTGGCAGGACGCACCGCGGCCGGTGCTGGCCGACGATCTCCTGCCGGAACGCGCGATCGCCGGTGACCCGGGGGCGCGCGACCAGTTGGTGGAGGAGATCTACAGACCGCTGGAGGAGGCGGGGTCCGCGCTTCTGGAGACCCTCGCCGTCTATCTCGAACAGGCGAGCAGTCTGGAGGGCGCGGCACGCATGCTCTTCGTTCACCCGAACACCGTGCGCTACCGGCTTCGACGTGTGACTGACGTCACCGGATGGTCACCTTCAGATGTACGATCCGCATTCACACTGCGGATCGCGTTGATCCTGGGGCGCCTGGCCGATGGGGATCATCAGCCCTAGGGTTTTGTCGGGGGTCTACAAAACCCCCTGCTGTTCTTCGTCCTTGTCCCCACGGGCGGCCGTGCCCGTACCCAAGAGAGAGTGTGAGAGTGCTCGTACTCGTCGCTCCCGGCCAAGGCGCCCAGACGCCCGGCTTCCTGACTCCATGGCTCGAACTGCCCGGTGCCGCCGAGCGCGTCGCCGCGTGGTCCGACGCCATCGGGCTCGACCTCGTCCATTACGGCACCGAGGCCGACGCCGACGCGATCCGTGACACAGCTGTCGCCCAGCCGCTGCTCGTCGCGGCCGGGATACTGTCCGCCTCGGCACTCGGTGCCATGGGCGGAGACCTCGTACCCGGCGCCGTCGCGGGTCACAGCGTCGGTGAGATCACCGCCGCCGCCTTCGCGGGCGTACTCGACGACTTGGCCGCCCTGACCCTCGTACGCAAGCGCGGTCTGGCCATGGCCGAGGCCGCCGCCGTCACGAAGACCGGTATGGCGGCGCTCCTCGGTGGTGACCCCGAGGTGAGCGTGGCGCATCTGGAGAAGCTCGGGCTGACCCCGGCGAACATGAACGGTGCCGGGCAGATCGTCGCCGCGGGTACGGCCGAGCAGATCGAGGCCCTGGTCGAGGACGCGCCCGAAGGGGTGCGCAAGGTCGTCAAGCTGCAGGTGGCCGGCGCCTTCCACACCCACCACATGGCGCCGGCCGTGGACAGCCTCGCCGCAGCCGCCGCTTCGCTGACGCCCGGCGACCCGAAGGTCACGTACGTCTCGAACAAGGACGGCCAGACGGTCGCGGACGGCTCCGAGGTGCTCGCCCGGCTGGTCGGGCAGGTCGCCAACCCGGTGCGCTGGGACCTGTGCATGGAGACGTTCAAGACGCTGGGAGTGACCGCGTTCATCGAGGTGTGCCCGGGTGGCACCCTCACCGGTCTGGCCAAGCGCGCCCTGCCCGGCGTGAAGGCGCTGGCCCTGAAGACACCCGCCGACCTCGACGCCGCTCGTGAGCTCGTCGCCGCGTCGTCGACCTCGACCGCTGCCGCCGACGCGGCGGGCGCCTGAAAGGAGCCCCGAGCAATGTCGAAGATCAAGCCCAGTAAGGGTGCCCCGTACGCGCGCATCCTGGGCGTGGGCGGATACCGGCCGGTCAGGGTCGTGCCGAACGAGGTGATCCTGGAGACGATCGACTCGTCCGACGAGTGGATCCGGTCCCGCTCCGGCATCGAGACCCGGCACTGGGCCTCCGACGAGGAGACGGTCGCCGCGATGTCCGTCGAGGCGTCCGGCAAGGCGATCGCGGACGCGGGGATCACCGCCGAGCAGATCGGCGGCGTGGTCGTCGCCACCGTCTCGCACTTCAAGCAGACCCCGGCCGTGGCCACCGAGATCGCCGACAAGCTCGGCACCGCCAAGGCCGCCGCGTTCGACATCTCGGCCGGCTGCGCGGGCTTCGGCTACGGTCTGACCCTGGCCAAGGGCATGATCGTCGACGGTTCGGCGGAGTACGTCCTTGTCATTGGCGTCGAGCGGTTGTCCGACCTGACCGACCTGGAGGACCGGGCGACCGCCTTCCTCTTCGGTGACGGCGCGGGCGCGGTGGTCGTGGGCCCCTCCGAGGAACCGCACATCGGTCCGACGGTATGGGGGTCCGAGGGCGACAAGTCGGACACCATCAAGCAGACCGTACCGTGGAACGAGTACGACAGTTCCGGCAAGTTTCCTGCGATCACGCAGGAGGGCCAGGCGGTGTTCCGCTGGGCCGTGTTCGAGATGGCGAAGGTCGCCCAGCAGGCGCTGGACGCGGCCGGGATCACCCCGGACGACCTGGACGTCTTCATCCCCCACCAGGCCAACGAGCGGATCATCGACTCGATGGTGAAGACACTGAAACTGCCGGAGCACGTAACGGTCGCACGCGACGTGCGCACCACCGGCAACACGTCGGCAGCCTCGATCCCGCTCGCGATGGAGCGGCTCCTGGCGACCGGCGAGGCGAAGAGCGGCGACACCGCGCTCGTCATCGGCTTCGGGGCGGGTCTCGTGTACGCCGCGACGGTCGTTACCCTCCCCTAGGCACCCGTACCGGATCTTCGGAACCGGAACGGGGACAACTGCCAACCCTCTCTGGATAGATACACAAGAAGGAGCGCCTGCCATGGCCGCCACTCAGGAAGAGATCGTCGCCGGTCTCGCCGACATCGTCAACGAGATCGCCGGCATCCCGGTTGAGGACGTCCAGCTGGACAAGTCCTTCACCGACGACCTGGACGTCGACTCGCTGTCCATGGTCGAGGTCGTCGTCGCCGCCGAAGAGCGCTTCGACGTCAAGATCCCCGACGAGGACGTCAAGAACCTCAAGACGGTCGGCGACGCCACCGAGTACATCCTCAAGAACCAGGACTGATCGCGGGGACCGGCCCCCGGGCCGGTCCCTCAGCCCCGCCACCCGGCGGTGGCGCCGTTCTCCCCGCCTGTGCGGGGGTTGTCCTCCCGTATCCGTTGGAGAAGGAATTCCCGTGAGCCCGACCAATCGCACCGTGGTCGTCACCGGTATCGGCGCAACCACACCGCTGGGTGGTGACGCGGCCTCTACCTGGGAGGGTCTGGTCGCCGGCAAGTCCGGTGTCCGTGCCCTGGAGCAGGAGTGGGCGGCCGAGCAGGCCGTTCGCATCGCCGCGCAGATCGCCGTCGAACCGTCCGAGATCATCCCCCGCCCGCAGGCCCGCCGACTGGACAGGTCGGCGCAGTTCGCGCTGATCGCCGCCAAGGAGGCGTGGGCCGACGCGGGCTTCACCGACCGGGCGGGCGAGGGCGACAACGACGCCGTCGACCCCGACCGGCTCGGCGCCGTCATCGCCTCCGGCATCGGCGGAGTCACGACACTGCTCGACCAGTACGACGTGATGAAGGAGAAGGGCGTACGCCGCGTCTCCCCGCACACCGTCCCGATGCTGATGCCCAACAGCCCCTCCGCCAACGTGGGCCTGCTCGTCGGCGCCCGCGCCGGTGTGCACACCCCGGTCTCCGCCTGCGCGTCGGGCGCCGAGGCCATCGGCTACGCCATCGAGATGATCCGTACCGGCCGCGCCGACGTCGTCATCGCGGGTGGCACGGAGGCGGCGATCCATCCGCTGCCCATCGCCGCGTTCGGCAACATGATGGCGATGTCCAAGAACAACGAGAACCCGCAGGCGGCGTCCCGTCCCTACGACACGGGCCGCGACGGCTTCGTGATGGGTGAGGGTTCCGGTGTGGTCGTCCTGGAGTCCGCCGAGCACGCGGCGGCGCGCGGTGCGCGGGTCTACGCGGAGGCGGTCGGCCAGGGCATCTCGGCCGACGCCCACGACATCGTGCAGCCGGAGCCGGAGGGGCGCGGGATCTCCGCGGCACTGCGGAGCCTGTTGGCCGCGACCGACCTCGACCCGGCGGAGATCGTGCATGTGAACGCGCACGCGACGTCGACGCCCGCGGGTGATGTGGCCGAGCTGAAGGCGCTGCGGAATGTGTTCGGCGAGGATGTCGACCACATGGCTGTGTCCGCGACCAAGTCCATGACCGGGCATCTGCTCGGGGGGGCCGGTGGGGTGGAGACGGTCGCGACCGTGCTGGCGCTTTATCACCGGGTGGCTCCGCCGACGATCAATGTCGACGAGCTCGATCCTGAGGCTGACGCGGACATTGTTCGTGGGGAGGCTCGGAAGTTGCCTGTTGATGGGCGGATCGCCGCGCTCAACGACTCGTTCGGGTTTGGTGGGCACAACGTGGTGCTGGCGTTCAGGTCGGTTTGATTTCTGCCGTGAACGGTGTGTGGCCCGGACTCCTTGTTTGGAGTTCGGGCCACTCGTTGTTGTTCGTCGGGTGCCGGCCGGTGGGGGCTTGTCGCGCAGTTCCCCGCGCCCCTAAAAGCCAAAGCCCCCCTGGACGCCTGCTATACGACCTGGTGGAGCCATCTCACCGGGGCGCCTTCCCCCGCGTACCTGAAAGGCTCTAGTTCGTCGTCCCAAGGTTTGCCCAGAAGTTTGGCCAACTCGGCCTCCAGGTCCGTCTCTCCTCGCTGGGAGCGGGTGAGGGCGGCGCGGAGGCGGTCCTCGGGGATGAGGATGTCGCCGTGGATGCCGGTGACCGCGTGGTAGATGCCGAGGTCGGGGGTGCAGCTGTAGCGCTCGCCCTCGGCGGTGGCGCAGGGTTCCGCGGTGACCTCGAAGCGCAGCAACTGCCAGCCGCGCAGGGCCGACGCGAGCTTGGAGGCGGTGCCGACCTGGCCCTTCCAGGAGAACTCGGAGCGCCAGGTGCCCGGTGCGGCGGGCTGGCGGATCCAGTCGAGGCTGACGCGCGTGCCGAGGACTCCGGCGACGGCCCACTCGACGTGCGGGCACAGCGCGCGCGGCGCGGAGTGCACGTACAGAACTCCACGTGTCGTCACTGCAACCTCCGGACAGAGCGGGACATCTTGCGAACTGGCTGAGCGGCGGTGGCGGACAGCCCCGTTGATGGCGAGGCTACCGTGCGGCGGCGCAAGGAGTGTGACGTACCGTCGGTCCCGATGCCATGAAACGCCCGCCATTCACCCAGGGGGACGCTTGTACGGGTGTGCGACGTTGCAGTGTGTGGGGCATTAGTTGTTTTCGGTTCGGGAACTTTCGTGCGTTGTTATGTGCGAGGGCCATTGGACGCCGACCGAGGGGACCCGAAGGATGCGGAAACGAAGTCACCGTTCGCGGACCGTCGCCGCCGTGGTGTCGGCTGCCCTGCTGGGTGTCGCCGGGTGCGACGCGGCCGGTGGCGCGTCTCCGGCGCCGGACGGTACGCGGGCGAAGGCGAAGCCGTCGGCTCCCCCGGCGCCCGTCTGGGACACCAGCCCCGCATCCATGGTCGCCGTGGGCGACTCCATCACCCGCGGTTTCGACGCCTGCTCGGTGCTGTCCGACTGCCCCGAGGTGTCCTGGGCGACCGGCAGCGACAAGGAGGTCAACAGTCTGGCCTTACGGCTGCTGGGGACGACCGGGGCCGCCCGGCGGAGCTGGAACTACGCCGTCAGCGGCTCCCGGATGGCCGATCTGCCCGCCCAGATGACGAAGGCCGCCGCCCGTAGGCCCGCGCTGGTGACGGTGATGGCGGGCGCCAACGACGCGTGCCGGCCGTCGGTCGCGGAGATGACGTCGGTGGCGGACTTCCGGTCGTCGTTCGAGAGGTCGCTGCGCACCCTGCGTACGGCGTCGCCCAGGAGCCAGGTGTACGTGACGAGCGTGCCAGATCTGAAGCGGCTCTGGTCGCAGGGGCGGACCAATGTGATGGGCAAGGCGGTGTGGAAGCTGGGGATCTGTCAGTCGATGCTGGCCGATCCGGACGCGGTCGACTCGGCGGCGACCGCGCGGCGCGACGAGGTGCAGGGGCGGGTGGAGGCGTACAACTCGGTGCTGAAGGAGGTGTGCGCCACCGACCGGCTGTGCCGGTTCGACGGGGGCGCGGTCTTCGACTACGACTTCGGGACGCGGCAGTTGAGCCCCTGGGACTGGTTCCATCCGAGCCGGAACGGGCAGGCGCAGCTGGCGGAGATCGCCTACCGCGGTATCACCGGCCGGAAAGCCGTGACCTAGGGTTTTCCGCATGGCCCACAGAAACGAACTCTTCGGCACACTTTCCGACGGCACCGCCGTGCATCGATGGACGCTGGAGCGGGCCGGCGTCCGGGTTCGGGTGCTGACGTACGGCGGGATCGTGCAGTCGGTCGAGGTGCCGGACCGGGACCGGCGGCTCGTGGACGTCGTGCTGGGGTTCGCGGACCTGGCCGGTTATCTGGCGCACCCGGAGCCGTACTTCGGGGCGCTGGTGGGCCGGTACGCGAACCGCATCGCCGGCGCCTCCTTCCCGCTGGACGGGCGGACGTACGAACTGGCGCCGAACAACGCGCCCAACTCCCTGCACGGCGGCACCCACGGTTTCGACAAGCGGGTGTGGGACGCGGAGCCCGTCGAGCACGGGGTGCGGCTGTCCCGGGTCAGTCCGGACGGCGAGGAGGGGTTCCCGGGGCGGCTGGCGGTCTCGGCGACGTACACGCTGGACGCGGACGGGGCGCTGCGGATCGCGTACGAGGCGGTCACGGACGCGCCGACGGTGATCAACCTGACGAACCACACGTACTGGAACCTGTCCGGTCCGGCCTCCGGCAGTACGGCCGGGCACATCCTGCGTGTCGACGCCTCGCGGTACACCCCGGTGGACGCGGACCTCATCCCGACGGGCGTCGAGCCGGTGGCCGGCTCCCGGTTCGACTTCCGTGCGGAACGGAAGGTGGGCGACCTGTACGACCACAACTTCGTGCTCGACAAAGGGCGGACGGCGGACGCGGTGGAGGTCGCCGAGTTGTACGACCCGGCGTCGGGGCGGGTCGTGACCGTGGCGACGACCGAACCCGGCCTGCAGCTCTACACCGCCGACCACTTGGGCGAGCCGTTCGGGCCCGGACACGGTGTCGCCCTGGAGACACAGCACTTTCCCGACTCCCCGAACCGGCCCGAGTTCCCCAGCACGGAACTGCGGCCGGGTGACACGTTCCGCTCGGAGACGGTGTTCGGGTTCGGCGTGCGGGACTGAGCCGGGACCGGGTTCGGTGTCCGGGGTCCGTGCGGAGCTGACGAACCCCGGCCCGGGGGTCAGGTCCCGGGCCGGGGCCGGCTGGTGGGGCGGACTGCCCTCGGTCAGACCGTAATGGGCGCGGTGAGCCTGCGGTCGGCGATCGAGCGGCCCACCTGGATTTCGTACGAACCCTTCACAAGGGTCCACGAGCCCGCGGACTCGTCCCAGATCTCGAAGGCGCGGCGCGGGAGTTCGAGGACCAGTTCGGCTGTCTCGCCCGGCCCGGCCTCGACTCCGGCGAAGGCGGCCAGCCAGCGGGCGGGGCGGTCGGGGGCCGGGGACTGGCGGGAGGTCGGCGCGAGGTATGCCTGGACGACCTCGCGGCCGGGGCGCGTGCCCGTGTTGGTGACCCGGACGGTGAGGGTCACGCCGTCCGCCGGGCTGCCCTCCGCCTGGACCGTCTCGTACGTCCAGTCGGTGTAGCCGAGGCCGTGGCCGAAGGGGTACGAGGGGGTCCTGCCCTCCTTCTCCCAGGCCCGGTAGCCGATGAACACGCCCTCGGCGTACGGGAGTTCGCCGTCGGCGGGGGTCACCTGGGTGACCGGGGCGTCGGTGAGGGTGCCCCAGGTGGTGGGGAGCCGGCCGCCGGGTTCCCGTGCGCCGGTGAGGACGTCGGCCAGGGCCGCGCCGCCCTCCTGGCCGGGGAACCAGGTCAGCAGCACGGCGGCGACCTCGTCGCGCCAGGGCAGTTCCACCGGGGAGCCGGCGTTGACGACCACGACGGTGTTCGGGTTGGCGGCGGCGACCGCGCGGACCAGGTCGTCCTGGTTCCCGGGGAGTCGGAGGTCGGCGCGGTCGAAGCCCTCGGACTCGACGCGTTCGGTGGTGGCGACCACGACGACGGCGGTGTCTGCGGCGCGGGCGGCCTCGACGGCCTCGGCGATCAGCTCGTCGGGGTCGCGCTGCGGTTCCTGGTGGCACAGGCTGAAGCCGACGGCGGTCATCGGGGCGTCATCGGGGAAGTCGACGCCGTAGGTGAGGGACACCTCGACCGGTGTGTCCGCGGTGAGGGCGACCTCGGCGCGGGGTTCGGGGTCGCCGAAGAACGAGATGAAGGGGTCGTCGCTGTCGGTGGCCTGGACGTCGTCGTAGTACGTGGTGCCGTCGACGGTGAGGGTGAAGGCGCCGAGGCCCTTGATGCCGAAGGTGTGCCGGCCGGTGTCGCGCGGGGTGAAGGTGCCGGTGAGTTCGACCGTGTGGAGCCGGTCGTGGGTGACCCCGTCGGGGAGGTCCGAGCCCATCCAGTTGATCTGGCCGCTGGGCGCGGAGCCGGTGCCGATGACCGTGCCGGTGGCGTCGCGGCAGACGGCCCGCAGGACGAACCCCTTGTCGGCGATGGCGAGTTCGGTGTTGGGGTCGGCGCCCACGGTGTAGATGACGGCGCCTTCGGGGAGGGCGGCGGTGAGGCCGTCAAGCGGAGAGACGACACGGGCCGGGAAGACGGTGGCGGAGCCGCCGCCGAGGACGCGGGCGTCGCGGGCGGCGGCGCCGATGAGGGCGACCGTACGGCCTTCGGGCAGTGGGAGGGCGCCCTCGTTGCGGACCAGGACGAAGGAGCGGTGGGCGATCTCGCGGGCCAGGGCCTCGCCGTCGACCGGGGCGGGCAGGTCGGCGGGGGCGACCGCGGGTTCGGCGCCCGCCAGGATGCCGACGCGGGCGGCGAGGCGCAGGACGTTGCGCACGGCGCCGTCGAGGGTGGCCTCGGGGACGAGTCCGTCCCGTACAGCCTGGGCGAGGGGGGCGCCGTAGACCGTGCGGGGGCCGGGCATGGCGACGTCGAGGCCGCCGGTGATGGCGCCAATGGTGGAGCGGGCGGCCATCCAGTCGGAGACGTTGTAGCCGTCGAAGCCCCATTCGCCGCGCAGGATCTCGTTGACCAGGTAGCGGTGCTCGCTCATCGTCGTGCCGTTGACCGTGTTGTAGGCGGTCATGATGCCCCAGGGGTGGGCGTTCTCGACGATGGCCTCGAAGGGCGCCAGGTACAGCTCGCGCAGGGCGCGTTCGGAGACCAGGTTGTTCACGGTGAAGCGGTCGGTCTCGGCGTCGTTGGCCACGAAGTGCTTGACGGTGGTGCCGACGCCCCCGGACTGGACGCCGCCCACATAGCCGGTGCCGATCCGGCCGGTGAGGTACGGGTCCTCGCTGTACGCCTCGAAGTGCCGGCCGCCGAGCGGGGAGCGGTGCAGGTTGACGGTCGGCGCGAGGAGTACGTGGACGCCCTTGCGGCGGGCTTCCTGGGCGAGCAACTCACCTGCCCTGCGGGCGAGTTCGGGGTCCCAGGTGGCGGCGAGAGCGGTCGGGGAGGGCAGCGCGACGGAGGGGTCGTCGGCGGTCCAGCGGGTGCCGCGGACACCGATCGGGCCGTCGGACATGACCAGGGACGGCAGTCCGATCTCGGGCAGCTCGGGCAGCGACCACATGTCCTGCCCGCCCAGCATCCGGGCCTTGGCGTCCAGATCGAGCTTGGCGAGAGCCGCCTCGACGGCCGCCTCACGGGCCTTGTCCGCCGATGTCGGTCCGCTGTCCGGGATTCTGGCCGCCATGGTGCCTCCTCGCTGAGTCCGGGTGTCCCCCACATCCTGCACGCGTTACCTGTAGATCGGTAGGTTTCGTTACATTGCCGTTATTCGAGGGGAGGGTGCATACCGTACGGTGACGGCATGGCGACCAGAGCGAGGACCGAGGAGCGGCGCGCCGCGATCGTCCGGGCCGCCCTGGACGTGATCGCCGAGCGCGGGTACCGGGGCACGAGCCTGGCCGCGGTCGCGGAGCGGGTCGGGCTGACCCAGCAGGGGCTGTTGCACCACTTCCCCACGAAGGACGCGCTGCTGGTCGCGGTGCTCAGGGAGCGGGACCAGTGGGACGCGATGCCGGACACCCGGTGGCGGGTCGATCTGCTGGCCGCGCTCGTCGAGTACAACGCCATGCGGCCCGGGATCATCCAGACCTTCTCGGCGCTGCTCGGCGAGAGCGTCACCGAGGGGCATCCGGCGCGTGATTTCTTCACCGGGCGGTACACCGACGTCCGTACGACCATGGCGGCGGCCCTGCGGACCGAGTACGGCGACCGGCTCCCGAGCGGTCTCACCCCCGAACGGGCCGCTCCCCTGGTCGTGGCGGTGATGGACGGGCTCCAGTACCAGTGGCTGCTGGATCCCGAGGCGGTGGACATGCCGGCCGCGTTCCGGGACTTCCTCACGCTGCTGGGCGGCGAGGACGGCTCCGGGAGCGGCTCGGGCGGTATGGCGTAGACCACTTCCGGCACGCGATACTGCCGCCGTCGACAGCAGCCCCACGGCTTGCTCGCCAAAGCTTGCTCCCCCACGGCGACGGAAGGTCTGAACTCCCTTGAGTCATCTGAGCTGTTCACGTGCACGGATCGGAGCCGGTGCACTCGGGCTGGCGTTGCTGGCCGCGTTGGCGGCTCCCGCCACCGCCTCGGCCGCCGGCACCCCGGCCGCGTCCGCGCCCACCGTCGAGGAGCAGCGGCTCGACAGGGCGGCGCCGCAGGAGATCCTCCGGCGGTCCGGATTCGACGCGGTGGCGCCGGAGTTCGCGCGGGCACTCGGCAAGGCGCGCTCGTACGCGCGGGCCCGCGCGGTCGTCGTGGGCCAGGGGGCCGCGCTGTGGCAGCGGGCCGTCGACCGGGCGCAGGGGCGCGGGCCCGCCGGGGGTGATCTGAGCCGGGACGACGACCGGCCGCTGTACTGGGCGCGGTTGGGGATGACCCGTGAACTGCGGGGGTGGGAGCCGTCGTTCGGGGTGAGCGACGTACAACGTGCGGCGCTGCTGGGTGAGTTGGAGCGGAACTCGCGGGGGCAGACGGCGATCCGGTATCCCTGCGGTGGCGGTGGGGCGTTGAAGCGGGTGCTCGTCACCGGGTTCGATCCGTTCACGCTGGACCGGGACGTCCGGATCTCCAATCCGTCCGGGGCCACCGCGCTCACCCTCGACGGCACGGTGATCCAGACGGCAGAGGGACCGGCCAGGGTCGAGACCGCCGTTTTCCCGGTGCGCTGGCAGGACTTCACGGAAGGGACGGTGGAGCGGACGCTGCGTCCGGTGCTGCCGAAGGTCGATCTCTTCGCCACCGTCAGTCAGGGGCGGGTCGGGCGGTTCGACATGGAGCGGACCAACGGGGCCTGGCGGGGCGGCTTCGCGGACAACGAGAACATCGGCGTGACCGGGACGATCCCGGTGACCGACCCGGCCTCGCAGCCGCAGTGGACGTCAACGACCCTGCCGTACAAGGCGATTGTCGCCGCGAACACCGGACGTTTCCCCGTGTACGACAACAGGGCAGTGACCGAGATACCGGCGGGAGGCACCACTCCCGTCGTACGGGCGGACGGGCCCACCGCCGGGTCGACCGCGCGGGCCGGGGGCGGCGGGGACTACCTCTCCAACGAGATCGCCTACCGGGCCACCCTGCTGCGCGACCGGCTCGGGCTGGGCGACACGCTCCCCGGCGGGCATGTGCACACGCCTGTACTGCAGTTCGGGACGGGCAACACCGACCCGGCTACCGGGGCCGTGACCGACCCCGAGTTCGTGCGGAACCGGCTGGACATCATCGCGCAGGTGCGGTCGATCCTGACCGTGGCGGTGGACGCGTCCAGTGACTCCTCCGGTCAGGTGAGTGCTTCCTCCGCCGGCTCCTGACCGACGGTCTCCTCGCCGAGCAGGTCGCGGGCCATCATCGTGGCGCCCGCGACCGCGCCCGGCATCAGGAAGACGGCCACGAACGGCACCAGGAAGGCCAGCCCCAGCGGCGTACCGAAGCCCCACACGAGCAGCTTGCGGGAGCGCAACAGGGCGAGCCGCTCCCGGAGTTCGACCCGGCGCCGCTGCAGGGCGACTCCGGTCAGCTCCTCGGTGAGGAAGAAGCCGGTGACGACGAAACCGATCACGGGGACGACGGTCTGCCCGACGAACGGGACGAAGCCGGCGGCGAAGAGGAGCAGCGCCCAGCACAGGGCCCGTACGAGGACCCGGATGCTGTCGCGGGCCGAGATCCACAGCTCCTTGTGCAGCGGCAGGCCCGACTCGGGGGCCGTGCCGTCGGGGGACACGTCCCGGTCGACCTTCTCGGAGAGGTTCTCGTAGAAGGGCTGGCCGATGAGAAGGGTCATCGCGGTGAAGGTGAGCACCGACAGCAGCAGGGCCAGGGCGAAGAGGAGGGCGGTGAGGAAGCCGCGGAAGAGGCCGAGCCAAGGGCTCGACCAGTCGTCGGCGAAGGGCGTGGCCCAGGTGGTGAGGTCGGTGCCGTAGAGGGCGAGGGCCGTGAGGGCGGCGAGGTAGAGGACGAGGGTGATGAGGCCGGGGAGCAGCCCGAAGCCGTACTGCTTGCCGTGTCGTGCGACCCAGCGCTGGCCCTTCAGGAGGTAGCGGAAACCTGTCGCGAGATCGCTCATGGGGGAACTCTATCGGGCCTCTTCCGGACGCCTCCGCGTGCGCCATCCGGGGCATGCCTGGCGCCGAGACCCTCTTGTTGGCGTTGAGTCGAGAAGGTACATCTCGCCGTACCGAACTCAGGAAAGCCCAGGAAGCAAAGGACGTACAGGAAGCAATGGAAGAGGTACGCGTGCGTCGCACAAGACCCGTTCCACCGAGCCCTGTTCTGCTCGCGGTCCTCGCCGTCACCACGGCGGGCTCGCTCCTGCTCACCCCCCACACCGCCACCGCCGACCGCAAGCCCGTGACCCGTGAGGGGGTGGAGGGCGCGAAGTCGGAGGACGCGCCTCCCGCCGGTGCCGCCGTCCGTGCCCTCGCCGCGCCTGTTACCGGCCTCGTCGACACCGGGCGCGGCTACCCCCGCGAACAGGTCCTCTCCGCCGACCCGCTGAACCCGGCCGACAAGTCCATCAAGCTGGGCCTGACCCCGTACCACGCCATCGCCCCGAAGCTGAACGCCCTGCAGCAGCTGGGCGACCGGGTGAGTGTCGAGGTCGTGGGCCGGTCGGCGGGCGGGCATCGGCTCTATCTCGTGACGGTGACCGCGCCGGAGAGCGTGGCCGAGGCGCGTGCCCAGGAGCGGATGCGTCAGCAGATCGAGAACGCGCCCGCGCTCGCCGCCAACAGCCAGGCGATCAAGCGGAGTTACAAGGCTCCCGTCTTCGTCAACAACAACATCCACGGCAACGAGTGGGAGGGCACCGACGCCTCGCTGAGGATCGTCGAGCGGCTCGCGACCGCCACCGACACAAGGACGCGGGACCTGCTCGCGCACAGCCGCCTCTACTTCAACATCACCGCCAACCCGGACGGCCGGATCGCCGGCACCCGTGCGAACGCCAACGGCTTCGATCTGAACCGGGACTTCGTCACCTCCTCGCAGCCCGAGGGGCGGGCGATGCGGCAGATCGAGATCGACAAGCAGCCGACCGTCATGCTCGACCTGCACGGCTACGTCAACGGCACCCTGATCGAGCCCACCACTCCTCCGCACGGCGAGAACTACGAGTACGACCTCTTCCTGAAGAACACCTACGCCAACGCGCTGGGCATGGAGGCCGCCGTCAACGGCCTCGGCTACACGCCCGCGAAGGACGGTGTCGAGGCCGCGCAGATCCCGTTCCGTGACCAGGAGGAGGGCTGGGACGACTGGCCGCCCATCTTCACCCCGCAGTACGCGGCCTTCCACGGCACGGTCGCCGCGCACACCGTCGAGATCCCGCTGACGGTCAACAACCGCGCCTACGACACGCTTTCGGTGGAGGAGTTGCGGCGCCGCAGCGCGATCAACGTCGCCGTGGCCGGCGCGGCCATCGACGCGACCCTCGACTTCGTCCGGGGTCACCGGACCTCGCTGGTCGCCGACCAGATCGAGGTCTTCCGGCGCGGTGCCTCGGGGGCCGCCCAGGTGCCGGTGTCTGCGGCGACCGTCCCCGGGGTTCCGGGGATCGGGCCCGAGGACGTCTACACGGCCGACTTCCCGCGTGCGTACGTCATTCCGGCGGGCGCATCGGCCCAGCGTTCCGCGCCCGCCGCCGCCCGGCTGGTCGACCAGCTGCTCGCCAACGACGTGCGGGTCACCCGGGCGAGCCATGCCTTCCGGCTCGGTGGACGGACGTACGCGAAGGGTTCGTACGTCGTCGACATGCGCCAGCCGAAGCGCGGCCTCGCGAATGTGCTGCTCGCCGACGGGCGTGACATCAGCGGCAAGGTGTCGGTGATGTACGACATCTCGGGCTGGAGTCTGGGCCGGTTGTGGGGCGCGACGGTTCAACCGGTGGGCAGGGGCAGTCTGTTGGGGCTTCCGCTGCGGGCTGTGTCCGCTGCCACCCGGGTCGGGCATGTCGCTCCGCACGGCGCGCTGCGACTGCGGCTGGACGACCCTCGCGAGGTGGCCGCCCTCAACTCCCTGCTGCGGGACGGGGTTTCGGTACGGCGGGCGGCGGACGGCAGCGCGATCGTCCCGGCGTCGGCGCGCCCGAAGGCGGTCGCGGCGGCCCGGACGTACGACGTGGCCTTCGACGAGACGAAGGCGACCGGTACGGCGGACCTGCGGCGCACGCGGGTCGCGGCGGCCGTCACACCCGGGGAGCTGTTCGCGCTGCGGGAGATGAACTTCGAGGTGACGCCGGTGTCGACGGCCGTCCTCAACGCCGGTTTCGACTGGTCGGGGGTGGAGGTGCTGTTCGTGTCGCAGGGTGTGGCGTACGAGGGTCTGAACCCCGCCGCCCGTACGGCACTTGACGCCTTCCTCGGCTCCCGGGGGCTGTTGGTCGGCCGGGGCGCCGCCGGGGCCGCGTTGAACTCCGCAGCCGGGCTGCCGGCGGCCAAGGCGGTCGAGGGCAACGGGGACGCCAACGGCGTTGTGCGGGTGGTGAATTCGGGCCGCAGTCTCATCACCGGCGGGGCGCCGGAGCACGGGTTCGTGTACGCGCCCGTCTGGTTCACGGACCTGGGGCCCGGTGTGCGGGTCGACCAGTCGTACGGGAGCGGGAACCCTCTGGTCTCCGGGCACTGGCGGTCGTTGTCGGACGGTTCGGGTGGGCCGGCGGCAGCGGCTGGGCGGGCGTCGGTGGTCAGCGGGCCGCACGCGGTGCTGTTCGGTACCGAGCCGTTGTTCCGGGATCACCCCAAGGGGGAGTTCGCGCAGGTGGCACGTGCTTTGCTGACTGTGCCGACCACGACAACCGGTATGTCGAGCAGGGAGAACGGATGACGCAGGAGACCACCGAGGCACCCGAGGGACGCCTCGTCCGGGGCACGGTCGCCGAGGGCTTCGAAGCGGTGCGGGAGGAGTTCGCCTCCTTCGTCGCCGGTGAACTGCCGGACTACGAGGGGCAGTTGTGCGCGTACGTGCACGGCAGGCGGGTCGTCGATCTGTGGGCGGGCCCGGACAGCGGATCGGACGGGGAGTCGGCCACCGAGTCGGGCTTCGGGCCGGACAGCCTCTACGGCGTGTACTCCTCCACCAAGGGCGCCGCCCATCTCGTCGTCGCTCTGCTGGTCCAAGAGGGCACCCTCGAGCTGGACCGCAAAGTCACCTATTACTGGCCGGAGTTCGCCGCCGAGGGCAAGGCCACGCTGACCCTGCGCGACCTGATCGCCCATCGGGCCGGTCTGGTCGGCAGCGACGCCGGTTTCACTTTGGAGGAGCTGGCCTGCGACCGGCTGATCGCCGAACGCCTCGCGGACCAGCGCCCGTTCTGGCGCCCCGGCACCGCCTTCGGCTACCACGCCCTGGTGATCGGCGCGTTGACCGGCGAGATCGTACGGCGTGCCACGGGCCGTACGCTCCAGGAGGTGCACGAGGAGCGGGTGCGCGCCCCGTACGGCCTCGACTTCCATCTGGGTCTGCCGGAGGAGCTGGAGCCGCGCTTCCGTAGCGTCCAGCCGATGCGGCCGACGCCGGAGCAGCGGGAGTTGCTCGACGCGGTTCCCTCGGGACCGCACACGCTCGCGGCGATCGCCTTCAACCGCAACGGGGTCGAGCCCACCGACATGGAGTCGCTGCCCAACCATCGGGTGGTGCGTGCCAAGGGGCCGGCCTCGGTCGGCGGGGTGGCGTCGGCACGTGGGCTGGCGGGGCTCTACGCGGCGGCGATCAGCGAGGTCGGTGAGCACGCGCCGCTGCTGAAGCCGGACACGGTCGCGGAGTTCGGCCAGTTCCACTCGGTGGGCTACGACCTGGTGGCGCGGGGCCACAAGTCGTTCGGCCTGGGCTTCCAGAAGACGGCGGACGTGGCCTATCCGTTCCTGGGGGCCAACAGCATCGGTCACAGCGGCGCGGGCGGCTCCCAGGCCTTCGCCGACCCGCACAGCGGGCTGGCCTACGGGTACACCCGCCGCAGGTTCGCCTTCCCGGGCGGGGCGGCGCCGGAGAACGAGCGGTTGGTGCGGGCCGTGCACGAGGCGGCACTTCGGGTCTGATCGCGCGCCCTCGTCATGACGGCGACGGCCGCACCCCATGTCCAGGGGTGCGGCCGTTGCTTGTCGGCTCAGACGGCTCAAGCGGTTCAGAACTTGACGATCATCTTGCCGGTGTTGTCGCCGCGCAGTACCCCGAGGAACGCCTCGAGGTTGTTCTCGATGCCCTCGACGACCGTCTCGCGGTACTTGAGTTCGCCGGAGCGGACCCAGGCGCCGACCTCACCCACGAACTGCGACTGGAGGTCGTAGTGGTCGGCCACCAGGAGCCCCTCCATGCGGCCACGGGTGGCGATGAGGCGGGCGAGGTTCTTCGGGCCGGGGGCGGGCTCCGTGTCGTTGTAGACGGAGATCATGCCGCAGATGGCGATCCGGCCGCCGTGCCTGAGGGAGCCGATGGCCGCCTCCAGGTGGTCGCCGCCCACGTTGTCGAAGTACACGTCGATGCCGTCGGGGGCGGCCTCGCGCAGCTGCGAACTCACCGGCCCGTCCTTGTAGTTGAAGGCGGCGTCGAAGCCGTACTCGTCCACCAGGAGCTTGACCTTCTCGTCGGAGCCGGCCGAGCCGATGACCCGGGAGGCGCCCTTGAGCTTGGCGATCTGCCCGACCTGGCCGCCCACCGCGCCGGCCGCGCCGGACACGAACACCACGTCGCCCTCCTTGAAGGAGGCGGTGCGCAGGAGGCCCGCGTAGGCGGTGAGGCCGGTCATGCCGAGAACACCGAGGTACGTGGAGAGCGGCGCGGCCTCGGGGTCGACCTTGACGGCGTCCTTGGCGTTCACGGCGGCGTACTCGCGCCAGCCGAGGAAGTGCAGCACGTGGTCGCCGACGGAGATGCCCTCGGCGTTGGAGGCGACGACCTCGCCGACGGCCCCGCCCTGCATGGCCTTGCCCAGCTCGAAGGGGGCGGTGTACGACTTGGCGTCGCTCATCCGGCCGCGCATGTACGGGTCCACGGAGACGTACAGGTTGCGCACCAGCACCTGGCCCTCACGGGGCTGCGGGACCGCGGCCTCGACCAGGGCGAAGTCCTCGGGCTTGGGCCAGCCGACCGGACGGCTGAGCAGGTGCCATTCGCGGCTGACGGTGGGGAGCGTGGGGGTGTCGGACATGACGGCGCCTTCCGGTGCGGCTCGGATCAGAAGCTCAGATGCTCGGATGCAGGTACTCGGATACTCAGATGCTCAGATGCTTCAGTACGTGAAACAATAATGCTCCTGAATATTTCAGGGTGTCAAGTAAAGGGGTAGCCTGGAGAGCATGGCCACACCAGAGAAGACCCGCCGCGACCCCCTGACCCTGGAGGTCATCGACCTCATCGGCGCCGTCGTGGCCCGCTATCACGAGGAGTACGAGCAGGCGGCCACCCAGCACTCCCTCACCGGAGCGCAGGCCCGTCTGCTGAGTCTGCTCACGCTGGGGCCCCTGCCCATGCGGCAACTGGCGCGGAAGCTGAGATGCGAGCCGTCGAACGTCACCGGGATCGTGGACCGGCTGGAGTCGCGGGACCTGGTCGAGCGCCGCCCCGACCCCTCGGACCGCCGGGTGAAGGTGGCCGCCTGCACGGACGAGGGGCGCCGGGTCGCCGGGAGTCTGCGCGACTCGCTCGACTTCGCCCGGGAGCCGCTGGCAGGGCTGTCGGAGGAGGAACGGGAGCTGCTGCGGGGGCTGTTGACGCGGATGGTGGAGGCGTAGCCGCCCCTCTCCCTGGAGCCCCGCCGGTAACCCTAGGTGCACCACCAGAGGAACTGCTTGCAGGTCTCCGAAGGGGACGGCTGCGGGGTCGGGTCCGTTGCCGTCGGGTCCGGGGACGGGGTTGTCGCGTCGGTCGGGGTCGGTGAGGGGTTCCCCCTCGTCGGCATCGGTGCCGTGCCGACCGCTCCCGACTGGGCGGATGTGCTGCGGCTCGGCGAGTCCGAGGGCGACGGTGATCCCGAGCTTTCCGATGCCGACGGGGACGGGGACGACGACGCGTCGGGAGATGCCGGGTCCGACGGGTCGTCGTCCTTCGAGGGCGACTCGTCGGACAGGGGTTCCGCCGTTTCGTCGCCGGACTTGGTCGTCGCCGCGCCGTCGGGCTTGGCGCCGTCCGCCACCGCGGCCTCCGGGTTCGATCCCGGGGCGTCCTTGCCCAGCTCGGCGAGGCTCAGTCCACCCGCCGCGAGCACGAACCCCGCGACGACGAGCAAGGCCCGCTTGCGTCGCCGCCGGTGCGCAGCGGCCTTGCGGTCACGCCGACTGCCGTTGCCCCGCCCGGCGTCGCCCTCGACTTCGGAATCGAGCAAGCCCTCGACTTCGGGCGCACCCTCGGACCTGTGGGCTTCCTCGGACTCGGGCGCGTCCTTGTATCCGCCGGCGGGCTTGGCTTCGTACTCGGCCGCGGCCTCGTATCCGTCCCCGGGCCCGTATGCGTACCCGGCCGTGGCTTCGTATCCGTCCCCGGCCCTGGCCTCGTACCCGGCCGTGGCCACGGCTCCGTACTCGGCCGTGGCTTCATACTCGTCCCCGGCCCCGCGCTCGGCGGCAGCCGCCTCGCGACCTCGACCACGCCCCGCCTTGCGGGTCGCCGCCCGGCCGGGACGTACCGCCTCGTAGTCGTCCCCGGGCTCCTGCTCGTCAGGGTTGGCGGCCTCCGCGGCAGCCGTCGCCCGCACGGGACCTGCTGCCTCGTCGGCGGCGCCGGCCGGGGTCTCCGACTCCGGGTCCGGGTGGGCCTCGGTCTCCTCCGTGCATGTGTGGAGGGGGGCTATCGATGAGCCGCACCCCGGGCAGGCAAGTGCGCCGTTGAGGTGCCGTTGGCACTGGTGGCAGTAGTCCATGACGCGGGAAGAATAGGTTCCGCGTCCGGGGTGTGGTGAAGGGTCCCGTGAAGGTTCCGTGCACAACTGGCGTTTCGGGTTTGGCCGGTCGGGGTCAAGCCGGACCATTCCGCACCATCTTCTGACACACGCCGACGCGGTCCGTCGCACGGCATACGTGCGACGGACCGCGTCGAGTGGGAGAGCCTGGCCTGCGGCTCGGACGCTCAGGTCTGTTTGCGGGCCGTCATGGCGCGCTGGATCAGGATGAACGCGCAGAGCAGCACGCCCGTCGCGATCTTCGTCCACCAGGAGCTGAGCGTCCCCTCGAACTGGATGATGCTCTTGATGAGGCCCAGGACCAGGACGCCGAAGAGCGTGCCCACCACATAGCCCGAGCCACCCGTCAGCAGGGTGCCGCCGATGACGACCGCGGCGATGGCGTCGAGCTCCATGCCGGTCGCGTGCAGCGGGTCGCCCGACTGGATGTACAGGGTGAAGAGAAGGCCTGCCAGGGCCGAGCAGAAGCCGCTCACCGTGTACACCGCGATCTTCGTGCCGCCCTGCGGGAGGCCCATCAGCATGGCGGACTGCTCGTTGCCGCCGACGGCGTACACGCGCCGCCCGAAGCGGGTGTAGTGCAGGACGTAGAAGGCGATGGCCAGGACCACCAGCGCGACGATCGCACCGATGGAGAGGAAGCCGACCCCCAGCTGCGCCTGGGCCTGCGCCATGCTGCTGACCGAGGAGTCATCGATGGCGATCGACTCCTTGCTGATGACCAGGCACAGCCCCCGGAAGAGGAAGAGGCCGGCGAGGGTCACGATGAAGGGCTGGATCTCGTAGTTGTGGATCACATAGCCCATCAGGAAGCCGCCGAACGCTCCCACGCCCAGCGCGATGGGGATCACGACGATGATGGGCAGGCCCTGCTTCTCCACCAGCCATGCCGTGAGCATGGTCGTGAAGCCGATCACCGAGCCCACGGAGAGGTCGATGCCGCCGGAGAGGATGACGAAGGTGGCGCCCACGGCGGCGACCAGCAGGTAGCCGTTGTCGATGAACAGGTTGAGGAAGACCTGCGCCTCGCCGAAGCCGTAGTTCTGGTAGCGGCTCAGGCCCACGATGTACATCACGACGAAGAGCGTCGCGGTCACCACGACGGGCAGGCGCCGGTCACCGAGCAGCCGCGAGGCCGTGGACGGCGTACGGCGGCTGTCGGGGGCCGTGGGGGTCTTGGTGGCCGTGCTCATCACGACACCTCCATCTTGGGGGCTGCCGCGGTGGTCGAGGCCGTGTCCGTCGGGGTGGCGGCCGGGGTACCGCCGCCCTTCGCGCCGGAACCGGAGTTGAACCTGGCGCCGAAGACCTTGGCGCGGAACTTCGGGGACTGCAGCAGGCAGACGACGATGACGACGGCGGCCTTGAAGACCAGGTTGGTCTGGGTCGGGACACCGATGGTGTAGATCGTGGTGGTCAGGGTCTGGATGACGAGGGCGCCCACCACCGTGCCGCCGATGGAGAACCGGCCGCCCGTGAGTGACGTACCGCCGATGACGACGGCGAGGATCGCGTCGAGCTCGATCCACAGGCCGGCGTTGTTGCCGTCCGCCGCCGAGGTGTTGGAGCTGATCATGAGGCCCGCGACACCGGCGCACAGGGCGCAGAACACGTACACCATGATCTTGATGCGCATGGACCTGATGCCGACGAGGCGGCTGGCCTCGGCGTTGCCGCCGACCGACTCGACCAGCAGGCCCAGGGCCGTGCGGCGGGTCAGGGCGACCGTGACGGCCACGAGGGCGGCCACCACGAAGATGGAGAACGGCAGGGTCAGCCAGTAGCCGCCGCCGATCAGCTTGTACGGCTCGCTGTTGATCGTGATGATCTGGCCGTCGGTGATCAGCTGGGCCACGCCTCGGCCCGCGACCATGATGATGAGGGTCGCGATGATCGGCTGGATGCCCATCCGGGCCACCAGGAAGCCGTTCCACAGACCGCAGACCACCGCGGCCACCAGGCCGATGCCCATGGCCAGGAAGACTCCGGCCAGGGAGTCCTGGTCGGCCTGGTCGCTGATGTACGAGCAGGTCAGGGCGCCGGTGATGGCGACGACCGCGCCGACCGAGAGGTCGATGCCGCCGGTGGCGATGACGAGGGTCATGCCGACGGCCACCAGGATGAGCGGCGAGCCGAACAGCACGATCGAGACGAGGCTGCCGTAGAGGTGGCCGTCCGTCATCTTGATCGAGAAGAAGTCGGGGGTGAAGGGAACGTTGATCAGCAGCAGGACGACCAGGACGGCCACCGGCCAGAACAGGTTGTGCTGCGTCAGCGCCCGCAGGCGGGAAGCGGGGGCCGGAGTCGGGGTCGGAGTGGTGGTCACTGGTGCTCTCCGCTCGCGATGGTCTCCAGGATCCGGGTGGGGGTGATCTCGGGCCCGTTGGCGATCTGGGCGACCAGCTTGCGGTCGCGCAGCACGCCGATGGTGTGGCTGAGCCGGAGCACTTCCTCCAGTTCGGCCGCGATGTACAGCACGGACATGCCTTCCTCGGAGAGCGAGACCACGAGTTTCTGGATCTCCGCCTTCGCCCCGACGTCGATACCGCGCGTCGGCTCGTCCAGGATCAGCAGCTTCGGCTGGGTGATGAGCCAGCGGGCGAGCAGCACCTTCTGCTGGTTGCCGCCGCTGAGCTTGCCGACCCGGGCCTCCGGGTTGGCGGGGCGGATGTCCAGCGCCTTGATGTACTTGGCGACGAGTTCGTCACGCTGGGAGGCCGGGATGGGCCGGGTCCAGCCGCGGGCCGCCTGGAGGGCCAGGATGATGTTCTCCCGTACCGTCAGATCGGGTACCAGGCCCTCGGTCTTGCGGTTCTCCGAGCAGAAGGCGACACCGGCGCCGATGGCGTTGTTGGGGGCGCTCATCGAGACCTGCTTGCCGCTGACGGTGACCTTGCCGCTGTCGGGCTGGTCGGCGCCGAAGAGCAGCCGGGCGAGTTCGGTGCGGCCGGAGCCGAGCAGGCCGGCCAGGCCGAGGACCTCGCCCTTCTTGATCTGGAGGTCGAAGGGGGCGATACCGCCCGTGCGGCCGAGGCCGTCCGCCTCGAGCAGCGTCTCGCCGACCTCGGCGTGCAGCTGGTGCTCGTGGAGCCCCTCCAGCTCGTCCATCGCCTTGCCGATCATGAGCTGGATCAGGCCGACCTGGTCGAGTTCGCTGACCATGTGCTCGCCGACGAGGGTGCCGTTGCGCAGGATGGTCATGCGGTCGCAGATCTCGTAGATCTGGTCGAGGAAGTGCGAGACGAACAGGATCGCGACGCCTTCGTCCCTGAGCCGGCGCATCAGGCGGAACAGCTCGAGGACCTCGTCGCGGTCGAGGCTGGACGTCGGCTCGTCGAGGACCAGCACCTTGGTGCCGGCTCCGGCGCCGTCGCTGTCCCCGGTGCCCACCGCCCGTACGATCGCGACCAGTTGCTGCACGGCCAGCGGGTACGAGGACAGGGGCGCGGTGACGTCGAGGTCGAGGCCGAGCCGGTCGACCAGTTCGGCGGCGTCCTTGCGCATGCGCGTCCACTGGATGCGGCCGAAGCGGGTGGGTTCACGTCCGATGAAGATGTTCTCCGCCACCGACAGGTTGGGGCAGAGGTTCACCTCCTGGTAGACCGTGCTGATGCCGGCCTGCTGTGCCTGGAAGGGGCTGTCGATCTGGACGGTCTCCCCGTCGAGGGTGATCTTGCCCCCGTCCAGCGGGTAGACGCCGGTCAGCACCTTGATGAGGGTGGACTTTCCGGCTCCGTTCTCGCCCATCAGGGCGTGGATCTCGCCGGGGAAGAGCCGGAAGTCGACACCCGACAGAGCCCGTACCCCCGGAAACTCCTTGACTATGCCCGTCATCTCCAGGACGGGCCGCGGCTCTGCCATGGCAGCGCTCCTTGACTCTCGTTCAGGCCCACGGTTGGTTTGTTCGGGACCGCGATTTCACCGATGCCCGCAGGGAGCCCCCGTGGCCGCCCTCCGTAGGGAGGGCCGGGCCGGGGTGAGGGCTCCCTGCCGATGGGTGCGGTCGGTCAGTACTTGCGGGTGGGGAGCGCGGCCTTCGCCTGGTCCTGCATGAAGTCGCCCTCCTTGGTCTTGATCCAGCGGTCGACCTTCTCGCCGTTCTTGACCTTCTTGACGACCTCCATGAGCTGGGGGCCGAGCAGCGGGTTGCACTCGACGATGGCGTTGATCTTGCCCTCGGACATCGCGATGAAGCCGTCCTTCACACCGTCGACCGTGACGATGAGGATGTCCTTGCCGGGCTTCTTGCCGGCCGCCTCGATGGCCTGGATGGCGCCGATGCCCATGTCGTCGTTGTGCGCGAACAGCACGTCGATGTCCGGGTTGGACTGCAGGAAGGCGGCCATGACCTGCTTGCCGCCGGCCCGGGTGAAGTCGCCGGTCTGGCTGACGACGATCTTCCAGTCGTCCGCGTGCTCGGCGTCCATGACCTCCTTGAAGCCCTTGGCGCGCTCGATCGCGGGGGCGGCACCGGTGGTGCCCTCCAGCTGGGCGATCTTGACGGGGCCCTTCTTGCCGGCCTTCTCCAGGACCTTCTCGAGGATCTTGGCGGCGCGGCGGCCCTCGTCCGTGAAGTCGGAGCCGACGAGGGTGACGTACAGGGACTCGTCGGAGGTCTCGACGGAGCGGTCGGTGAGGACCACCGGGATCTTCTTGGCCTTGGCCTCCTTCAGCACCGCGTCCCAGCCCGTGACGACCACCGGGGAGAAGGCGATGACGTCGACGCCCTGGGTGATGTAGTTGCGGATCGCGGAGATCTGGTTCTCCTGCTTCTGCTGCGCGTCGGAGAACTTGAGGTTGTAGCCGGCCTCCTTGGCCGCTTCCTTCACCGAGTCGGTGTTGGCACTGCGCCAGCCGCTCTCCGAGCCGACCTGGGAGAAGCCGAGGACGATCTTGCCGTCGCCGCCGCCGGTGGAACCGCCGTCGTCGTCCTTCTTGGCACAGGCCGCCAGGCCGGTCGCAGCCGCCACGCCGACCGCCGCAGTGAGGAAGTTCCTTCTGTTGAGCATGTTCTTCTCCTTTGAAGAGCCGCCGGCCCGGTGATGGGCCCGCTGGTACTCGTGGTGCTCGTGGGGCTTGGTAGTGCTGGTGGTGCTGGTGGTGCTGGTGGTTCTCGTGGGGCTTGGGGCGACAGGGTGATACGTCCAACCTGTCGATCACCGTTCGAGATATCGGCCGCACCTGTGGGGTGGAGACCATCGTCGAACCGGTGGGTGTCGCCTCAGCCGGGAGCGGTCCCGGACTGGGGGGCGTAGGGGAAAGTACTGGCGCGGACGAGGAGTTGGGGTTCGATGGCCACCTGCCCCGTCCCGGAGGGTGTCCGGCCCTCGATGAGGTCCAGCAGCAGGGCGATGCTCTGCTTGCCGACCGCCGAGAAGTCCTGCCGGACGGTGGTGAGCGGCGGAGCGAAGAACTCCGACTCCGGGATGTCGTCGAAGCCGACCACCGCGACGTCCTGGGGGATGCGCACGCCCGCCTCACGCAGCGCCCACAACACCCCCAGTGCCATCTGGTCGTTGGAGACGAAGACGGCGGTGAGGCCGCGGCCGAGCCAGCCGGCCAGTTCCTGGCCCGCACGATAGCCCGACAGTGGACTCCAGTCCCCCCGCAGCGGCGCCGGCGGTTCGACGCCTGCCGCCTCGAGGGTCTCCCGCCAGCCGTCGGCCCGGTCCACCGCCTCCTGCCAGTTCTCGGGCCCGGCGAGATGCCAGACCGTGCGGTGGCCGGTGGCGAGCAGATGGCCGGTGGCCAGCCGCGCGCCGAGGTGCTGGTCGACGTTGACGCTGGGGATGTCGACGCCGGAGCCGGTGCCCACGGCCACCACCGGGAAGGGGTGGCGGAGTTCGGTGAGGGCCTCGACCGCCGACCGCTGCGGGGCGAGGGCGATCACCCCCTCCACTCCGCCCTCACTGAGCCGGTGCATGGCCTCGGCGAGGGTCTCGACCGTCAGTTCGCGCAAACTGACGGTCGAGACGAGGTACCCCTCGGCGCGTGCCGCCTCTTCCAGTGCGAAGAGGGTGCTGGCGGGCCCGTACAGGGTGGTGTTGGAGGCGACCACCCCCAGGTTCAGGGTGCGGCGGGTGGCCAGGGCCCGTGCCGAGGAGTTGCGACGGTAACCCATCTCCTCGATCGCGTGAAGCACCCTGGCCCGGGTCTCGTCCCGCACATTGGGGTGGTCGCCCAGTACGCGGGAGACGGTCTGGTGGGACACGCCCGCCTTGCGTGCCACGTCCGCCATGGTGGGCGGCCGAAGCGGCGGGTGGGGCTGGGAACTGGTCTGCAAGTGGGCCACGGCTGCACCTCCTTGGCGGTCGGCTGCGGGTAAGTCCTTTGGTGTGGGCGGGTGTTCCCGCGCCGCCGGCGTCACGCCGGGTTTCCGGAAAGCCCCAAGGCGTCTGGCGGGTGGGCGAGTTGGGGCACTGCCGACATGACGCTCATACCTCCTTGGATGCCGTTGGTAGACGATCGGTGAAGCGGAGGTCATTGTGAGCGCTAACAATCGGCGGCGGTCAAGAGGGCTGCGTCAGGGAGGCCGTCACGGTTGGATAACGCGGTGGGCAACGGGCGGGAGGGGTGCCGCTGCGGCATTGTGGGATTCGGCGCGGCCGTCCAAGACGCGGGGCAGGTTGTTCGTTTCGACCCATTGACACTCTGCCCGGAGTTTCCTTACTGTCGCGACAGCATTTCGAACAAGTGACGAAATCTCGAACAAGCAAGAGGGCGAGGGAGTACCGTGCGCATCACGGGAATCAGCACGCACGTGGTCGGGACGCCGTGGCGGAACCTGACCTACGTCCAGGTGCACACCGACGAGGGACTCACCGGAGTCGGCGAGACCCGCATGCTGGGCCACACCGACGCGCTGCTCGGCTATCTGCACGAGGCGAAGACCAACCACATTCTCGGCTCCGACCCGTTCGCTGTCGAGGACCTGGTCAAGCGCATGAAGTACGGCGACTACGGGCGCGCCGGCGAGATCGTGATGTCCGGCATCGCCGTCATCGAGATGGCCTGCTGGGACATCAAGGGCAAGGCCCTGGGCGTACCGGTGTGGCAGCTGCTCGGCGGCAAGGTCACCGACAAGGTCAAGGCGTACGCCAACGGCTGGTACACCACCGAGCGCACGCCGGAGGCGTACCACAAGGCGGCGAAGGGCGTCATGGAGCGCGGTTACAAGGCGCTCAAGATCGACCCCTTCGGGACCGGCCACTTCGAGCTGGACCACGAGCAGAGCCTGTACGCCGTCTCGCTGATCGAGGCCGTGCGCGACGCCATCGGGCCGGACGCCGAGCTGATGCTGGAGATGCACGGCCGGTTCTCGCCCTCCACCGCCGTCCGTCTCGCCAAGGACCTGGCGCCCTTCAAGCCCGCGTGGCTGGAGGAGCCCTGCCCGCCGGAGAACCTCAAGGCGCTGGAGAAGGTCGCCGCCAAGGTCGACATCCCGGTCGCCACGGGTGAGCGCATCCACGACCGGATCGAGTTCCGGGAGCTCTTCGAGAGCCAGGCCGTGGACATCATCCAGCCCGACGTCGGCCACATCGGCGGCATCTGGGAGACCCGCAAGCTGGCCGCGACCGCCGAGACCCACTACACGCTGGTCGCGCCGCACAACGTGGGCGGTCCGGTGCTGACGGCGGCCTCGCTCCAGGTCGGCTTCACCGCCCCGAACTTCAAGATCCTCGAGCACTTCAACGACTTCGCGGACGCGGAGATCAAGAAGGTCGTCTCGGGTGCCCCGGAGGTCGTGGACGGCTACTTCCACCTGTCCGACAAGCCCGGCCTCGGTGTCGAGCTGGACGTGGACGCGGCGGCGGAGTTCCCGCAGCAGCAGGCGCGCTTCGACCTGTGGGCCGAGGGCTGGGAGCAGCGCAAGCCCAAGGGGACCGCGTGAGCAGCGCCGTGGTGATCGAGGCTCCGGGCGAGCACCGACTGGTGCCGCACGAGCCTCGTCAGCCGGAGGCGGGCGAGGCCCTCGTACGGGTCCACGCCGCCGGGATCTGCGGCAGCGACCGCGAGGTCTACCAGGGCAACAGGCCCGAGGGGTACGTCCGTTACCCCCTGACCCCGGGCCACGAGTGGTCCGGCACGGTGACGGCGGTCGGGGCGGGGGTTCCTTCCACTCTCGTCGGCCGCAAGGTGGTCGGAGAGGGCTTCCGCAACTGCCAGGTGTGCGACCGCTGTCACGCGGGCGAGACCACGCTGTGCTCGGCCGGGTACGAGGAGACCGGGTTCACCGAGCCCGGCGCGATGGCCACCACGCTGACGCTGCCCGCCCGTCTGCTGCACGTGCTGCCCGAGGACGCGGATCTCACGGCGGCGGCGCTGCTGGAGCCGGCCGCGTGCATCGCGGCCGCCGCGCTCAAGGCGAAGGCCGTTCCGGGTGAGCGGGTCGCCGTGGTGGGCACCGGGACGCTCGGGATGTTCGCCATCCAGTTCCTGAAGGCGGGTTCGCCCTCCGAGCTGCTCGTCGTGGGGACGCGTCCGGACCGGGCCGAGCTGTCGAAGAAGTTCGGTGCCACGGACTTCCGTACGAAGGACCAGGAGCTTCCCGGGGACTTCGACGTCGTCATCGAGACCGCCGGGTCCGCGGACGCGGCGGTCACCGCCGCCGCCCTGCTGCGGCGCGGCGGCCGGCTGGTCCTCACGGGGATCCCGGCGTCGGGCGCGGACGGGCTCGACCCGACGGACCTCGTCGTACGGCAGCTGGAGGTGCACACCGTCTTCGGTGCGGCCCCCGACGCCTGGGCGCACACGGTGCGGGTCTTCGGGGCCGGACTGCTCGACCCGCTGCCGCTGGTCACGCACGAACTCCCGCTGGAGGAGTTCCCGCAGGCCATCGAGCTGGTGGGGTCCGGTGACCCGAAGGTCGGAAAGGTCCTGCTGCGGCCATGACACACCCCTGAGCCGTACGCCGGTACGGGGTACCTGACGACCCCGTACCGGCGTACATCCATAGCCTTGTGCACCCAGAGCCGCGAACCTCGTCCGAAATACCGAACTCGCCGAACCTGCCGATCTGAAGGACAGATTGTGACCGACACCACCGCCTCCGCAGCCCGTCGTCCCGGAGAGCAGGCGCTCGCCGCGCTCGGCCTCGGCGCGCCCGCCCTCGACCCCGCCGACGCCTCTCCGCACACCTTCCCCGGTGGCGGACGCTGGCGTACGGAGATTCCCTCCGTCGAGGGGCCCGAGGCGCTCGGCGTGGTCCTCAAGGAGTCCTCGCGGCTCGATGTGCCGATCCACCGGATCAGCCAGGGCAGCGGCATCTGGATGCTCACCGACGCCGAGATCACCGAGATGGTGGAGGCGACGGGCGAGCGGGACATCGAGCTGTGCCTGTTCACCGGTCCGCGCGGCACCTGGGACATCGGCGGCTCCACCCGTACCGACTCCAAGGGCGGCGGTCTGCGCGCCCGGGGTCACGACGCGGTCGCCGGCTGCGTCGAGGACGCCGTACGGGCGACCGAGCTGGGTGTGCAGTGCCTGCTCGTCGCCGACGAGGGGGTCCTGTGGGCCCTGCACCGGGCGCGGCTGGCCGGGATCATCCCGGCCGAGACGACGCTCAAGGTGTCGGCGCTGATCGGCCCGGTGAACCCGGCCGCGTACGCCGTGTACGAGAACCTCGGCGGCGACTCGATCAACGTGCCGAGCGACCTGACGCTCGATCACCTCACCGAGATCCGGCGGGTCTCCGCCGCCCCGATGGACATGTACATCGAGGCCCCGGACGATCTGGGCGGGTACATCCGGATGTACGAGGTCGCCGAGCTGATCCGGCGCGGCGCGCCGCTGTACCTGAAGTTCGGTCTGTCGAAGGCACCGGGGATCTACCCCTACGGTAATCACCTGCGCGACCTCGCCCTGAACACGGCCAAGGAAAGAGTGCGGCGTGGCCGGCTCGCCCTCGACCTGCTCGCGCGGCACGGGGCGGACGGCGACATGGCGCCGCTCGGCTCGCGGCTGCCCGGCGCACTGAAGCGGTTCGAAACGCCTGCATAACGTTACGGACAACTCCCCTTCACAAAACCCGACGCAGTCGCACAGACTCCGACACGACTCGTCTCTGTCCCATCTCTGTCCCACCTCGTACCTCTCACCGGGCGCCGTAACGCCAGACCGCTCCAGGCCCCAAGACATCAAGGATGATGATCATGCGTACTCGTAGAGCCGCACTTTCCGCCATAGCCTCCTCCGCCGCTCTCGCCCTCTCCCTCACCGCCTGTGGCCAGAGCAGCGAGGGTGGCAGCGACACGAGCAGCGACAGCGCCAAGGGCGGAACGATCGGCATCGCGATGCCGACCAAGTCCTCCGAGCGCTGGATCACCGACGGCGCCAACGTCGAGAAGGACCTCAAGGCCAAGGGCTACAAGACCAAGCTGGTCTTCGGCGAGGACGACCCCGACCAGCAGGTCTCGCAGATCGAGAACCTGATCACGCAGGGCGTCAAGGCGCTGATCATCGCCGCCATCGACAACAAGTCCCTGAACAACGTGCTCCAGCAGGCCGCCGACGCCAAGATCCCGGTCATCTCCTACGACCGCCTGATCCTCGGCACGAAGAACGTCGACTACTACGCGTCCTTCGACAACGAGAAGGTCGGCCAGCTCCAGGCCACCTACCTCGTCGACAAGCTGGGTGTCGCCGGCGGCAAGGGCCCCTTCAACATCGAGCTGTTCGCCGGCTCCAACGACGACAACAACACCAAGTACTTCTTCAACGGCGCGATGAAGGTGCTCCAGCCCTACATCGACAGCAAGAAGCTCGTCGTCAAGTCCGGCCAGACCGAGCTCACCAAGGTCACCACCCTGCGCTGGGACGGCGCCACCGCCCAGAAGCGCATGGAGGACATGCTCACCTCGACCTACACGAGCGGCCGGGTCGACGCGGTCCTCTCGCCGTACGACGGCATCTCCATCGGCATCATCGCCGCGCTGAAGTCGGACGGCTACGGCACCAAGGCCAAGCCCCTGCCGGTCATCTCCGGCCAGGACGCCGAGCTGGCCTCCGTGAAGTCGATCATCGCCGGCCAGCAGTCGATGACCGTCTACAAGGACCTGCGCAAGCTCGCCCAGGTCGCCACGGACATGGTCGACGCCACGCTCAACGGCAAGAAGCCCGAGATCAACGACACCAAGTCGTACGACAACGGCACCAAGGTCGTTCCCGCCTACCTGCTCCAGCCGGTGAGCGTCGACAAGTCCAACTACGAGAAGGAACTGGTCGACGGCGGTTACTACACGGCGGACCAGCTCAAGTAAGCGTCGAACCTTACGGATTGGAAGGCACGACCATGGCGGGACCCGTCCTGGAAATGCGCTCGATCGTCAAGACCTTTCCCGGCGTCAAAGCGCTGTCGGACGTCTCACTGACCGTCCGTCAGGGCGAGGTCCACGCCATCTGCGGTGAGAACGGCGCCGGGAAGTCCACCTTGATGAAGGTGCTCTCCGGTGTCCATCCGCACGGCAGTTACGAGGGGGACATCCTCTTCGAGGGAGAGGTCTGCTCCTTCAAGGACATCCGGGCGAGCGAGCAGCACGGCATTGTCATCATCCACCAGGAGCTGGCGCTGTCGCCGTACCTCTCCCTCGCGGAGAACATCTTCCTCGGCAACGAGCACGCCAAGGGCGGGTTCATCGACTGGAGGCAGACCCTCGGCCACGCCACGGAACTGCTGCGCCGGGTGGGTCTGAGCGACCACCCGGAGACCCGCGTCGCCGACATCGGCGTGGGCAAGCAGCAGCTCGTGGAGATCGCGAAGGCGCTGTCGAAGAAGGTCAAGCTCCTCATCCTCGACGAGCCCACGGCGGCTCTGAACGACGAGGACAGCGACAAACTCCTCGATCTCATCCTGGAGCTGAAGAACCAGGGCATCACCTCGATCATCATCTCCCACAAGCTCAACGAGATCCGCAAGGTGGCGGACTCGGTGACGATCATCCGCGACGGGCACTCCATCGAGACGCTCGACGTGAAGTCGGCGGAGACGACCGAGGACCGGATCATCAGCGGCATGGTGGGGCGCGACCTCGACCACCGCTTCCCGGAGCGCACCCCGCACGAGGCGGAGAAGGGCGCGGCTCCGGCCCTGGAGATCCGCGGCTGGACCGTGCACCACCCGATCGACCAGCAGCGCAAGGTCGTCGACGACGTGTCCATCCAGGTGCGGCGCGGGGAGATCGTCGGCATCGCGGGTCTGATGGGCGCCGGCCGTACCGAGCTCGCGATGAGCGTCTTCGGGCGCTCCTACGGCCGGTACGCGAGCGGCACGGTCCTCAAGGACGGCAAGGAGATCCGTACGAAGTCCGTCGCGGAGGCGGTCGAGCACGGCATCGCCTATGTCACGGAGGACCGCAAGCACTACGGCCTCAACCTCATCGACACGATCAACCGCAACATCTCGCTCACCGCTCTGAGCAAGGTGGCCAAGCGCGGCATCGTCGACGAGCAGGACGAGCGGAAGGTCTCCGAGGGCTTCCGCAAGTCCATGAACATCAAGGCGCCGACCGTGTTCGAGCGGGTCGGCAAGCTCTCCGGCGGCAACCAGCAGAAGGTCGTCCTCAGCAAGTGGATCTTCGCGGGTCCTGACGTGCTGATTCTTGACGAGCCGACCCGGGGCATCGACGTCGGCGCCAAGTACGAGATCTACACGGTGATCGACCGACTGGCCGCCGAGGGCAAGGCGGTCGTCTTCATCTCCTCCGAGCTGCCCGAACTGCTCGGCATGTGCGACCGCATCTACACGATGGCCGCCGGGCGGCTCACGGGCGAGTTCTCGCGAGCCGAGGCCACGCAGGAAGTGCTGATGCGTCAGATGACGAAGGACAAAGAGGTAACGCGATGAGCACCGATGTGACCAAGAGCCCGGCGGACGCGCCGCCCGGCAAGAGCGGCGGACCGGCTTCCGGCGGCGGCCTGCTCCACCTGGTGCTGGACGGCCTGCGCCGCAACATGCGCCAGTACGGCATGCTGATCGCCCTCGGTCTGATCGTGGTCCTGTTCCAGGTGTGGACCGGCGGCGACCTGCTGCTGCCGCGCAACGTCTCCAACCTGGTGCTCCAGAACAGCTACATCCTGATCCTCGCGATCGGCATGATGCTGGTGATCATCGCGGGTCACATCGACCTGTCGGTCGGCTCCCTCACGGCGTTCACCGGGGCCTTCGCGGCCGTGCTGATGGTGCAGCACGACATGGCCTGGCCCCTCGCGGTCGTGCTGTGCCTGGCCATCGGCGCGGTGGCCGGCGCGGCCCAGGGCTTCCTGATCGCCTACTTCGGCATACCGTCGTTCATCGTCACCCTCGCGGGCATGCTGATCTTCCGCGGTCTGACGGAGATGCTGCTGAAGGGTCAGACGCTCGGCCCGTTCCCGGACGGCCTGCAGAAGATGGGCAACGGCTTCCTGCCGGAGGTCGGCCCGGAGACCAACTACCACAACATCACGCTGCTGCTGGGCTTCGCGCTGATCGCCTTCTCGGTCATCCAGGAGGTCCGTGACCGCAAGCGGCAGCAGGAGTTCGCCCTCGAGGTGGCGCCCAGGAACCTGTTCCTGCTCAAGCTCGTCGCCATCGTCGCCGCGATCCTCACGGTCACGATGCTGCTCGCCAGCTACAAGGGCGCGCCGATCATCCTGATCATCCTGGCGGTGCTGGTGGTCGGCTACGGCTACGTGATGCGCAACGCCGTCTTCGGCCGTCACATCTACGCGATCGGCGGCAACCTGCCGGCCGCGAAGCTGTCCGGCGTCAAGGACAAGAAGGTCACCTTCCTCGTCTTCCTGAACATGGGCGTGCTCGCGGCCATGGCCGGTCTGGTGGTCGCCGCCCGTCTGAACGCGGCCTCGCCGAAGGCGGGCCTCAGCTTCGAACTCGAGGCGATCGCCTCGTCGTTCATCGGTGGAGCGTCCATGAGCGGCGGTGTCGGTACCGTCCTCGGCGCGATCATCGGTGGTCTCGTGCTGGGTGTTCTGAACAACGGCATGAACCTCCTCAGCGTCGGCACCGACTGGCAGCAGGTCATCAAGGGCCTCGCCCTGCTGGCCGCCGTCGGGTTCGACGTGTGGAACAAGCGCAAGGCCGGTTAGTCAGCACAGCAAGAAGTCGTCATGTCGTGGGTCCCGCGGACGATCGGGCAACCGGTCCGCGGGACCCTTCGGCTTTCCCCATGGAGGCAGGAACCCCGTGAAGGCATCCCCCGTGCAGGCATCCAAGGAGCTCTTCGGCAAGCTCTCCGACGGGACGGAGATCCACCGCTGGTCGCTGGAGAACGGCGGCACCCGTCTGAAGGTCCTGTCGTACGGCGGGATCGTGCAGTCCCTGGAGATCCCGGACACCGAGGGCCGGTACGCCAACGTCTCGCTGGGCTTCGACACCATCGAGGCGTACGTCGCCGAAAGCCCCTACTTCGGCGCGCTGATCGGCCGCTACGGCAACCGCATCGGCAAGGGCCGGTTCACGCTGGACGGCACGGCGTACCAGCTGTCGGTCAACGACGGCGAGAACAGCCTGCACGGCGGCAGCGCGGGCTTCGACAAGGCGGTGTGGGACGTCGAGCCGTTCACCGAGGGCACGGACGTCGGCCTGCGCCTCCAACACACCAGCGCCGACGGGGAGATGGGCTACCCCGGCACCCTGCGTACGACGGTCACGTACACCCTCACCGAGGACGGTGACTGGCGCATCGACTACGAGGCCACCACCGACAGGGCCACCGTCGTCAACCTCACCAACCACGTCTACTGGAACCTGGCCGGCGAGGGCAGCGGCTCGACCGGCGGGCACGAGCTGGAGATCGCCGCGTCCCGCTACACCCCCGTCGACGCCGGCCTGATCCCCGACGGCGAGCCGGCCGAGGTCACGGGCACCCCCTTCGACTTCCGGACCGCCAAGACGGTCGGCGCGGACCTCCGCGTAGCCCACCAACAGCTGCTGTACGCCAAGGGGTTCGACCACAACTGGGTGCTCGACAAGGGCGTCACCGCCGAGCCGCGGCACGTCGCCACGCTCAGGGACCCGGCGTCCGGCCGTACGCTGCGGATCGCGACCACCGAGCCGGGGCTGCAGTTCTACTCGGGCAACTTCCTCGACGGGACCCTCGTCGGCACCGGCGGCACCATCCACCGCCAGGGCGACGCGCTGTGCCTGGAGACCCAGCACCACCCGGACTCGCCGAACCGGCCGGACTTCCCGTCCACGGTGCTGCGGCCCGGCGAGACCTACCGCTCGACGACGACCCACTCGTTCCACGCCGGCTGAGCCGCTTTCACAGCAGCTTCACAATTTTTTTCCGAACCCCAACGTTTGAACGCCCTCACCCAGCCGTCCGTATGTAGGAGCGGCCCGCGCTCCCCCGCGCGGGCCACCCTAGAGTTGGAGGTCCCGTCCTCCCCAACGGGTCCGCCACATACGGAGGTTCCATGGCCGACAACGTCACATCGCTCTTTCGCAGCACCGCGGCGCACAGCCCCTCGATGGCTGCGCTCGCGCGCGAGAGCGACGGGACAGGCCCGGTCGACTTCTGTATCCCGTGCAATCCCTACTTCCCCACTCCCGCCATGATGGACACGATGGCGGCGAGACTGCGGGACATCATCACGTACTACCCGAGCAGCGCCGACACGATCACCGCCGAGCTGTGCAACCTGCTCCAACTGCCGCCGCAGGCCGTGGCGATGGGCAACGGCTCGACCGAACTGATCACGTGGATCGACCACTTGCTGGTCCGCGAGTCCCTCGCCGTCCCCGTCCCCACCTTCGGCCGCTGGACCGACCAGCCCATGGAGACCGGCAAGCGGGTCGACATGTTCCCGCTCCAGGAGTCCAGCGGCTTCTCCCTCGACCTCGCCCAGTACGCCGAGTTCATCCGCGCGCGCGGCACCCGGGTCGCCGTCATCTGCAACCCGAACAACCCCGACGGCGGCTTCCTGCACAAGCACGCGCTCGTGCAGTTCATGGACGCGATGGCCGACCTCGACCTGATCATCATCGACGAGTCGTTCCTCGAGTTCGCCGACGCGGAGGCCGAACCGAGCGTCGTGCAGGAGGCGATGATCCGCCCCAACGTGATCGTCCTGCGCAGCCTCGGCAAGAACTTCGGCCTGCACGGCATCCGCTTCGGCTACATGGTCGCGAACCCCTCGCTCGCGGGCCGCGTCCGCTCGATGCTGCCGAAGTGGAACCTCAACGCCTTCGCCGAGTACGTGGTGTTCATGCTCAAGGAGCACGGCCAGGAGTACATGCAGAGCCTCCACCAGGTGCGCCGCGACCGCCTCGACATGGCGAGCCAGCTCTCCTCCCTGCCCGGTCTGACGGTCTACCCGTCGCAGGGCAACTTCCTCTTCGTGCGCCTTCCCGTCGGCGCCGAGGGCACCGTGGTCAGGGACCGGATGCTCACCGAGCACCGCATCCTCGTCCGCGAGTGCGGCAACAAGATCGGCTCGTCCAGCCGCTTCCTGCGTCTCGTGGTGCGCCCCCAGGTGGACGTGCGTCGCCTGGTGTCCGGCCTGGAACAGGTGCTCTACGGGACCAGGAGGGGAGCCGCCGTACCCGAGCTGGGTACAGGGACCGCCTACAGCTCGGGCACGGCGGCGGTGGACAGGCTGGTCAGTGCCACCAACGGGGGCGGTATGCCGGGCCTAGCCGCTCAGGCCCTCGGTACCGGTATGCCGGGTGGCCTCGCGGCCGCCGCGGCAGCCGGTACCGGCATGCCGACCCCGGTACCGGCCCCGACCCCGATAGCGGCCCCGGCGCCGGCTCCCATGCCGATGCAGATGCCGGCCGCCATGCAGATGCCGGCGGCGATGTCCGCCCAGAGCTACGGCGGTCCGGGCCAGCAGAGCTACGGGGGCGGCGGCGGGCAGAGCTACGGCGGGGGCATGCAGATGCAGCAGGTGCCCGCGATGGCGCAGATGCCGATGCAGCCGCAGCCGGCACAGCCCCAGGCCCCGCAGCCCCAGGCCCCCCAGCCGCAGATGCAGCAGCCCCCGGTGCCGCAGCAGCCGCAACCGCAGCCGATGGTCCCGCCGCAGCCCACGCCCTCCGGCGTCCCGGCCCGCAACGGCCTGACGGCCGCCCAGGTCCGCGGCACCACCGGCCCGGGCCTGGCCCCGGCCCCCGCGACGGGCTGGCCGGCCGCCCAGAGCTGGCCGAACGCGGCGGGGATGGGTCAGGCGGGCTGACAACGCCGACGACGTACCGGCGCTTGCGTACCGGTGCCTACGTACCCGCCCCTGTGCGCGACGGCGACGTCGGCAGCGGCTTGGGCGGGTAGTCGCGCAGGACCAGTGAGGTGGTGACCGGTCCGTAACGGGCGAGGGAGTCCACGACCTGTTCAAGGCGTCCGGCGTGGGGACAGTGCACGTCGAACAGCAGGCAGTCCTCTCCGGTCACGCGGAGGGTCGAGACGATCTCGGGGATCCGGGCGGCAAGAGTGAGCGCCTTGGCCAACTGCGCGTGAGTGGTGCGCAGCCGGACGACGGCGTGGATGTTCAGTCCGAGCGCGGCGGGGGCGACGACGGCACGGTAACCGGTGATGATCCCGCTCTTCTCCAGGCGTTGGATGCGGGCACCGGCCGCCGGCTGGGACAGCCCGACCCGGCGTCCGACCTCGGCTCCGGTGAGCCGGCCGTCAATCTGGAGCAGTTCCAGGATGGCACGGTCGATCTCGTCGAGTGATTCCATCGTTGTCGCCCCCACTTTCTTTGAGATCACTTGCTGAGGCCCATCGTCGCCGCTGATCCATCGAGAATCGTCCAGGTCGCCCCCGCGATGCGTGGGGGCCACGACTGAAAGGACGGCGGGCGATGGTCGCGTACGTCATCATCCCTGGGATCGACGGGTCGGACGAGCGGCACTGGCAGAGCCTGTGGGAGCAGCGATGGGGGCCCTCGGCGGTCCGGATCGCGCCCGCCTCGTGGAGCAGACCGGACCTGCCGGACTGGGTGGCCGCGATCCAGGCCGCCTACGAGACCGCCTCCCGGCGTGACGACCGGGTGGCGTTGGTGGCACACAGCCTTGGCTGCTGGGCGACCGCGCACTGGCTGGAGCGGTCACGGCCCGGCACGGTGGCGGCGTTCCTGGTCGCGCCGCCCGATCCCCGGGGACCGGCCTTCCCACGTGAGGCCGCCTCGACGTTCCTGGGTCTGTCCGCCCGGCCTCTGCCGTGCCCGAGCCTGTTGGTGGCCGGCGACGACGATCCCTACTGCGACCCGACGACGTCCGCCTCCTTCGCGCACGGCTGGCAGGCGGAACGTCACCTCGTCAAGAACCACGGTCACGTCAATTCCGCCAGTGGCCTCGGTGACTGGCCGGCGGGCCGGGAACTTCTCCGCAGGCTCCTGACCGCCGAATCCCTCCAGGTGCGAACGTAAGCCGGACACCAGGCGTCCCAGTCCCGACAGCATCAGCTTTCGGGGGGATCTCATGCATACGCCCACCACCCGCACCTCGACCCGGCTCGCCCTCGTTCTCGCCCTCACCGGCGCGCTGTTCGCGGCCGGTTGCGGCAGCGAGAGGGCGGCGGACAGCATCGGCACGAAGCCCAGCGCCGGGGACACCTCGTCGCCGACGGCAGGTCGCGCCCAGGAGGTCGCCGACGCCTGGGACGGCTCCAAGGCCGCCGGGACATGGCGCGAGGGCTACTACCCGATGGGGGACTGGGTCTCGCCGCCCGCCGGAGGCTTCCACAGCGCCTACGACAAAAGGGCCTACTCCCTGGAGAACTACGTACTGGGCGGCGAACTCCCCACCACCACGCCCGAGACGGGAAAGGTGAAGTGGGCGGGCGGCGGCTCACTCGTCCGGCCCCTGCTGGACGCGCGCCAGACCTACACCGCCCTGAGCCGCAACAGCAGCCCCGGGGATCCCCATCTCACCGTCACCGGCGCCGAGTTGGGCGCGGCGACCATCGCGACCAGTCGCGGCCCTGCCACCGTGCCGGCCTGGCTGTTCACGCTGGAGGGGTACGACGAGCCGCTCAGGCGCGTCGCCCTGCGGCCGTCGGAGCTTCCGCCGTCGCCGATCGGCCGGATCGGGGACGACGTACCCACCGAACTGGGGGCGCTGCCACAGCTGTTGGAGGTGTCCGAGGACGGACGGACCCTCACCGTGTTGGCGTCCCACGGCTCCTGCGACGACGGCCCCCGGGTGAAGGCCCATGAGACGGACGGCAGCGTGGTGCTCTCGGCGACCGTCGCCCATGTGGAGTCGGACCTGCCCTGCACCGCCGACATGCACTACAAGAAGGTGACGGTCGAGCTGGAGCGACCGCTGGGCGACCGGGTCCCCCTGGACGCGGTGACGGGGCTGCCCGTGCCGTACGGCGGGCCGGACTCGGCCTCTCCGAGCTGGAGTTGAGTCGCGCCGACGCCACCGGCGCCCGACACGGGGTGCGGACACGGCCGGCCGTGTCCGCACCCCGCGCTACGACTCCCTCACGGTGTCACGGCGCTCACTTCGCCGGGCACCGCTGCCACGCCAGGTGGTACACGGTGTTGATGTCGCCGTCGGTCGAGTCCATCGCCATGAAGCTCGTGCCCGTCGACGTACCCGCGTTCACCCGCAACTCCGTGTTGATGTTGAAGTTGCGCTGGACCCCACAGGGCGCGTAGACGAGCTGGGCCCAGTCGGTGATGTCGGTGGCCTGCCAGTTGTCGTTGAGCGGGCCGTTGTACGTGTGGGTGCGGAACGCCGTGCTCGACGAGCCCTGGAAGTAGTACGAGGCCCGCTGGATGGCGCTCGCCCCCCGCTGGAGGGAGGCGAAGCCCCGGTAGTCGGCGCTGGCGATGGCGTACGTGAAGCCCGCCGGGACGTGCACCTTCAGGTTGAGCTGGCAGTTCTTGCGGAACGCCGTCGGGTCGGAGTTGCCACCGACCTGGGCGAGGTAGTCGCTGTAGGTGACGGTGAAGGCGGTGTTGTCACCCGAGACGGCCACCGCGGCCGTACCGGCGGGACAGCCGGAGCCGTTCACCGTGGCGACGTTGATGACGATCTTGTCCGGCGGCGGGTCGTCGAAGGACGACCCGGCACCCTGTGCGGGTATCGCGGCGGCGAACAGCGCGGCGATCGCGCCACTCGCGAGCAGGCCTCCAGTCATGGTTCTCCCTTTCATCGCGGTGTTGCAGTGGGGGGTGAGAATCACGCACTCGACGGTCATGGGCATGCCAAACGCATGCGCGGACCGCACCCGACCTGTGGTTGAGCAGTGAAGGAGCTGTGAAGGTCGAGCGGTCGCAGCATAGGGGGCCGGGCAGGTACCGGCCACGTCGATCCCCGGCCAATCCCCGCCCCCGCACGGCCTGATTCACCCGTCGATGTAACCCGCAGCCAAACCCCGCGGCCGTACCGGCAGCCGTCATCGGAACGCAGAACAGCCTGAGCGCCGTACGAGGACGGTGCTCAGGCTGTTCGCTGTGAGTACTGCTGGGCGGAGGGCTACTTCAGGTAGACCAGACCGTCCGTCGTCACGGCCGGGCGGCCGCTCGTGCCGACGACCACGATCTTGACCGTGTGCTTGGCGCTCGCGGTCCAGCTCTTCGTCCAGATCGCGTCACGGTACTTCGTCGTCGCCGACTTCAGGTCGACCGTCGCGACCTTGACGTTGTCCACGTAGACGTTGAGCTGGCCGGACGTCGAGGCCCGCGACACCACGAGGGCGGCCGAACGACCGGTGAACGTCCAGGTCAGGGCGGAGTTCTTGGTGATGCTCGAGTACGACTTGCCGCCCAGGTAGCTGGTCGACGACTTCGTCGTCCAGGAGCCCGTGCGGGCCGCCGAGGACTCCTGGAGGATCATCGGCGTACCGGCGACCGAGGCCGCCTTGGTGTTGCCCGCCTGGTCGTACGCCGTCATCGACCAGGTCGTGGCCGCACCGGACTTGGAGGTCAGGTTGGCGCTGGTGACCGTCGGGCCGTACGTCTTGGCGACCGGGGCCGTCAGACGCACCTCCTTCAGGGCGGCCGAGTCCGTGGCCTTCCACTTGAGGGTGACCGGGACGGCCGTCGTGTTCACCGTGCCGGCCGCCAGGGAGAGGTTGGGCGCGGTGGTGAAGGCCGGCGGGGTCGTCTCGGCGACGACGGTCGCGGGGGCGGTGGTCGTCGTCGTCTTGCCGGAGATGTGGGTGGCCCGTACGAGGACGGCGTGCGTGCCGAGTGCCACGTTCACCTTGGCCGAGGTGGCCGTACCGGCGGTGGTGGCGGCTACCTTGCCGTCGACCAGCACCTCGTACTTGGTGATCAGCGCGGCGGGCGTGGTCGCCGACCAGCTGACCGTTATGGCCGACTTGGTGTACGTCCGGGCGCCCGCGGTGCCCGCTCCGGTGACCGACTTGAGGGTCAGGCCGGTGACCGGGCCCGCCGCGTAGCTGCGGATGGTGGGCAGCGCGTTGTAGAGCTGGGAGCCGGGGCACTCGGTGGCGTAGCCGTTGCCGTGGCCGTGGATGGTCGGGAAGCTGAGCTGGGCGCCCGTGCTCCACGTCCGCTTGGGCTCGTAGTAGCTGCTGCCGGCGGCTCCCGCCGTGAGCGTGGTCGTGCCGGTCGGGCTGACGCCGTACTGGCCGAGCTTCCAGGCGGCGAGACGCGCGACGGAGGTCAGGACCGCCGTCGGCGGGGCGACCAGGTTGTAGTTGCCGAGGACCGAGATTCCGGTGGTCTGGCTGTTGAAGCCGTAGGCGTGCGCACCGAAGACCGGCTTGTCGACCCCGCCCTTGCGGCCCTCAAAAATGGTGCCGCATTTGTCGACGAGGAAGTTGTAGCCGATGTCCTTCCAGCCGTTCGTCTTGACGTGGTACGCGTAGATTCCGCGGATTATGGCCGGCGACTGGTCGCAGGTGTAGTCGTTGGTCTCGGCGGTGTGATGGACGACAACGGCCTTGATCCCGCCGGTCAGGTACTCCGGCGCCTCGGGGCTCATCGTCTCGTCCGCGCCCCAGCCGGCCCGCAGCACGATCGGCGGCTTGGCGGCGGTGGACGGCGGGGCCGTGGGGCCGGTGCTCGGCGAGGCCGACGGCGAGGAGCTGGCAGGGGCCGAGGTCGTCGCCGGCGGAGTCGTCACGGGCGCGCTGCTCGGCGACGCGGACTCCGTGGGAGGAACGCTCGGGGGAACGGAAAGGGACTCGCTCGGGGACGCGGAGGCGGACGCCGAGTCGCTCGGCGTGGGCGCGGGAGACTCCGACACGTCCGGTGTGAGCGAGGGGTCGGGCGATTCGGTGCTCGCGGCCGCCACGAATCCGGCGGGCTCCAGGTCCGAGACGGAACCGGTGCCCGGGTCGATCATGTCGACGCGCAGGCCCTTGGGCAGCTCGGCGGACGCCTTGCCGTCGACCCGGACCTCCACGCCGTCGGACGCGCCGACCCACGCGGGCTCGGTACCGGCGCGGGTCGCGCCCTCCTCGCCGGGTCCGCTGTCCGTGCCCAGCTCCAGCCAGGACGTCCAGTTGTCGGTACCGGCGGCGCGGGTACGGACCTCGACCTTGCCGGCGATGGTGGCCGACGGGTCGGCCCAGGTGACGCCGAGCATGCTGAACGGCTTGGTGTCCCGCTTGGCCAGCGTCGCCGAGTCGCCGTCGGCAGCGACCTTCAGCGCCGCCGCGTACTCCTCGGTCGCGATCGGCCCGGAGGCCGCGGGCTTGCTGTCGTCGGCCGCGTTGTTCGCGCCACCGCCGCCACTCACCGACTGGACGATCAGAACCCCGGACACTCCGGCGGCCACAACGGCCCCGATGCCCCACCCTCGACGCGACCTCAACGATCTCATCCCCGAAAGCACACCCTTCACGTAGACCCCACCCGTTACATGCACATGCAGGGGTCAAGGTATCGGGAGAGTGAAGGCCGTCAACAACCAACCCGGAACTTCATACGTCACGGTGGTTTAGAAACGCTCTGTTGGAGCAACATTAAGGGCTCTGAAAGACTGAAACTTTAGCCCTTTTCCGGGCATACGGATTTACCGGTTCCTGACTTTCCGTACACCGCCCGCCGGCTTCTTCCTAACAGATTCATGGGTTCTCCCACGCCGCCGGTTCCTCGGCCAGCCCCCGCACGGACTCCGGCAGCTCCCCCGCCGCCAGATCCGCGAAGCTCACCCCCTCCAGCACCTTGCGGACATTGGCGCGCAGCGCGACCCACAGCGGGAGCAGCGGTTCGGCGGGGCCGGTGTAGGCGAGAGTGGTCGGCCGTTCGCCGCGCACCGACACGATGGGCCCGTCGACGGCCCGGACGACGTCCGCGACCGTGATCTCGGCGGCGGGCCGCGCCAGCCGGTAACCGCCGTTGCCACCGCGCCGGGAGTCGACGATCCCACCGCGCCGCAGGTCGCCGAGGATGCCCTCCAGGAACTTGTGCGGAATGGCCTGGGCGGCGGCAAGGGTCTCCGCCTTCACCGGCCCGTCGTCCTGCCGTACGGCCAGCTCCAGTACCGCTCGCACCGCGTAGTCCGCCCGCGCCGAGATCCTCATGCGGTCATTGTCGGTCGTCGTGCGGTGTGGACAATGACCGGACACGTGTACGAGGAGATCGATTCCGTTGGCGCTGAGCAGACGTACCTTCACCGCGGCCGCGGGCGCCGCCGCCCTCGGCCTCTCCCTCAGCGCCAGCGCGGGCACCGGCTCCGGCACCCCGAGCGGCCCCGGACATTCGGCGCCCACCGGTCCGCCCCCTCCCCCACCCATGGCGGACGGCCGCCGGCACACCGTCGGCTTCGACCGCTACTCCCTCCTCGTCGACGGGCGACGGCTCGTCCTGTGGTCGGGCGAGATGCATCCCTTCCGGCTGCCGAGCCCGTCCCTGTGGCGGGACGTGCTCCAGAAGATGCGCGCGCACGGCTACAACGCCGTCAGCATCTACGTCGCCTGGAACTACCACTCCCCCGCACCCGGCCAGTACGACTTCACGGGCGTCCGCGACCTCGACCTGTTCCTGCGCCAGGCCGCCGAGACCGGCCTGTACGTCATCCTGCGCCCCGGCCCGTACATCAACGCCGAGGTCGACGCGGGCGGCTTCCCCGGCTGGCTGACCGCGACGAAGGCCCGCGCCCGGATCTTCGACCCGACCTACATCGCGTACGCCGACGAGTGGCTGACGGCGGTCGACGCGATCGTGGCCCGCCATCTCTACACGCGGGGCGACGGCACGGTCCTGCTCTACCAGATCGAGAACGAGTACTACGCGTACGTCACCAGGCCCCCAGGCCTCGACTACATGGCCCACCTGTACGCCAAGGTCCGCGCCGACGGCATCGACGTCCCCCTCTTCCACAACGACCAGAGCAGACACGGCTACTGGACCCCCGGCTCCTTCGACACGGGTGGTGAGCGCGGGCGTTGGCTGTACGGCTTCGACGGTTATCCGGCGCCGGACGAAGTCCCGCCCGACTGGGGGCACTTCGGCATCGGCGGCCAGAAGGGCGGGGCCACGGCGAGCCCGGACACGCCAGGGTTCGTGCCGGAGTTCGGGGGCGGCTGGTTCGATCCGTGGGGCGGGGTCGAGTTCGACGGCGCCGGGTACGCGGGGTCGGCACGGACCCGGGGCGCGGCCTACGAACGGCGCTTCTATCTCACCAACCTCGCCAACGGCATCACGGTCCACAACGTCTACATGACCTTCGGCGGCACCAGTTGGGGCTGGCTGCCGGCCCCGCAGGTGTACACGTCGTACGACTACGGCGCCGCCTTCGACGAGGGGCGCCGGGCGACCCCGAAGGTCGTCCCCATGCACCAGATCGGGCAGCTGGTGCGGTGCGTACCGGAGTTGGCCAAGCTGGACCCGGCCGGCGACGCGGAGTACATAACGGCGGAGGGGGGCACGGCGGGAGGCGTCACGGGGGCGGCCGGCCGGATCAAGGTCTACCACCTCACCAACCCGGACACCCACGCCCACGTCTACGTCCTGCGCAACGACTCGACGCGGCCCGTCACTTCGGCTCTCCCGGTCGCGGGGGCCTCGCTCCCGGTGACCGTCCCCGCCTCGGACGCCCGTCTTCTCGCTGCCGGAATCACCCTGGGGCGGCGGAAGTTGGCGTACTCCAACGCCCAGCCGATGCTGTGGCTGACGGCAGGGCACCAGGACGTCGCCGTACTGACGGGACGCGCGGGCGAGGCGACGGTGACCGCGCTGGAGTGCGCGAGCGAGCCGACGGTGACCGTGACGGCGGGGGACGCGGAGTCCTCGTACGCGAACGGGCTGGTCCGGGTGACGGCCCGACTCGGGGGTCTCACCCGGGTGTTGGTCGAGGGGGGCGGGGTCTCGGCTCCCCTTCTCCTTCTCCTCGCCGACGACGAGACCTCCGTGCGACTGTGGCCGCGCGAGACACCGGCGGGATCGATGCTGGTGTACGGGCCCGCGCTGCTGCGGACCGCCGAACTGCGCGGCGACTCGCTGCGGTTGACCGGGGACACCGTCGAGGCGACCGAACTGGAGGTGTGGGCGCCGGACGGGGTGCGTGAAGTCGTCTGGAACGAGGGTGAGTTGAGGATGTCGGTCACCGGTTCCGGGAGTCTGCGGGCCGAGCGGCCGTTGGCTGGGGTCTCCGGGGTCGCGCTGCCCTCGTTGCGCGGCTGGCGGCGGCAGGTGGAGAACCCCGAGTCCGAGCCCGGCTTCGACGACTCCAAGTGGACGGTCGCCGACCGGACTTCGACGTTCAGCACGACGCCCGTGCCCGCCGGGCAGCCCGTGCTGTTCGCCGACGACTACGGCTTCCACTACGGGGACGTCTGGTACCGGGGCTCCTTCACCGACGCCACGGGCCTGCGCTCCGTGTCCCTCGGCTACAGCACCGGGACGCAGGGGCTGCTGATGGCGTGGCTGGACGGTGCGCCGCTGGGCACGCACCGGATGCCGGTACCGGACAAGCGGACCGTACGGAAGGGGAGTTGGGCAGCGAAGGCCACCTTCGACGTGCCGGAGAAGGCGCGCACTTCTGGCCGGCATGTGCTGTCCGTGCTGGTGCGGCGGATGCAGCACGACATGGACGGCAGGACGCAGGACACGCACAAGGCCGCCCGTGGACTGACGTCGGCGACCTTCGCGGGTGCCTCCCCGGCGGTGAGCTGGCGGTTGCAGGGGGCGGCCGCGGGGGCAGCCGATCCGGTGCGTGGTCCGCTCAACACCGGTGGGCTGTACGGGGAACGGTCGGGCTGGCATCTGCCGGGGTACGGGGACGGCGGCTGGCCCGTGGTCGACCTGCCGCGTGCCGAGCGGCCACGGCAGGGGGTGACCTGGTACCGGACCGGGTTCCGGCTCGCCGTCGATCCGGGCGTCGACGCGTCGATCGGGCTGGTGCTGGCGGACGACCCGGGGCGCGCCTACCGCGTCCAGATCTTCCTGAACGGCTGGAACATGGGCCAGTACGTCAACGACGTCGGCCCCCAGCACACCTTCGTCCTCCCGAACGGCGTACTGCGCACCCGGGGCGCCAACACCCTTGCCCTGGCGGTGCTTTCGGACGGTACGACGGTGTCGGGGCCCGGCGAGGTGCGGCTGACGCTGCTCGGGAGTGCGGCCGGGGGAGTCGAGGTGGCGGACGTCCCCTCCCCCGGCCGGTAGCTCCTTTTGCGGGCCCGCCTACGCGAGCCGGATCATGTTCCAGGACAGCGGCTCCAGGAGCGCGGTCAGCGTGCCGTCCTGGAGGGTGGTGCCGGATGCCTGGTGGGGGGCTACGCGCTCCGGGTCGTCCAGGGTGTTGCGGGCGTCCGGGTCGGCGTCCGCGATCACGCTGTGCTCGATCACCGAGGTCAACCGCAGTCCGTTCAGGGCGACTTCGAGGGGCAGCGGCTGGGTGCGGTCCCGGTTGACGGCGAAGACGGTGACCGTGCCGTCGTCGGCGCGTACGGCGGTGGCGTGCAGGAGGTCCGTCTCGCCGTACTTCTTCGTCTCGTACGTCGGCGAGTCCACCCGTACGTCGAGGACCTCGCCGCGTCCGTACCTGCTGGCCTGCGCGAACGGGAAGAACGTCGTCTGACGCCAGGCCGGGCCGCCCGGCTCGGTCATGATCGGCGCGATGACGTTGACGAGTTGGGCGAGACAGGCGACGGTGACGCGGTCCGCGTGCCGGAGCAGGGCGATGAGGAGCGAGCCGAAGACGACGGCGTCGGTGACGGAGTAGACGTCCTCCAGCAGCCGCGGGGCCTCGGCCCAGTCGCGTGCGCCGGAGTTCTCGATCTCGTGCCACCCCGAGATGTACCAGACGTTCCACTCGTCGAAGGACAGGTTGATCTTCTTCTTCGACTTGAGGCGGGCGCCGACGTGGTCACAGGTCGCGACTACGTTGTCAATGAACGACTCCATGTCCACGGCCGAGGCCAGGAAGGAGTCGATGTCGCCGTCCTGGGGCTCGTAGTAGGCGTGCAGGGAGATGTAGTCGACCAGGTCGTACGTCTCCTGGAGGACCGTCGACTCCCATTCGGCGAACGTGTCCATGCCCTGGCTGGAGGAGCCGCAGGCGACGAGTTCGAGGTCGGGCTCGAGCTGGCGCATCGCGCGGGCGGTCTCGGCGGCGAGGCGGCCGTACTCCTCGGCGGTCTTGTGGCCGGTCTGCCAGGGGCCGTCCATCTCGTTGCCGAGGCACCACATCTTGATGCCGAACGGGTCCTTGTCGCCGTGTGCGACCCGCAGGTCCGAACGGGCGGTGCCGGAGGGGTGGTTGGCGTACTCCTGGAGTGCGAGGGCCTCGGCGACCCCGCGCGTGCCGAGGTTGACGGCCATCATCGGTTCGGCCTGCGGGCCGATCTTCCGCAGCAGGTCGATGTACTCGGAGAGGCCGAAGCGGTTGGACTCCGTGGAACGCCAGGCGAGGTCGAGGCGGCGGGGGCGTTCGTCGGCCGGGCCGACCGAGTCCTCCCAGTTGTAGCCGGAGACGAAGTTGCCGCCGGGGTAACGGATGGCGGTGACGCCGAGTTCGCGGACCAGTTCCAGCACGTCCGTGCGCAGACCCGCCTCGTCGGCGGAGGGGTGGCCGGGCTCGAAGACACCGGTGTAGACGCAGCGGCCGAGGTGTTCGACGAAGGATCCGAAGAGCCGGGGGTTGACCTCCCCGACGGTGAAGGCGGGGTCGATCGTGAAGCGGGCGGTGCGGGACATGTGTTCCTCTCCGGCATTCGGCGTACAGCGTGCGGCGGTGCTCGGCGTGCGGCGTTCGACATCTCGGTGTTCGGTATCTCGGAATCCGCTCGTAACTTCGAACAGGACGGTAATTTTGGTGTGTCCGCACGTCAATGGCGGACATGCCCAACGATCGTTCCGCGAACTCCAACGATCGTTGGATTCCCCTGGTGCGCGGCGGTCCGCACGCGTAGGGTCGGCCCGTGAGTGAGCCCCTCTCAGAGACCCTCGCCCGCCTCGAGGAACACATCGCCGAGGCGCGTCTCGACCGCGCCGAAGTCCTCGACGTACGGAGCCTGTCGGCTCGCACCGCTCTCGCCGAGGGGGAGATCCAGGCACTCCTGACCGAGGGCGCGCGGCCTTCGGCCGACGACATCGAGGGCCGTATCCGGCGCCGGGTGCGCACGCTCCACGAGACGCGGCTCGCGGCGAACGGCAGGACGCGCGCCGAGGTCTGCAAGGAGGTCGCGGGCGCCCTGTCGATCAGCCCCGAGTGGGCCCGTCAGCTGCTCCTCGGCAAGAAGATGCCGAACGTTCCCGATCTCACCGCGCTCGCCGCGTACTTCGGCGTCGAGCAGGGCACCGGCTTCTTCACCGACCCCGCGCCCATCGTCCTCAACCGTGAACTCCGCCGTCTGCTCGAGGAGCTCGGGGGCGCCGAGGAGGGTCCGCTGGTGCGGTTCGCGACCCGGCACGGTGTCGTCACGCTGGCCCTGCGCGGCCGACGGCTGACCCCGCGCAAGCAGGAGGCCCTCGCGGTGATGCTCGAAGGGCTGCTGAGCGCCGGTGAGGAGACCGAGCGATGACGGCCACGCGAGCGACGCGAGCGGCCCGGGGTGTGCTGGCGGCTCTGCTGCCCGCCCGGCCCGCGCACCGGTTGCGTACCCGGGGCGCGATGCGCGACCTGACCGGCGCGCTCGACGTGGCACTGCGTGCGCGGGGCAACAGCCCTACCGAAATACGTGAGTTGTGCCGGGCGCTGTGCGAGGAGATGAGCGCGCGGCGCGAGCGGCGCGTCGAGCTGCGTTTCGAGCGTTTCCCCGACGAGATCGAAGTCACCGGTCTGTGGGTGGAGTTCCACGACTTCGACCTCGTCATCGTCGAGGAGCGTGCCGAGGCGGTGCAGCAACTCGTCATCCTGGGCCATGAGTTGTGGCATCTGCACGCCGGGCACTGTCACCACCACAGCGCGGGCGCGACCGCCGCCCGGGTACTGGCCGACGAGCAGGCCTGGCAGGGCGACGCGCTCACCGTCGCCGCACGCAACGGCTCCCGCGCGGCCGACGAGGCCGACGCCGAGGAGTTCGGCCATCGCCTCGCCACCGTCTTCCGGCCCTGGGTGGAGGGGCGCGCGGCGAGCACCGGCAGCAGTGGTGTGCAGGCCTCGCTGGGGTACCGCGGCAGAGGAAGCGGAAACGCGCGGCGATGAACTCCTCCGGCTTCCCCGGCGAGCCGTACTCCGTCCTGGTCTTCGGGACACCGATCGTGGCCCTGCTGGCCGCGCTGGTGTTCAAGCTGCCCAGCATCGTCAGGCTGTGGCGGGATCCGCTGCGGCGGGCGGTCGGCGGGCTGCTGCTGCTCGCCTGCGGCATCTTCGTCTTCGCGGCCCCGCCGGTCATCACCTGGACCAACCGGGTCACCGGCGTGCCCAACCTCGCGGCGCCCCTCGTGTACAGCTTCCTCGTCGCGTTCTGCGGGGCGAGCCTGCTGCTGATGGTCGCCTGGCGCGGGGGCCTGGCCGGTCACTCGGCCCGGCCGGCGCGGGCGCGGCGCGCGATGCGCTGGGTCGTCGGCGGTCACGCCGGGGTGATCGTCGCGCTGTGGTCGTTGTTCGCGCTCGCGGACGTGCCCGTGGAGCGTCGGCGGGACCTGGACACGTACTACGCCCTCACGCCCTTCATGCGCGAGCTGATCGTGCTCTACCTGCTCGCGCACACCACGTCCTGTGTCCTGACGTACCGGCTGGTCCGGGACTGGATCCACACCGCCGGACTCGATGTGTGGCTGCGCCGGGGCCTGAAGTCGCTGGCCTTCGGCTACGCCGCGAACCTGGTGTTCGACGCGGCGAAGGGCACGGCCCTCGTCGTCCGCTGGGCGGGCGGTGACCTGGACCCGCTGTCCACGGAGGTCGCCCCGGTCGCCGGGTGCGTCGCCGCCGTGCTGATCGCCACGGGGTATGTGCTGCCGCACGCCGGCCAGTATCTGCGCGACCGCTGGCGGGTCCGCCGCGCCCATCTCCGACTCGCCCCGCTGTACGGCCTGTTGCGCGCCGCCACCGGCCGGGGCGTCCCCTTCTCCCTGCGGGCCACCCCGGAGCTGCGGCTGACCCGCCGCGAGACGTTCATCCGCGACGCCCTGCTCCAACTCGCCCGCCACTTCGACGGGGAGCTGCGGCGGCGGGCGTACGAGGCCGCGGTGGACCTCGGGTACGGCCCCGGCCGGGCGCGGGCGCTGGCGGCGGCCGTGACGATCCGGGACGCGATCGAGGCGCGCGCCCTGGCCCGTCCCCCCTCCCCTCAGTCCCCCCAAGTCACGCAAGAGGACCCGGACTTGCTCGCCGAGCTGCTCCAGGGCATCGAAGCCGTGTCCCAGGTCCTTGGTCACCCCGATGAGATCGAGGCGGTACGCGCCCTCGCGTCCGCCACAGTAGAGAGCCTGCACGTATATGAGTGATCAGTCGTCCCCCCTCAGATCCGCCCCCGTCAGATCCGCCCCCGTCAGATCCGCCGTGGTCCTGGGCGGTTCGCTCGCCGGGCTGCTCGCGGCCCGCGCGCTGGTCGGGTTCGCCGACCGGGTGACCGTGGTCGAGCGTGATGTCCTGCCGGACGTGCCCGAGCCGCGCAGGAACCTGCCGCAGGCCCGGCATGTGCATGTGCTCTGGTCCGGCGGTGCCCGTGCCGTCGAGGAACTCGTGCCGGGTGTGGGCGAGTTGCTGCTTAGCGCCGGTGCGCACCGGCTGGCGGTCACGACGGACATGGTCGCGCTGGCACCGCAGGGCTGGTTCAGACGGTGGCCCGAGTCCCACCATGTGTTCCTGTGCGGCCGGGATCTGCTGGACGCGACCGTCCGCGCCCAGGTGCTGGACGATGACCGGATCAAACTCGTCGAGCACGCCGAGGTGTTGGGCCTGGAGGGCACCGACACGGCCGTCACCGGGGTGCGGCTGCGCGGCGCCGACGGCAGCCGACGCACACTCCACGCGGACCTGGTCGTGGACGCCACCGGCCGCGCCTCGCGCGCCCCGCACTGGCTGCGCGAACTCGGCCTGCCCGAACCGACCCGGCGCGTGGTCGACTCCGGGCTCGCGTACGCCAGCCGGATCTACCGGGCGCCCGAAGCCGCGCGGCCCGGTTTCCCGCTGGTCAACGTCCAGGCGGACCCGAGGGCGGGCGGGCCCGGCCGGGCGGGTGTCCTCTCGCCCATCGAGGACGGCTGCTGGGCGGTTTCCCTGTCGGGCACCCGAGGCAGCGAACTGCCCACGGAGGGCGCGGAGTTCACGCGTTACGCCCGCGAGCAGCTGCGGCACCCGGTGATCGCCGAACTGCTCGCGGGAGCGGAGCCCCTGACGGACGTGTCCATCACCCGTACGACGTCGAACCGTCGGCACTACTACGAGCGGATGCCGGCCTGGCCGGAGAACTTCGCGGTGCTCGGCGACGCGTTGGCCGCGTACAACCCGATCTACGGCCACGGGATGTCGGTGGCGGCCCAAAGTGCGCTCGCGCTACGGGATGTGATTGCCCATCAGGGATGGGGTACCCCCGGCCTGTCCCGCCGTATTCAGAAGGCGGTGGCCCGCCCGGTCGCGGCGGCCTGGGACCTGGCGACCAGCCAGGACGTCTTCTACCCCGGCGCCACGGACAAGGGCCCCACCCTGCGGGACCGCCTGCTGGCGGCCTACGTGGGCCGCCTGATGCGCACGGCCACCGGCAACGGCCGGATCGCCCGCCGGGTGACGGACGTGACGTCCCTGGAACGCGGCGCGGAGGTACTGCTGACACCGGGCGTCCTACTGGCAACAGCGATAGGCCCCCTGAAACCCCCACTGAGCGGCCCCCCGCTCCGACCGGAGGAATGGAAGGCGGCGGAGTAGGCTCGCCGGGTGCGCTGTTGAGCTGCCGACGGCCGGACAGACACGGTGAACTCCCGCTGCCTGCCCGGCCGTTGACGCGCCTGTCGGGCGGTGGGCCGCCGCCCGGAACGGCCGGGTTGTCCGGCCGGGACGCCGGGTTGTCCGGCCGGGACGCCGGGTTGTCCGGCCGGGACGCCGGGTGGTCCGGCCGGGACGCCGGGTGGTCCGGCCGGGACGCCGGGTGGTCCGGCGGGCGCCCGAACGGTCGTCGGGCGGGCGTCCGAACGGCCGGGGTGCCCAGCCAACCGGTACGGTCCAGTCGGACGGGGCATCCGGACGGTCGGGCCCGTCGGCGACCGGGCCGGACGGCAGCCGAGCCGGGGCGACGGCCGGACGGCAGCCGGGCCGGGGCGACGGCCGGACGGCAGCCGGGCCGGACGGGCAGCCCGACGGCAGCCGAGCCGGGGCGACGGCCGGACGGCAGCCGGGCCGGACGGGCAGCCGGACCGCAGCCGAGCCGGGGCGACGGCCGGACGGCAGCCGGGCCGGACGGGCAGCCCGACGGCAGTCGGGCCGGACGGGCAGCCCGACGGCAGCCGGGCCGGGGCGACGGTCGGACGGCAGTCGGGCCGGACGGGCAGCCGGACGGCAGTCGGGCCGGGGCGACGGTCGGACGGTGTTGGGTCAGCCCGCGAATGCGGGCTGGGCCAGGCCCTTGCCCGCTTCCGGGACCACCAGGAGTGAGCCCGACATCGGGTGGGGGTCGGACAGGCCGACGCGGGCCGTGGTGATGTACAGGTCCGTGAGGTTCGGGCCGCCGAAGGCGCAAGCCGTCGGGCGGACGGTGGGGAGGGTGATCGTACGGTCCAGGGCGCCGGCGGGGGTGTAGCGGCGGACCGCTCCGCCGTCCCACAGGGCGACCCAGACACAGCCGTCCGCGTCTACCGTCAGGCCGTCGGGGAAGCCCGCGCCCTCCTCGATCATCGCCAGTTGACGGCGGTTGCTCACGCGCTGCCCGTCCGCCGACACGTCGAAGACGTCGACGCGACGGGTCGGGGAGTCGATGTAGTACATCAGGCGGCCGTCCGGGCTCCAGCCCGTACCGTTGCTCACCGTCACGTCGTCCAGGACGGTCGTCACCTCGCCGTCACCGGTCAGCCGGGACAGCGTGCCGCCGCCCGGCGTCTCGTCGTACGTCATCGTGCCGGCCCACAGGGAGCCGTCGGGTGCCACCGCCGCGTCGTTCGCCCTGCGGCCGGGCACCGGCTCGTGGTGCAGCCAGCGGAAACCGGCGGCGGAGTCGGCGTCGTCGTACAGGCCCACCCCGTCGCGCAGGTTCACGACCAGGCCACCGCCCGCGCGCGGCTTGGCGGCGCCCACGTGCTGTTCCGTCGCCATGACCGTGCGACGCCCCGTGGACGGGTCGTAGGTGTTGACCCGGGAGCCGAGGATGTCGATCCAGATCAGCCGCGACTTCGCCGCGTCCCAGGTCGGGCCCTCCCCGAGGGTCGCCTGCGCCTGGACCGCCACTTCGAGGGCGGGTTCGTACGTCGTCATGCCACACTCCGGTAACCGAGGCGCTCGGAGAGTTCGGCGGCGCCCTTGGCGGCGAGCTGTTCCAGCTCAGAACGGTGGTCGTCGCTCCAGCGGATCATCGGGACGGAGATCGACAGCGCGGCGACCACCCGGCCCGTGCGGTCGTGCACCGGCGCCGCGACACAGCTGACGTCCGGGTTCGACTCGCGGTTCTCCACGGCGACGCCCCGGCGGCGGATCTCCGCGAGAGCCTCGCGCAGGGCCGCCGGGTCGGTGATGCTGTTCGGCGTCATCGCGGGCAGCGGGACGTTGTTCGGGACCCGCGCGGCGAGCTCGTGGTCGGGCAGCGAGGCCAGCAACATCTTGCCGACGGAGGTGCAGTGGGCGGGCAGTCGGCGGCCGGCCGCCGACACCATCCGTACCGCGTGCGTGGAGTCCATCTTCGCGATGTAGATGACGTCCGTGCCCTCGAGGATCGCGACGTGCACCGTCTCCCCGCAGGTCTCGGCGACGGAACGGGCCACCTGCAGGCCCTCCGCGGCCAGGTCCAGCTGCTCGGCGTAACGGCTGCCGAGCTGGTACGGGCGCACGCCCAGGCGGTAGCGGCCCGGCTGGCCGGGGACCTGCACAATGTACGAACGGGCGGCGAGCGTCGTCACCAGTTCGTGCACGGTGGTGCGTGGCAGCTGGAGTCTGCGCACTATGTCCGGGGCGGAGAGCGTGCCGTCTCCGTCCAGGAAGAGCTCAAGAATGTCGAGAGCCCGGGTCACGGCAGGTACGAGGCGTCCCATGACGGCCCCCTCTCTTGTGTCCAAGGTGTTTACGATCTCGACGCCTTTCGACGGCGTTCGAGATTTCAACAGACGATCGGCATGACGAACAGAGGACAGGCTAACCACAAGGACCCGGGCGGGCAATAAGCGTGCAATGGCTTCGTTGCCGTCAGTGACCGGCCGCCCTCGCCTCCCGGCCGTACGGGACGATGGTCCTCATGTTCACGGTTCTCGACTTCCAGCTGGTGCTCCTGCGCCGCATGGCCGACCACAACCCGGACCTGGTGGAGGACGCCCGCCACGAGCTGGGCGTGTCTATCGCGGACATGCGCGAGGCCAACAAACGCTGGCAGGCGATGCTCCGCTCCCCGCGCGCCCGGGCCGCCGCCTCCCGGTACCGCTCGGTCCTCGGCACCCCCGAGTCGGTGACACCCCGCAAGATCGGCGACCTGGAGTGCGAGGCCTGGCTGTGGCCGGTGCCCCTCTGGCCCGACCTGCGCTTCGAGGTGCTCGTGGCGCCGAACGGCGTGGCCTGGAACGAATGGCTGGTACGGGCCCCGGGCGCCCCCGCTCCGGACCTCCGTACATCGGCCGACCTGCGCCCCTGGTCCTGCACGGTCGACGAGGTCGCCCGCGCCTTCGCCCCCGCCCGCCCCCTGGAGGGGACGGCCCCCACCCGCTGGGGCCTGGCATTCGACGCACCGGACGAGGCGGGGACACGGCAGGAGTGCGCGGCGGAGTTCACCTGGGGGCTGCTGCAGCGGGTTGCGGTCAGGGGTGACTGACGGTTACCGGCGGCCCACGGCGGCCCTGAGGATGGCCTGCACCACCACCGGTACCGAGTCCGGATGCAGGTCGAGGAACAGGTTGGGCTCGATCAACTCCAGCTCCATGACCCGGGGTTCACCGTCGTCACCGAGGACGAGGTCGACACGGGCGTACAGAAGCCCGGAGTTGTCCGGTACGGCGGCCAACGCCCTTTCCGCGACGGTGAGTTCGGCCGGGGTCGGGGTCCACACCTCGAGGTCGGGATGGGCCACCTTGTCGTCGTCGTACGCCGTCCCGGGCGCCAGCACGGCCCCCTTGCGGCTGGCGTGCAGAAAACGGCCGCCGAAGAACTGCAGGGCCCGCTCCCCGTCGACGTCGACGCTCCCGACGTACGGCTGCACCATCGCGGTGAACCCCTCGGCGTGCATGCGCGCGAGATGCCGTACGGCCGTCTCCCGGTCCTCGGGCGTGTAGCGGGCGGCGTACCGGGCGCCCGCGCCGGAGGTGGGCTTGACGACGTACTCGCGGTCGTCGGGGAGGTCGGCGGCGTCGAGGGGCGCTTCTCCGGGGGCGAGATAGCTGGTCGGGACCGTCGGGACGCCGGCCGCGGCCAGCTCGCCGAGGTACCGCTTGTCCATGTTCCAGCGCAGGACACCGACCGGATTCGCGACCCGCGTGACCTTCCCGCACCGCTCGAGCCACCCCGCGAACTCCTCCGCACGCCAGGTGTAGTCCCACGTGGACCGCACCACCACGAGGTCGAAGGAGGCCCAGTCGACCTCGGGGTCGTCCCAGTAGGCGGCGGTCGCGTCTGCCCCGGCGGCCACCAACTCCCGTACCAGGACCGGAAAGTCCCGGTCCTTGCTGGTCCCCGGACGGGGGTCGTAGGTGACGATCGCGATGCGGACCACGGGGACTCCCTCTGCCAAGGCGGACTGTAAGGCGCGTAGTGCTGGTTCACCACTGATAGTGGTACCGGGTGAAGGTTAACAAGCCCTTGACCTTCACCTTCGGTGAAGCCGCAGCATCGGTGGCGGAACGAGGAACGTGGCGGGAATCCAAGGGAACGAGGTGCTTCACGGTGAAGCCAGAGATGCCGGAGATGCTGACCATCGGGGCGTTCGCCAAGGCGTGCCGGCTGTCCCCGAAGGCGCTGCGGCTCTACGACGAACTGGACCTGCTCCGCCCCGCCCGCGTCGACCCCGACACCGGATACCGCTATTACGCGCCCGAACAGCTGGAGCAGGCCAGGCTGGTGGCCTGGCTGCGCCGACTGGGGATGCCGTTGGCCCGTATCCGGCAGGTCGGGGCCATGGAGCCGCCGGCCGCCGCCCAGGAGATCCGTGCCTTCTGGGCACGGGTCGAGGCGGAGACGGCGGCCCGCCGGGATCTCGCCGCGTTCCTCGTCGACCATCTCTCGACACCGCCGAGGAAGGACATCCACTCCATGACAGGCACCGATCTTCTCGAACTCCGTTACGCCGCCCGCACCGACACCGGTCTGGTCCGCGCGGCCAACCAGGACACGGCATACGCAGGCGCACGCGTCCTGGCTGTCGCCGACGGCTTCGGACCCGGGGGCGCACCGGCCGGCGCGGCCGCCGTCGAGGCGCTGAAGTTCCTGGACGCCGAACCGCTGACCGCGGGCAGCGTCCTGAACCTCCTGGAGGACGCGGTCCAGGGCGCCGCCCAGGCCGTCCGGGACGTCGCCGACACCGAGCACGAGAGGACAGGGGACGAGAAGACGGACGATGTCGGCACCACCCTCACCGCGATGGTGTGGACCGGCTCGCGCCTCGCCCTCGTACACATCGGGGACAGTCGCGCGTACCTCCTGCGTGACGGCGAACTCTTTCTGATCACCCACGACCACACCGTGGTCCAGTCGATGATCGACGAGGGCCGGCTGACCCCCGAGGAGGCCGCCACTCACCCCCAACGCACCCTGCTTGTGAAGGCGTTGACCCGCGCTCCCGCCTCCCCCGACCTGCGTCTGCACGACGCCCGGCCCGGCGACCGGTACCTCCTCTGCTCGGACGGCCTGACCAGGGCCGTACCGGAGGACACCATCCAGCACCTCCTCGCCACCGTGCCCGACCCGGACTCGACCGCGGTCGCCCTCATCGACGCGGCGAACGCCAACGGGGGCCCGGACAACGTGAGTTGTGTGGTGGCGGATGTGGTCGCGGTCGAGGGGGGCCAGAAAGGGTTCAGTCGGGCGGTGTGACCGGGGGCCGGACGCCGAGCCACTGCTCGGCGTCCCAGGCCTGGAACCGTTCCACCTCGGTGAATCCGAGTTTCGCGGCGAGGCGCATCGAGGCGAGGTTGGCGCTCTGAGTGGTGAGCACCACCGGTTCGCCGGGAAGGACGCCGTCGAACCAGTCGAGTGCCGCCGCGCACGCCTCGGCGGCGTATCCGGACCCCCAGGCCCGCGGCAGGAACAGATAACCGAGGTCGGCCTTTCCCGCGGCGGCCGGGCGACGGTGTTGTGTCGCTCTCCTGAGCAGGATCTGGCCGATCATCGCCCCGTCGAGTTCGACGACGAAACTCCCGGGCCAGCGCTCGGGCGCCCCGGCCGCCTCGGGCATCTCGCGCTCGAGTTCGTCACGCGGGCGGGGGCCGCCGAGGTAGGTGTGCACCTCCGGAGAGGCGAGCAACTCGACGAACGCCGCCCGGTCCCGGGCCTCGGCCTCACGGAGTACGAGCCTCTCGGTCCTGATCGGCTCGGGCGGCCAGGCGATGTTCCCCAGGTCTGACATGCGCGCAGGCTAACAGTCGGAGGGGCGCGGAAACCCGGCGCGGGAAAGCGGCTCGGCTCAGCCCGGCTGCGAGCCGTCCGCCTCCGGGTCCCAGTCCAGCAGCCGGACCTTCGCCACCGTCCGCACATGGCGTCGCATCGCGGCGGCGGCCTGTCTCGGCAGGCCGGCCTCGATCGCCTCGAAGATGGCCATGTGCTGGGCCAAGGAGCGGACAGGGCGGCCCGGTTGGCGCAGGGACTCGTGGCGGCTCTCGGTGATCTGGTCGGCGATCGACCGCATGAACTCCGCGAGGATGCCACTGTGCGCGGCCGCCGTGACGGCCGCGTGGAAGCGCCGGTCCCCTTCCACGCCGTCCGCGCCCTCGTCGATCTCGTTCTCCATGACGGCGAGCGCGGCACGCAACTCGGCGATGTCCTCCGCCGTGCGACGCTCGGCGGCCAGTTCGGCGAGCTTGGTCTCGAGGGCCTCACGGGCGTCGAGTACGTCGGGCAGCCGGCGCCGGCGCTCGACGAGCCGTTCCACCGGCTCGACGTCGAGGCTGTCCCGCACGAGATACGTACCGCCTCCGTGCCGTGCCTCGACCAGGCCCTGGACCTCCAGGACGACGATGGCCTGCTTCACGGAGGCCCGGCTGACGCCCAGCCTGGCTGCCAGATCCCGCTCGGGCGGGAGCCGGTCGCCGGAGGTCAGGCCACCCTCGGCGACGTAGTCGCGCAGCCGGTCGAGCACCTGCTCGTACAGGCGCGTCCTGGTTTCCACCGGGCGCAATGCGTCGTCAGTCATGACCATCCCCCTCATCTCGCCGCAGCGTAACACTGTGGCCGAGTGGCCCAGTGGATGAGTGGCTGAGCCAATTTGGTCGGGTCTCTTGACGCTGACCGAGAGCAACACCCAATGTGGTTCAGCCACTTAGCCAATCTCGGCCGACTGACGGGAGCCCGGTATGTCCGCCGAACTCATTTCGATCCTTGTGCTCGTCGTGGTGTTCGTGATCGCCACGACCCGCTCCATCAACATGGGCGCGCTCGCGTTCGCCGCCGCCTTCGGGGTGGGCGAGCTCGTGGCCGACCTCGACACCGACACGATCTTCGCCGGGTTTCCCGGCTCCCTCTTCGTCGTGCTCGTCGGAGTCACCTATCTGTTCGCGATTGCGCGGGCCAACGGCACCACCGACTGGCTCGTGCACGCCTCGGTCCGGCTGGTGCGGGGCCGGGTCGTGCTCATCCCGTGGGTGATGTTCGTACTGACGGGGGCGCTCACCGCGATCGGCGCGGTGAGTCCGGCCGCCGTCGCGATCGTGGCGCCGATCGCCCTGAGTTTCGCCGCCCAGTACGGCATCAGCCCCCTGCTGATGGGCGCGATGGTGGTGCACGGGGCGCAGGGCGGCGGTTTCTCGCCCATCAGCATCTATGGGTCGATCGTCAACGGGATCGTCGAGAAGGAGAAGCTTCCGGGCAACGAGATCACCCTTTTCCTCGCCTCCCTCTTCGTCAATCTCGCCATCGCCGCTGTGGTGTTCGTGCTGTTCGGCGGCCTGAAGCTGAGCCGCGCGGCCGTCGTGGACGCCCCTGGCGACGAGGTCGGCGCAGCCGGAAGCGGGGGTGGGGTTGGGGGTGGGGGCGCGTCTGTCCGCACCGAAGGCGGAGTCTCCGTACGGGCGGAGGAAGCCCTGCGCCTCACGCCCGCCCGTATCGCCACTCTCGCCGGGCTCGTCGCCCTCGTCGTCGCTGTGCTCGGCTTCGACCTCGACGCCGGGCTCACCTCCATCACGGTGGCGGTCCTGCTCGCCGCCTGCTGGCCCGAGGACAGCCGCCTGGCCGTGGGGCAGATCGCCTGGACGACCGTTCTGGTGATCTGCGGTGTCCTCACCTATGTCGGCGTGCTGCAGGAGATGGGCACCATCACCTGGGCCGGCGAGGGCGTCGGCGACATCGGCGTGCCGCTGCTGGCCGCCGTGCTCCTCTGCTACATCGGGGCGCTGATCTCGGCGTTCGCGTCCTCCGTCGGCATCATGGGGGCGCTGATTCCGCTGGCGGTGCCGTTCCTGGCGCAGGGGGAGATCGGGGCGGTCGGGATGGTGGCGGCGCTCGCGGTGTCGGCGACGGTGGTGGACGTCAGTCCGTTCTCGACGAACGGGGCGCTGGTCCTGGCCTCGGCCCCGGATGTCGACCGCGAGCGTTTCTTCCGGCAGCTGATGATGTACGGAGGAATCGTTGTGGCCGTGGTTCCCGCGGTGGTGTGGCTGGTGCTGGTGGTGCCCGGCTGGGCGTGACCGCCGGGGTACGACCGCACACCGCACATGTACGACCGACGTGACGAGTTAAGGAGTACGACGCGTGTCCTCTCTCTTCCCCGGGCTGACCGACGACCCGACCGGACCCGCCGGTGAGCGGCCCGCCCTGCGCTTCGGTGACCGCTCGCTGACGTACGCCGGACTCGCCGCCTCGGCCGGCGTTCTCGCCGAGCGGATCTCCGGCGCGGGAGGCCGGGTCGCCGTGTGGGCGACGCCGACCCTGGAGACGGCGGTCGGCGTCGTGGCCGCACTGCTGGCCGGGGTCCCTGCGGTGCCGCTGAACCCGAAGTCGGGCGAGAGCGAGTTGGGGCACATCCTCAAGGACAGCTCACCCGCAGTCGTACTCACGGCCCCCGGTGACCAACTCTTAGCCGCCTTCGGGCAGTTGGAGCGCGTCGACGTGGAAGTGGACCTGGCCGTGGACGTACGTCCGTCCGGTGGGCCGGCGTCGTCCACCGCGACGGACGAGCCCGCCCCCGAGACCCCCGCCCTGATCGTCTACACCTCCGGCACCACCGGCCCGCCCAAGGGCGCCGTCATCCCGCGCCGCGCCATCGCCACCACCCTGGACGCCCTCGCCGACGCCTGGCAGTGGACCTCCGAGGACGTGCTGGTGCACGGGCTTCCGCTCTTTCATGTGCACGGGCTGATCCTCGGCATCCTCGGCCCGCTGCGGCGCGGCGGCTCGGTACGGCACCTCGGGCGGTTCGGGACGGAGGGCGTGACCCGCGAGCTGAACGACGGGGCGACGATGCTGTTCGGCGTACCGACGATGTACCACCGGATCGCGGAGGCGCTCCCCGGCGACCCGGAACTCGCCGGGGCGCTCGGCCGGGCCCGGCTGCTCGTCTCGGGTTCCGCCGCGCTGCCCGTGCACGACCACGAGCGGATCACGGCCGCGTCCGGACAGCGAGTCGTGGAGCGGTACGGCATGACGGAAACCCTGATGAACACAAGCGTCCGCGCGGACGGGGAGCCGCGCGCCGGCACGGTCGGCGTACCGCTGCCGGGCGTCGAGCTGCGGCTCGTCGAGGAGGACGGGACGCCCATCACGGCGTACGACGGCGAGACCGTGGGCGAGATCCAGGTGCGCGGGCCGAACCTGTTCACCGAGTACCTGAACCGGCCCGATGCCACCGCCGCCGCGTTCACCGCCGACGGCTGGTTCCGCACCGGCGACATGGCGGTGCGCGACCCCGACGGCTATGTCCGTATCGTCGGCCGCAAGGCCATCGACCTGATCAAGAGCGGCGGCTACAAGATCGGCGCGGGCGAGATCGAGAACGCCCTGCTGGAGCACGCGGGTGTACGCGAGGCGGCCGTGACCGGCGAACCGGATGCCGACCTGGGCGAACGCATCGTCGCCTGGATCGTCCCCGCCGACCCCCAATCCCCGCCGGACGCCGAGGAGTTGGCGAACCATGTCGCCGGCCGCCTCGCCCCGCACAAACGCCCCCGGGTGGTGCGCTACCTGGACGCCCTCCCGCGCAACGACATGGGGAAGATCATGAAGCGGGCCCTGCCCGGTGAGTGACCCGGCCCTCAACACCGTCCGCCTCACCGCCCGAGAGATCATCACCGCGCTCTCCGACTCCGCCAGTTTCACCGAACTCCCGCACGAGGAACGGCCACCGAAAGCGGACGGCCCCCTCTCCTGGCAGGGTTACGACGACTCGCGCGCCCGTGCCGCCGCCCGCACCGGCGAGGAGGAGTCCGTCGTCTGCGGCACCGCCCGCGTCGACGGCACCCCGGCCGTACTGATCGCCTTCGAGTTCGGCTTCCTCGGCGGCTCGCTCGGCGAACGCACCGGCGACCGGCTGGAGTCGGCGTACGAGTACGCGCGTACCCACCGTCTGCCCGTCGTCCCGCTCGTCGCGACGGGCGGCAGCCGGATGCAGGAGGGGATGCTCGCGCTGACCCAACTCCAGCGCGTGGCAAGGCAGTCGGCGCTGACGCGGGCAGCGGGTCTGCCGCAGATCGCGGTCCTGCGGGACCCGACGACCGGCGGCGGCTGGGCGACCCTGGGCGCGGGCGCCGACGTCGTGCTTGCGCTGCCCGGCGCACAGGTGGGCTTCGCGGGTTCCCGGGTCCGCCCGGCGGACGCGGACCCGGCGGCGTACACGGCCGAGGCCCAGGTGGCGGCGGGCGCGGCCGACGCGATCGTACGCCCGGAGGCACTCCGAGAGACGCTGGGCCTGTGGCTGCGCCTGCTGAGCAGCGGGGCTGGTGAGGGAGAAGGGATGGGGTCGGCGGGATCGGCAGGATCGTCGGGGGCTGCCCCAGCGCCCCCGCCACCGCTACCAGCACCGCCGGCGTCCCTTCAGACGGTGTCCCTCCCCGCCACCGGGTGGGATGCCGTCCAGCGCGCCCGTTCCCCGCAACGCCCACGCGCCGACGCCTACTTGGACGCCTACTTCGCCCGGCGCGCCGCGATCAGCGGTGACCGTTGCGGTGGTGTCGATGCCGGGATGGTGTGCGGGTTCGGTGAGCTGGTGCGGGGCGGGCGGACCGTTGCGTACGCCGCTCAGCTCGGTACGGCCACCCGGCCCGCCGGTTATCGCACCGCCGCGCGGCTGATCCGGCTCGCGGACCGGCTCGGTATCCCGGTGCTGACCCTGGTGGACACCCCGGGCGCCGCGAACGACGCCGACGCGGAGCGAGAGGGCGCGGGGGCCGCCATCGCGGACCTGTTTCTCGCGGTGGCCGCCGCCCGTACGCCGATCACCACGCTGCTGATCGGCGAGGGCGGCTCGGGCGGCGCCCTGGCCCTGGCCGCCCCCGGCAACACCTGGGCCACACCGGACAGCTACTTCTCCGTGATCGCCCCTGAGCCGGCGGCGGCCATCCTCAAGCGTCCGGAGGGGGAGGTGGAGGCGACGGCGGACCAACTCCGGATCCGGCCGCAGGACTTGGTGGAGCTGGGGGTGGTGCGGGGCATCGTGGGCCGCGCGGACGGCTAGATCCACCCGTACGGCGGCACCCCACCCGGCCCCCCACAACAGGCGCCCCCTCCCCCACCCCCCGCACGATGCCAGTGGAGGCCCGCCGACCGGCGCGGCCCGTTCGGTCTGCGCTCTCGGGAGGATCTGCCATGACCGTCAGTCTGGAACAGATGCGCCGCTGCCATTTCGCCGTCGACCTCGGGGCCGCGCGGACCCGTGTCTACGTCAAGGGTGCCGGGCTCGTCGTCGACCAGCCGTCCGTCGCCGCCGTGAACACCAGGACCGGTGCGCTGATCGCGGTCGGGGAGTTCGCGGAGAAGATGACGGGGCGTACGCCCGACTACATCCGGGTCGTGCGGCCCGTGTCCGGCGGTACCGTCGTCGACATCGAGATGGCTCAGCGCATGCTGCGGCATCTCATCGGGGACAAGGTGCGGCGGACGCTGCGCCGCAAGCCCTTCCTGCGGGCCGCCGCCTGCTACCCGCACGACGCCGACCCGCTCGCGCAGCGCGCCACCATCGAGACGCTCGTCGGGCTCGGCGCCCGGCGCGTCGAGCTCGTCGACACGCTCATCGCCGCCGGCGTGGGCTGCGGGCTGCCGGTCGAGCGGCCCGAGGCGACGATGGTCATGGTGTGCGGTGCCGCCGCCACCCAGCTCGCCGTCCTCTCCCTCGGCTCGATCGTGACCGCCGAGCGGATCCCGGTCGGGGGCGAGGCAGTCGACCACGCGATCGTGCAGCATCTGCGGCACCAGCACGAGCTGATGCTGCCCAGCCAGTCGGTACGTCCGCTGCAGCTCGCCCTCTCCGGGAACGGGCTCACCGCCCACGGGCCGTCGTCGACCGAGATCCACGGACGGGACGTCGCCACCGGCCTCGCCCGTTCCGTGCAGGTCGACACCGCCGCCGTGCGCGACGCCATCCAGACGCCGCTGACCGCCGTACTCGACGGGATCGGCAAGGTGCTGCGGGACTGCCCGCCCGATCTGGTGGCCGACCTCGCCGACCGGGGCATCATGATGGTCGGCGGCAGCGCGCTGCTCCCCGGGTTCGACCAGATGCTGCGGCAGGCCACGGGGATGCCGGTGCACATCGCCGAGCGGCCGGACGTGTGCGCCGTACAGGGCCTCGGGTACATGCTCGAGGGGAAGATCGAGCCGATGGTGCTGGACCCGCTGGCCACCTGAGGCCGCCCGCATCCGAACCGGCCACCCCGCCATCCGTATGCCGGACGACGACACGCCCCCTTCCCCGGCCCCAGCTCTGCCACCCCGACTCGAAGCCGTGCTCGGCATCGGTACCGATCTCGAACTGCGCACCACCCTCCAGCACATCGTGGACGGCGCGGCCGAGCTGACCGGTGCCCGGTACGCGGGACTCGCGATGGCGGACCCCGGACACGAAGGCCTGGTGGAGATCCGCAAGGCCGACCTGGGGCGCGCCGAACGCGAAGGCGTCACCGTCATCGACGTACCGATCCGCGTGGACGACGAGGAGTTCGGGCGGCTCTATCTCGCCGAGAAGCTGGACGGCGGTCAATTCACCGACAGCGACCGGCAGTTGCTGGGTCTGCTGGCCGCGCAGGCCGGTATCGCGATCGGCAACGCCCGGCTGTACGAGACGGCACGGCAGCGTGAGCGCTGGATCGAGGGTGCCGCCGCCGTCACCACGGCGCTGCTCACCGGTGGGGCCGCCGACGACCCGCTGCTGACCGTCGCGGACCGCGCCCGGCTCCTCGCCGACGCCGCCGCCGGTGTCATCCTGCAGCCGACGGACGAGGGCGGCATGGAGATCGTCACCGCCGTTACGCGCGGCGACGAGCCCGATGACATCGTCGGGACCACCATCGCCCCGGGCAGCCCCGTTCTCGTCCAACTCCTCGGCGGGGAACCGGTGTTCGTCGACGACTCGGCGACCGACCCCCGGATGACGACCCCTGTACGGCACCGGTTCGGGCCGAGCATGCTGCTGCCGTTGCAGGCAGAGGGCCGGCTGATCGGGACGCTCGCGCTGCCGCGCCGGCGCGGGGACCGCCCGTACACCGGCACGGAACGGCTGCTCGCGACACAGTTCGCCTCGCAGGCCGCCCTCGCCCTCGTCCTCGCCGAGGCCAGACGCCGACGGGCCCGCCTCGCGGTGTACGAGGACCGCGACCGGATCGCCCGTGACCTGCACGATCTCGTCGTCCAACGGCTGTTCGCCACGGGGATGATGCTGGAGTCGACCCAGCGCCGGGCGGCGGGCGACGACAGGGTGCGCGAGCTCATCGGGCACGCCGTCGACGAACTCCAGGCCACGGTCCAGGAGGTCCGTACGACCATCTTCGCCCTTCAGCAGCCCCCGGCCGACGCGCCAACCAGCTTGCGCGGCAAGGTACTTCGGGAGGCCGCCGGGGTGTCCGCGGCGCTCGGCCGCCGGCCCTCGACCCGCTTCACCGGCCCGGTCGAACACCGCGTCCCGCCCGCCGTCGCCGCCCGGCTCCTCACCGCCCTGCGCCGGGCCCTCGCCGACGCCGTACGCCGCCCCGGTGTCACCCGCGTCGAGATCACCGTGGACGCGACGGCGGTCCTGCCGGACGGCCGGGACGCCGTACGGCTGACGGTGTACGCCGATGACGGCAGCGGCGACGGCACAACGGGCCCAGGCCCGGGTACGCCGGTCATCTGGCAGGCGCCGCTGGAAGACGGCACCCTGTAGGGAGGTCACGGACAGTGGACGGCGGAGGGCAGCCAGTGACTGACTTCGACAGGCGCGAGGGCACTCGCGTCGGCACAGGCACGGGCACAGGCATGGACACGGGCATGGGCACACGCGTCGGATCGCGCGTCCGCACACGCATCGGCGTGACCGGGCATCGCTCGATCCCCGCCGCCGTGCTGCCGTCCGTGCGCACGGGCATCCGGCGGCAGTTCCAGGGCGAGGAGGAGCTGGAGGCGCTGAGCAGCCTCGCTGCGGGGGCCGACCAGTTGTTCGCCGATCTCGCCCTGGACCGCGGTATCCCGGTCACGGCGGTGATACCCGGCATGGACTACGAGGCCCACCTCGGCGACGCGGACACCCGGGCCGCGTACCGCCGCCTCCTCAACTCCTGCCGCTCACAGGTGAATCTGCCCCTCGAGGCGACACCCGAGGAGGCCTACTTCGCGGCGGGCCGCTGGATCGTCGACCACGCCGACCGCCTGGTCGCGGTATGGGACGGCCTGCCCGCCCGGGGCCTCGGCGGCACGGGCGACGTGGTGGCGTACGCCAGGCGCACGGGGGTGCCGGTGACGGTGCTTTGGCGGCCGGGGGTGTTGCGGGGCTGAGGTCGGGGGCGCCGGCTCAGCTCCCGAAGCGGACGACCCAGTCGGTGTACTGCGGTTGGACCAGCCGCTCGGCGTCCTCCACCGCCTTCGCCCAGCCCGTCTCGGTCACCGTCTTGGACATCGTGACCCGCAGCGTCTCGAGGTCCTGCGTCACCAGGGAGTACGCGTACGCCAACGGCCGGTGCCGCCGTACCTCCTGCCATGCCACGGCGGCCGCGGCGGCCGCGCTGAGCAGCCCCGTGAAGTCCCAGCCGCCGCTCACCCCGAAGGCTCTGAGTACGGCGGCCAGCAGCGCGAGCCCGGTCAGCACGGCGGTGACGGACGACCACTGCACGGAGGACCGATGGGTCTGCGCGGTCTTGTTGCGGTACCAGACGAACTGTTCCAGGAGCCGGTCGCGGAGATAGATGTCCCGTCGCGCCTCGAAGGGCTTGGCGCGTACGGCCCGCATGGCCGGAGTGATCTGTCCCGCGCCCCGCGCCCGTGCCCCGCTGCGCGGGTCGACCCACCCCACCTTTCTCAGCTCCGCGAGCCGCCCTTCCAGCCGCTCCGCGAACAGCCCGTCGGGATCGACGACCCCGGCGTGGAAGGGCCCGCCGTGCACCATGTACTGCCAGGCCAGCGACTTGAGCAGCTCGGCGACGTCACGGTGGGCGCGCCAGTGGGCGCGGGCCCGGCGGCGTGCGATGCGCAGGCCGAAGCCGATGGTGAGGGCGTACAGCAGGGCCGCCAGTCCCGCCAGGACATGGTTGTCGAGGCGTTCGGCGACCATGGCGGCCCCGGTGGCGAAGAGCAGGGTGACGAGCTGTGTACGGACAGAGCGAAACGATTCGCCCTGGCGGGCCAGCGCGGACCGGTCGCTGTCCTGGAACAGCCGGGGCAGTTCCCGGTCGCTCACCGTCGTACTGGGTCCCGGCATCACACCTGACATGGCCCCTCCCCCGGTACCGTCAGTATCCGACCGGTTTCACCACTGCACCAGCCCCGCGCGCTATGGTCCGCGTGCCCAGATGCGCGCCGACCAGGCGCAGCACCTTCTCATCGCCCAAGGTCAGGTGCTTGAGACGGGTCCGGACGGCCACACCGGACGGACCGGACGCGACGAATGGCACCGCGATACTCCGCAGCTCACCCACCCCGCCACCCCCGGCGACGAAGCGACCGAGACCAGCAGCACTCACTCCCACTCACCAGAACGCCCTTGCGACGCCGCCATGCCGGCGAACCAGTCCAGCCCCTCTGCGTCCCGTGGGGCGAGACCCACCAGAGCGGCCGCGCGGGTCACCCGGCCGGGCAGCAGTGCGGCGCAGGCAAGGGCGTGCGGGGCGCCGCCCGAGCGGCCCACGACCGCGAACCGTTCCGGTCCGAGGGCGTCGGCGACATTGGTGACGTCCTGGACGACGTCCGCCACCTGACGGCCGGCCGGCGGTCCGAACCGCCGTATCCGGGGCGGTCGTAACTGATCAGACACGCACCGCGCTGGAACAGGAACATCGACCGGGGGCGCGGGCCGACGCGGCTGCCGGGCGTGCCGTGGAGCAGGAACGCGGCCCGCCCGCGCGGATCCCCGGACACTTCGAACCGCAGCCGCCGTCCGTCCGCCGTCCGCCGTCCGCCGTCCGCCGTCCGCACATGGTCAGGCACCACAGCGCCTCCCCTTCCCTGGCCCGTGGACCGGCACCACGAGACCACGAAACGAGTTCGCAGCTCAGACCAGGTGCACCCAACCGTCCGCTTACCACCACCTGGCACACTGTCCGCACCCGGAAAAGGAGCAACCGCATGTCGATGGTCGGCAGCCTGCGCAAAGTGGCACGCCTGGCTCGGCGTGGGCGGCGGCGGGTGGATCTCAGTCATCCCGCCCGTTCACCGCTCGGCTCGACCGTCGTCAACTGCGTCATCTACCGCGACGGGGTACGCCAGCCCACCGCCCCCACCGTCGAGGAGTCCCTCGCCCGGGTGCGCAAGCACGACCGCGGTTTCGTCTGGCTCGGGCTGCACGAACCCTCCGAGAGTGAGTTCGCCCACGTCGCCGAATTGTTCGGGCTGCATCCGCTGGCCGTGGAGAACGCCGTCCAGGCCCATCAGCGGCCCAAGGTGGAGCGGTACGGCGATGTCCTGTTCGCCGTGTTCAAGACGGTCTGCTACGTCGAGCACGAGGAGCTCACCGCGACCAGCGAGGTCGTCACCACCGGCGAGATCATGGTGTTCGCCGGCCCCGACTTCGTCGTCACCGTCCGGCACGGCCGGCACGGCTCGCTCGGCCCCCTGCGGGAGGATCTGGAGGCCGACCCGGAGCAGCTGCGCAGGGGCCCGGCCGCGGTGCTGCACGGGATCGCCGACCATGTCGTCGACGACTACCTGAACGTCACGGATTCCGTCCAGGACGACCTCGACCAGGTCGAGTCGGACGTGTTCTCGCCGCAGAGCCCGCGCACCGCCGACGCCGGCCGTATCTACCAGCTCAAGCGCGAGCTGCTCGAGCTGAAGCGGGCGGTGGTGCCGCTCGGCCGTCCCCTCCAGCAGCTGGCCACCGAGCCGATGCCGTCCGTCGAGCCGTCGATACAGGCCTACTTCCGGGACGTGTCCGACCATCTGATCCGCGCGACCGAGCAGATCCACGCCTTCGACGCCCTGCTCGACTCGATCCTGCAGGCCCACCTCGCACAGGTCACCGTCGGCCAGAACGAGGACATGCGGAAGATCACGGCATGGGCCGCGATCGTCGCCGTACCGACGATGGTCTGCGGGATCTACGGCATGAACTTCCAGCACATGCCCGAACTGCACTGGCGCTACGGCTATCCGCTGATCCTCTCCGTGATCGGCGCCGCCTGCTTCTTCGTGCACCGCGGTTTCAAACGCAACGGCTGGCTGTGAACGCGGCCCGGCGCCCGTCCGTACCTCCAGGCGAGTCGTACGTCCGCCGTGCCACCCGACCTGGAGCAGCTCAGTGTCCCAGCAGCAACCCCAGCGATCGTCCTCCCGCCGGGGCGTCGCACTCGCCGCGCTCCTGACGGCCCTCGCCCTGCCCCTGGCCACGGCGTGCACCTCGGACTCGGACCCGGCCTCGGACAAGGGGCAGAAGGCGTCGCCGTCCGCTTCCGAGTCCATGCCGCCCGCCCCCGTGGCCGCCGTGGTCGCGCCGGCCAAGGTCGAGGTGATCGCCAAGCTGACGGGCTGCGACGTGACGATCCGTACCGACGCGAAGGAACTGCGCGAGGGCATCTGCCACACCGCTGACGGCGACTACCTGATCACGACGTTCCCCGAGGAGAAGTACAAGCTCGTCTGGCTGGACAGCGCTGCCGTCTACGGCGGCAAGTACCTGGTCGGCAACAAGTGGGTCATCAGCGCGCCCCCGAAGCTCCAGGAGTCGCTGCGCCAGAAGGTCGGCGGCACGTTCGAGGACCTCAACGACCACGACGCCCAGAACTGACGCCCCAGAACTCACACCCGACACTGACGCCCGGAACTAGGGTCTCGGCTTCCGGATCTCGTAGCCGCTGATGACGTACGACTGCTCGTCGTCGACCGCGTCCTTCTCCGGGTCCAGGGTGATGCGTACGGGGTGTCCGTCGGGCGCGTACTCCGCCTCGGCCGTGTCCGCGCCCTCGTCGTGCGCCCGGGCCAGCTGGTCCAGCAGGCCCTTGATGGTGGGCACCTCCTCGGGCGCGCGTTCCACGGCCCACCGCGCGCTGTCGTCGAGCCCGACCGCCTTGGCCACCTTGCCGTCCCTGACCGTCACCCGGAACGTGCCGAGCAGGCTGCGCTCCCCCTCGCTCGACGTCAACGTGTAGACGTACGAGGCTGGTTCCTTCCAGGACTCCGCGAACGACGAGAACGACGAGGAGGGCGTCGGGGAGGACTTCGACGAGCCCTGCCCCGGTTCGGAGGACCCGGAATCCCCACAGCCCACGGCCGCGCACATCAGCCCCCCGGCCAGCACGACGGACGACAGCAATCGGACCGAAGCCATGGTGATCCCCCTGAACAAGTGAACGAGTACCGACTACTGCCAGGGCGTGTCCGTCGGACACGCCCAACCGGTACGACGCGGCTCCGCCGGAAAACGTTCACTCGAGAGCCGGAAGGTCCAGCAGCCCCCCGAAGCTCTCAGGCCGCGCGTCCCGGATCGTCGGCGGTCTCGGCCGCCGTCCCCACCCCGGCGATTTGCTCGAGGAACGCGTCCACGAGGTCGTACGCCCGCTGCCGTGACTCCTCGTGCCGGGCGCGGGTCTCCGCGAGCAGCCGGTCCGGGTCCTCGCCGTGGGCCCTCGCCTCGCGTCGGCCGCCCGAGTCCAGCCACTGGAGCAGCGTCTTCTCGTCGAGCTCGGGGTGGAACTGGACTCCGAGCGCCCGCCCGGCCCGGAACGCCTGCGGGCCGACCGCGCTGCGGGCCAGCTCGACGGCGCTTGGCGGGACCACGAACCGGTCGAAGTGCCACTGGAACCACGGCCCGGCGCCGATCAGTTCCGGCACGTCCGACTCGACGGCGCTCCAGCCGATCTCGTGCCGGGGCGCCGCCTCCACGCTGCCCCCGAGGGCGGTGGCGAGGGCCTGCGCCCCGAAACAGATGCCGAGCACGGGCAGTTCGGCGGCGTGCGCGGTGCGCAGCAGTTCCAGTTCGCCGTCGATCCAGGGCCCGACCGAGGCCCTGTCGTAGACCGACCAGGGCGCGCCGAGCAGCACGATCAGGTCGTAGCCGGCGCCGACCGGGTCGGGGAAGTCGAACTCCACCCCCGGGCGGTCGTACCGCTCGGCCGGCACGACGGTCAACTCGTCGATCTCATAGCCGAGTTGGGCTATCCGGTCACCGACGGGACCGGACAGCGAGAGATGGTCGTGACGTATGACGAGGGCGCGCACGTGGTTCTCCACTTCTCCGACGAGACTTTTCCGACGAGGCTTCTCCGACGAGACTTCTCCGACGAGGCTGGGGTCAGCTTTTGGGGCGGCGGCCGCTGCGGCGCGGGGCGGGGGCGGCGCCGTCGAGGAGTTCCAGGCGGCGGTCCTCGCCATGGGTCTCGACCTGGACGACGATCCTGCGCAGCGCGTCCGCCGTGGCCCGGCACTCCTCGGCGCTCAGCGGCGCGGCGACGAACGCCTCCTCCGCGTTGAAGTCGGGGAACAGCGTCCGCATCAGCGTCTCGCCCTCGTCCGTGAGGCCGAGCAGCACTCGCCGCCCGTCCGAGGGGTGCTCGCTGCGCCGGACCAGACCGCGCGACTCCAGCGTCCGGGCCACGCCGGTGAGCGTCCCCTTGGAGATCCCGGCCTCCTCGGCCACGAGGCGGGTCTCGGTCTCCCCCGAGATCCACACGACCCACAGCACGACGAACCCGGTCCAGGTCAGATCCGCGCCGCGCAGCACGGAGTTCTCGACGTGCTGGCGCACGGCGGAGGCGGCCCGGTGGATGTTCGCGACGACGGCCATCTGGTCGTGCCGGATCGAGATGTCCCCGAGCTTGGCCTTGACCAACTGCTCGGTCTCGGCAATCGGTCGCTGCGTCACCGGTGGTTCTCCCTCCACATGCCTGGTGTCGTTCGGCACCGAATTGTACGGAGGGTGCGGCGGGTCCCCCTTCACCCTTCGGGGGCGCGGGGTCCGTCCTGTCAGGCGGACACCCGCCGCATGACGTCCCGGCAGAACCCGCCGACCCCCGCCGGGTCGTCGATGAACTGGGAGGGTTTCACGCAGAAGGTCGTGAACCCCGCCTCCAGCTGCTCCGGGATCGTGGCCAGCGCCGCCCCGAGGTCGGCGCAGGACCGGTCGTCGGGGAACACCGCGCGCGTTCCGCCGATCATCTCCAGTTCGGAGAGGTCCCGGCCCGCCTCCTTCATCGCCTCGCCGAGCACCCGCAGCTCCTCGGTGGTCGGCCGCCCCAGCGGATTGAAGGCATGCCCGTACCGCACCAGGCGTCGCACCATCGCGGGATGCATGCCGGCGCCGCCGAAGCACAGGCGGGGGCCGTCCGCCCGATACGCCTTGGGTTCGAAGTACACGTCCTCGAACCGGTAGTGCTCGCCCTTGTGGGACACCGGCGACGGCCCCCACAACTTGGCCCAGACCTCGAGGTGTTCGTCCAGCAGCCGGCCGCGTCGGGTGAAGGGCACGCCGAGCGCGTCGTACTCGTCCCGGCTCCAGCTGACGTTGGGCAGCACCATCAGCCGCCCCTCGCTGAGGAGGTCGAGCGTGCCCAACTCCCTTGCCAGCAGCAGGGGATGACGCAGCGGAGCGATCACAGCCGAGGCGGCCAGCCGGACCCGTTCGGTGACCGAGGCGATCGCGGCGAGCAGGATCAGGGAGTTGGGCCAGGGCATGTACGGGTCCTGGTTGCCCGGCAGGGCCCAGTCGCGCGGGTTGCCCATGACGCCGTTCACGCCCGCGTCGGGGCCGAGCACGATGTGCTCGCTGAGCATCACCGAGTCGAATCCGGCGTCCTCGGCCTCCCGGGCCCAGCGCACCAGCAGCGGCAGGTCGACGCGCCCGCCGGTCATGGTCCAGTTCTCGCTGAGGACCAGTTGCATACGAGGAGTCGCGGTCATGGTCGTACGCACTCCGTTCTTTTATTTGATGCCAAACGATAAACGGATCGACGGCGAACGACAAGGGGCTCCGTCGGCACCGGCCGACCCGCCGAACCCCTGCGACCCCAACTCCCCCACGCGCACTGTTGGTTGAGTTTTCATCACAGTGACACCCGCCGACGATCGAACCGTCGGGCCGCGGGGCAACGTTGATCCGAGCACGCCAACCGGACCGTCACCTTCCGCACGCCCACATCTCTCCCCCCCTCTCCACCCCCCACGCGCACTTCCCCCTTCACCTCACCCCCATGGTCAACAGGAGCCGCAGTGAAGATCACCTCGCGTGTCCGCAGAGCCTCTCTGGTTCTCGGCAGCGCCGTCGCGCTGGTCGTCGCCGTTCCCGGCAGCGCCTTCGCCGCCCCGCCGACCGCGCTGCCCGCCAACGCGGACGACCTCGAGAAGACCTGGCAGCCGGCCTACGACTACGACACCGACGGCTGCTACCCCACTCCGGCCATCGGCCCCGACGGAACCATCAACGGCGGTCTCAACCCGACCGGTTCGCTCAGCGGGGAGTGCCACGACACCTCGGACCTCGACAACACCAACGGCTACTCGCGCGAGAAGTGCAACAACGGCTGGTGCGCGATCATGTACGGCCTCTACTTCGAGAAGGACCAGGCCGTCGCGGGCAGCAGCATCGGCGGGCACCGGCACGACTGGGAGCATGTCGTGGTGTGGGTGCAGGACGGCCAGGCCAAGTACGTGTCCACGTCCAACCACGGCGAGTTCACCGTCCACGCGGCCGCCGACGTCCGCTGGGACGGCAACCACCCCAAGATCGTCTACCACAAGGACGGCGTGGCCACGCACGACTTCCGCCTCGCGAACGCGAACGACGAGCCGCCGGAGAACGCCTACGGCACCTGGCGGTACCCGGCCCTGGTCGGCTGGAACGGCTACCCGGCGGGGCTGCGCGACAAGTTGAGCGCGTACGACTTCGGCAGCGCCAACTTCGGCCTCAAGGACGCCAACTTCGCCGCCCACCTCACCAAGGCGCTGCCGTCGGGCATCTCGTTCAACCCGAACGCCTGACCGCCCGGGCGGACGCGTACGGTGACCGTCCCGGGACCGAGCAGCCAGGGCTCACAAGGTCTCGCGGACGGTGACCGTCCCGGCCCCCAGCAGCAGACGCGCACCGCGTCACGCCAGGGGCCCGCCACAGCCAACGCCGAAGATCTCGCGAACGGTGACCGTCCCGGTCCCCAGCAACCGACGCCCGCCGCGTCACGCCCGGGGCCCACCACAGCCAACGCCGAGGGGACACGTCCAGGCGGGCAGACGCCAACGCCCGGCGCGCCACATCCCGGGCCCGCCACAGCCAACGCCCGCAAGGTCGGGCACATCCGGGCCGCCGCCCGGGCCCGCATGGTCACCTCCGGGTGCCGCCAACGCCCGCAAGGCCGCGTCACACCCGGGCCGCCACCCAGCCCCGCAAGGCCACCTCCGGCTCCCAGCCGCCGGCCGTCGAGGCCCGCAAGGCCACCTCCAGCACCGAGCCGCCAACGCCCGCAGGGCCGGGGCACACCCGGGCCGCCGCCCGGGCCCGCAAGGCCACCTCCGGGTCCCAGCCACCGGCCACCCAGGCCTGCATGGCCACCTCCAGCTCCGAGCCGCCAACGCCCGCAAGGCCGCGTCACACCCGGGCCGCCACCCAAGCCCACAAGGCCACCTCCAGGTCCCAGCCGCCAACGCCCACACGGCCGCGTCACACCCGGGCCACCACGCAGGCCCACAAGGCCACCCCCGGCTCCCAGCCACCGGCCACCCAGGCCCGCAAGGCCACCCCCGGCTCCCAGCCACCGGCCACCCAGGCCCACAAGGCCACATCCAGGTCCCAGCCGCCAACGCCCGCAGGGCCGGGGCACATCCGGGCCGCCGCGCGTGCCCGCAAGGCCACCCCCGGATCCCAGCCAACGCCCACACGGCCGCGTCACACCCGGGCCGCACCCCCCCCCAACCCCGCAAAGTCACCCCCGGCTCCCAGCCGCCAACAACCGGACGGTCAGGTCACACCCGGGGCGGGCAGCCGCACGACCCCCGGATCACCAGGCTGGACGGGAAGCGCCGGGTGCGGTTCCCGTCCAGTACAGGTGTGCCCGGGGCGGCCCCGCTCGGCTCCCCGTCGAGCGCGAGGTCTACGGCCGTGCGGGCCATGGCCTCGCGGTCGGAGGCGACCGTCGTCAGCGGTGGGTCGGTCATCGCCGCCTCCTTGACGTCGTCGAAGCCCGCCACCGCGAGTTCGCCGGGGACGTCGACGCCCAGTTCACGGGCGGCCCGCAGCAGTCCGATGGCCTGGTCGTCGGTCGCGCAGAAGACGGCGGTCGGACGGTCGGGGGCGGCGAGCATGCGCAGGGCCGCCTCGTAGGAGTCGTAACGGTTGTACGGGGCGTGAAAGAGGAGCCCCTCGGTGGAGCGGCCGGCATCCGCCATCGCCTTGCGCCAGCCCTCGACGTGGTCGGCGACGGGATCGCCCGCCAGGAGAGCCGACTCCGGTCCGCCGACGCAGGCCACGGCGGTGTGGCCGTGCTGGAGGAGATGCCGGGTGGCGAGCCGCGCGCCCTCGACGTCGTCCGTGACGACGGCGAACTTCCGTGGGGACGCGGACCGTTCGTGCATCAGCACCACCCGGGTGTCCGTGGTGTCGAGTTCGGCGGCGATCCGGTCGCCGAGCCCCAGACTGACCAGGATCAGCGCCGACACCCGCATCCCCAAAAAGGCGTGCAGGTAATGGATTTCGCGCTCCTCCTGGTAATCGGAGTTGCCGACGAGCACCATTTTCCCGCGGTCGGCGGCGGCACGTTCCAACGCGTGGGTGATTTCCCCGAAGAACGGCTGCCGGGCGTCCGGAACGATCAGCCCCAGCAGATCCGTACGGCGGCCGGCCATGGCCTGGGCCACCCGGTCGGGCCGGTATCCGAGTTCGCTGACGGCTTCGAGAACGCGTCTGCGTTTCTCCGCGGAAACAGGCCGGGGGCCGTTGTTGACGACGTAACTGACAACCGCGCTGGAAGTTCCCGCGCGCCTGGCGACGTCGTCCCGTGTCACCTTTGTCACCGGGGGAGTCTACGGGCGTCAACTCCCCTTCCGGGAAGGGATGTTGGCTTTCGGCCAGGCCGGACGTCCGGCCCGTCGTCGCTCGTCCCGTCCGGCGGACGCGTTACGCGTCGGAAACCTTGACGATCTCTGTGGGGGCTGCAACGATTCCGGCGCCGCGATGTTTACGTAAACATCGCCCCCCTCGGACCCCGTCCGGCATGCGAAAGGGCAAGTTGATGCGCAACGTCCTCGGCGGCACCCGCCCCTCCTCCCGGCTGCGCGCCACCCTCGTGGCGCTCGCGATCGCCGCGACCAGCGGTACGGCGGTCGCCGCCGGCCCCGCCTCCGCCTCCACCCCCGCCCAGGCCCTCGCCCCCACCGCCCACAGCGGACTGGCCAAGGACACGACCCAGTTCAAGGGGGTCAACTGGGCGGACCCGCGCGACAACTTCGCCGACGACCTGCTCCAGCTGTCCGGTCTGTCGACCTCCGACAACTACCGGCAGACCTACGCCAAGGCGACCCGGATCATCTCGGCGTTCCGCGCGAACCTCGGCGCCAACACCGTGCGGCTGCCGATCAACCCGTACACGGTCAACGGCGCCTACTGGAAGTCGTACCGCGGGGTCATCGACGCGGCGTCCGACAAGGGCTTCAAGGTGATCGTCTCCTACTGGGAGGGCACCGGCGCCCAGAAGGACGGCTTCATCGACGACCAGGCCACCTACTGGCCCATGTGGGACAGGGTCGTCAAGGCCTACAAGAACGACCGGCACGTCTACTTCGAGCCGATGAACGAGCCGCACGGCTACACCGACACCGAGTGGGCCGACATCGCGGCGAAGTGGCTCGCGACGTACAAGTCCGTGCCGCGCAACCAGGTGTTCGTCAGCGGCGCCGGGTACAACGACCACGTCACGTCCGTCTGCGCCGACCCGCGGCTGAAGGGCACCTACCTGTCGCTGCACCACTACGGCTTCTGGAAGGACTACGCGACCTACGACCAGTGGGTGGCCGACCTGAAGGTGCGCATCGGCGACTGCGCGAGCCGGACCGTCGCGGACGAGTTCGGGGCGTTCATGACCACGGGCCTCGACTACAACAAGAAGACCCCCGACAACAACTTCATCAACTTCATGCAGGCCGTCACCGACACCTTCCGCGAGCTGAAGATGGGCTCCGTGTACTGGCCCGGGCTGCGCACCGACGACATGTACTCGATCCAGAAGCTGACGGGCACCCCCGACCGCCCCTGGCTGGCCACCACCAACCAGTCCGGCGCCGACCGTCTCGCCTGGGGCTGGGGCCGCGGCAAGCCCGTCAAGGGCTGAGCCGGCGCCGGCTCGCGTAGGTTCATGACCATGACGAACCTACGGATCGGTGTGATGTACGACCGCGACTGGGCCCCGGAAGGGCTGCCCGGATTCGCACGGCAGGCCGAGGCCCTCGGCGTCGACGACCTGTGGGTGGTCGAGGACCTCGGCTGGAACGGCGGTGTGTCGGCGGCGGCCGTGGCGCTCGGCGCGACGGAACGCCTGCGGGTGGGCATCGGGATCACCCCCGCTCCCCTGCGCAGCCCGGCCCTGCTGGCGATGGAACTGGCCACGCTGGCCCGGGTGTTCCCGGGCCGGCTCGTGGCCGGGATCGGGCACGGGGTGCGCGACTGGATGGTCTCGGTCGGTGTCGCGCCCCGTTCCCCGCTGGCCCTCCTCGAGGAGACGATCACCTCCGTACGCGCCCTGCTGCGCGGCGAGCGGGTCGAACTGGAGGGCCGCGAAGTACGCCTGGACGGCGTCCAGTTGGTGCACCCGCCGACGGAAGTGCCGCCGGTGGTCGCCGGTGTGGTGCGCGCCCGCTCGCTGGAACTGTCCGGCCGGGTCGCGGACGGCACCCTGATCGCCGAGGGCCACGGTCCGCGCGACCTGGAGAACACCCGGGTGCTGACCGCGAAGGGCGGTGCGGGACCCGACCACATCCTGACGGTGTTCGCCTTCGCCTGTGTGGGCGACGACCCCGGCGAGGTCGCACGGACCCTGCACCCGCACACCGAGGGGCACGGCGAGTGGCTGGGCCGCCCGCAGGAGGACGTGTTCACCGTGTCCGGCAGCGCCCCGGAGGCTGCCGCGAACATCGGCGCCCTGTCGGCGGCCGGCGCGGACACGGTCGTACTCCGGATCGTGGGCGCCGAGCCGCTGCGTCAACTCGAGGCCGTGCTGGGGGCCTTGGGGCGTCGCTGACCGGTGGGTCAGTGTGCGGCGAACTGGACACGGGTGGGCTGTGCGACGTCCGGCCGTACCGCGATGCCGTCGACGGTCAGCTGCTCCCCGTAGATGTCGCTGATCCTGATCGCGCCGCCGCAACCGCTGCCCTGCTCGGAGAGGAAGTAGTTGAAGCTGGTGCGCGCCAGCCGGACCCATCCACTGCCGGTACGGACTTCGAGGCGCGCCAGCGGATTGCGGTGGCCGATGACCTGGATGCCACACCAGTACTGGCTGGACCCGGTCTTGTAGCGGATCGAGATCGGGTCGGCCGAGGCGGGGCTCAGCAGGCTCCAGGTGATCGGGATACGGCCGGTCACGGGGGCGGCGAGTTTGGCGAACGCCTGGGGACTGAGGTCGAGTTGGCCGGGGAGGCAGTCCCCGGGGCATTCGTTGGTGATCCGGACCGTGACGGTGGCCCCGCTCGCCGCGCGGACGAGGATGTACGCCCCGCACGCCATGGACGTCTCGTAGTCGGCGGTGTTCATCGCGGCGGTCATGGTGTCGGAGGTCGGTCCGTACAGACAGGCGCCGTCGCCGTTTCCGGTGTCGTAGAAGGTGGCGACGCCCTGGTAGGTCGCGCCGGGCCGGATCCGCCCCGCCAGGGGCGCCGTGCCGGAGGCAGGCCGGGCGGCCGAGCCGCTCCCGCCGCCACTCCCGCTACTCCCGCCACTCCTATCGCCCTCGCCGCCGCTCGCGGCCGTGGGCTTGGGCGTCGGTTCGGTCGCCGGTTGCCTGGGCTTGCCCTTCGGCGCGGTCGAGACGGTCGGGGTGGCCGTCGGCGTCGGGGACGGGCCGGCCGAGGGCTTCGCCGGGGACGGTGTCGGCTCCGGTGACGTGGTCGGGGCTGCCGTCCGGGCACCGGCGGCGGACGTGGCCACCTCCTGCCCGTCCCCGGTCTGGTCGTTGGGCCGCAGAGCCATGACCAGGGATATGACGAGGGCGACGGCCGCCACGGAGGCAGCGACGAGAACGCCCCGCCGCTGACGGAGCGGGCGGCGGGGAGAACGGCGCGGGGAACGGCGCGGGGAACGGGACGCCACGACAGAGGTCCTTACCTGGTCCGAAAACCATGTGCTCGACTGCTCGATACGAAACTCCGGTTGAGGCAGCTTCCGGCCCATAGTCTCCACGGCGCCCCAGAAGGTTGCCGGAACTCTGAAAATTGCCTGCCGGCGCCACCGCATGCAATCTTCTGTCTGTGGACGCGATCGATCTGGCAATCATTGCCGAGCTCGAGCAGGACGGGCGGCTGACCAACGTCGAGCTGGCGCAGCGGGTCGGGCTGACGACCGGGCCGTGTCTGCGGCGCGTTCAGCGGCTGGAGGCCGACGGTGTCATCCGCGGTTATCGGGCCGTCATCGACCCCGCCTCCGTGGGCCGTTCCTTCGAGGTGCTCATCGATCTCGGTCTCGAGGCGCAGGACGCGGAGACCGTCGAGCTTTTCGAGCAGACCCTCGCGCAGGCCGACGAGGTCGTCGAACTGCGGCGGATGTTCGGGAACCCGGACTACTTCGTGCGGGTGGCCGTCGCCGACCTGGCCGCCTACGAGGCCTTCCTCAGCCGGCGGGTCATGACCATCCCGCGGATCAAGAAAGTGACGTCCCACTTCACGATGAAGACCGTGAAACCGGCGTGACCGCTCGCCGTCACGTCCCCCTGCGCGGCAGCATCCCCGCGAACCGTGCCGAGGGTTCCAGGCCCAGTTCCTCGTTGATCAGCATCCGGAACGTCTCGTAGCGCCGGACGACCTCGACCATGTTGTTCTCGGCCAGATGAACGGCGGCCACCGCGCGGTGCGCGCTCTCGCGCAGCGGCTCCACGGTGACGCACATCAGGGCCGCCTCCAGGGCGAGCGCGTACCGGCCGTGCTCGGTCAGGAGGGCGCTCAGCGACTCCAGCGCGTGCAGACGGAGCTGACGCAGTCGCTCCCGCTCGAACAGGACCCATTCCTCGTCCCAACCGCACAGCAGTTCCCCGCCGTCGAGGACGACGGGCAGCGGCAGGTCGTCGCCGGGAGCGTGATCGGAGTTCGCGAGGCCCAGGGCGGCCCCGGTGAAGGCGTCGACGTCGACGCTCACCCCGTCCGCCAGACAGAGGGTGTCCCCGTGGGCCCCGACGATCGGCTGCCTCCCGCGGCGGAGCCGCCACAGTGCCGTACGCAGGCTGCCGTGCGCGTGTTCCTCCGTGACGTCGGGCCACAGGGCGCCCGCGACGACGGTTCGGGTGGCGCGCTTGTGCAGGCCGAGGAAGGCCAGCAGCCGCTGTGCGTTCGCCGGGACGGTGACGGTTCCGTCAGCGCCCTCCAACTGGAAGGTGCCGAGCAGACGTAACCGGGAATGGGCGCGCCCCGGCCCCGGCCCCGCCCCCGCTCCCGTCCCCGTCCCTGTCCTCGTCGTGCCGTTCGTCCGGGCAGCCGCGGTCGCCTCGTGCTGAGCCATCGTCGTGCACCATTCCCCCCGTGCGACGACCGCCCTGGACGGCGGTCCCCCTGCGCCGGACGCTCGGACCTGGCCGGCGGACAGCCAGAGTGGATCCGGCGGGAGCCGCCTGTCACGTGCCGTTCCGCTCAGCGGACCGGGATGCCTCCATGGCCGCCCCACGGCAGTCGTACGGCAGTCGTACGGAAGCTCCGGGAGCGTGTGAACCGCCATGTCCAGCGTCCTCGGTCGGGGGTGGGGAGGCGGTGGGTATGCTCGCCGCCGTGTCCGCGCCGGCCCGGCGGCGGCCCGCACCTCCGACCAGTAGGAGCACGGTGTTCGAGTACGAGAAGGACGGCGCGGCCATCTACCGCCAGTCCTTTGCCACCATCCGCGCCGAGGCCGATCTCACGGGTCTGCCCGCCGACGTCAGCCAGGTCGCGGTGCGGATGATCCACGCCTGCGGGATGGTCGACCTCGTACGGGACCTGGCCTACACGCCCGCCGTGGTGTCCCGCGCCCGCGAGGCGCTGCGCGCGGGAGCGCCGGTCTTCACCGACGTGAGCATGGTCGCCAGCGGGGTGACCCGGAAACGGCTGCCCGCCGGCAACGACGTGCTCTGCACGCTCTCCGACCCGTCCGTCCCGGACCTGGCGGCGAAGCTGGGCACCACGCGCAGCGCCGCCGCGCTGGAGCTGTGGCGGGACCGTCTCGAGGGCGCGGTGGTGGCGGTCGGCAACGCGCCGACGGCCCTCTTCCGCCTCCTGGAGATGATCGAGGAGGGGGGACCCCGCCCGGCGGCCGTCATCGGCGCCCCGGTCGGCTTCGTCGGAGCGGCGGAGTCCAAGGAGGCCTTGGCCGCACACCCATCGGGGCTCGAGTACCTGGTCGTACACGGCCGCCGCGGGGGCAGCGCGATCGCCGCCGCAGCGGTCAACGCGATCGCGAGCGAGAAGGAGTAGGAGTCGGAGTAGGGGTTAGGGCCAGGCCCGCTGTCCATTTCTCCTCGATTCGGCCGAACCGCCACACCAGCAGGGCGACGGCCCAGGTCGCGAAGAACAGGCCGACGATGACATAGCCGATGATGTTGAGGTCGAGGCCCGAGACCCAGTCCCAGAACGTGCCGTGCAGGTCCGCCTTCTCAGCGACCAGGCCCAGTAGTTCGACCGTACCGATGATGAGCGCGACGGCGACGGACAGGCCCGTGATGGTGAGGTTGTAGTAGACCTTGCGGACCGGCTTGGAGAACGCCCAGCCGTAGGCGAAGTTCATGAACGAACCGTCGATCGTGTCCAGCAGCGACATGCCGGCGGCGAACAGGACCGGCAGGCACAGGATCGCGTACCAGGGCAGCCCGGAGGCCGCGCCCGAGCCGGCCAGGACGAGGAGCGCGACCTCGGTGGCCGTGTCGAACCCGAGGCCGAACAGGACGCCCAGCGGATACATCTGCCACGGCTTGGTGATCGACTTCATGAGGCGGCCCAGGAGCCGGTTCATGAAGCCGCGCTTGTCGAGCTGTTCCTCCAGGGCGGCCTCGTCGAAGTGGCCCGAGCGCATCTGCCGGAAGACCTTCCAGATCCCGGCGAGGATCACGAGGTTGATGCCGGCGATGAGGTAGAGGAACGTCCCGGAGACGGTCGTACCGATCCAGCCGGTGATGCTGTGCAGGGTCGAGTCGTCGTTCTGGACCGGGCCCGCGAGCGCCTTGACGCCCAGGGAGAGCAGGAAGGTGAGCCCGAAGACGACGCTGGAGTGGCCGAGGGAGAACCAGAAGCCGACGGACAGGGGCCGTTGGTCCTCGTTCATGAGCTTGCGGGTCGTGTTGTCGATGGCGGCTATGTGGTCGGCGTCGAAGGCGTGCCGCATGCCCAGGGTGTAGGCGGTGACGCCGATGCCGATGCCGAAGGTCTTGGTGCCCAGGCTGTAGTGCTCGGGCGCGACGATCGCGACGAGGACGAACCAGCCGACGACGTGCAGCGCCAGGATGAACGCGGCCATCCCGCCGAGGCTCGCCCACTCCTTGCGGGTCATCGACGTACGGACGCGGTGCCATCTCGAATGATTGTTCTCAGCCACCCGCCCAGCTTGCTGCAAGCTATTTGCAGGTAGTAGCCAGACGCAGCAAAACTGAGGTCAGGATTCAGCCAGCGTCTGGAAAAGTGGGCTGGTGGAGGCGCCGGAGCCGTTTCCCGAGCCACTCGGCGGCCTCCTCGGGCCCCGCCACCACCGGCACCCCCTCGGGCACCGGCGGCCGGCGCACCACGACCACGGGCAGTCCGGCCTCGCGGGCCGCGGTCAGTTTCGGGGCGGTGGCCGCTCCCCCGCTGTCCTTCGTCACCACGACGTCCACGCGGTGGCGCCGCAGCAGCTCCCGCTCCCCTTCGAGCGTGAAGGGCCCCCGGTCGAGCAGGACCTCCGTGCGGGCCGGGACCGGTCCGTCCGGTGCCTCCACGGACCGTACGAGGAACCACAGGTCGTCGAGGGCGGCGAAGGCCGCCAGGCCCGTCCGGCCGGTGGTGAGGAACACCCGGCGGCCGAGCGAGGGCAGCAGTTCGGCGGCCTCCGCCGGCGAGCCCGCGTCGTACCAGACGTCACCCTCGACCGGGGCCCAGCCCGGGCGCCGCAGCGCGAGCAGGGGCACATGGGCGGTGGTGGCGGCCCGCGCCGCGTGGAAGCTGATCGTCGCGGCGAAGGGATGGGTGGCGTCGACGAGCACGTCCACGGCGTGCTCGCGCAGCCAGCCGGCCAGCCCCTCGGCGCCGCCGAAACCGCCGACGCGTACGGCGCCCGGGGGCAGCCGGGGGCCGGCCGTCCGCCCGGCCAGGGAGCTCGTCACTCGCAGGCCGGAGGTACCGTGCAGCAGTTCGGCCAGGCGCCGGGCTTCCGTCGTTCCGCCGAGTATCAGTACGTGCATCGCTTGGAGATCCGATCCGTTCATGAGCAGCGAAACGCAGGGCACCCCAGAGGCCGGGGCCGAGGGCGGTCGCGGCGCCCAACTCAAGCACACCGGCCTGCGGCCCGGCTGGACCACCGGTGCCTGTGCGACCGCGGCCACCACCGCCGCGTACACCGCCCTGCTGTCCGGCGAGTTCCCCGACCCGGTGACCATCACGCTGCCCAAGGGGCAGACGCCGTCCTTCGCGCTCGCGGCCGAGGAGCTGACCGGCGCGTACGCGATGGCGGGGATCGTGAAGGACGCCGGCGACGACCCGGACGTCACGCACGGCGCGCTGGTACGGGCGACGGTACGGAGGCTGCCCGCCGGGTCCGGGGTGGTCTTCAGGGCGGGGCCCGGCGTCGGGACGGTCACCCGCCCCGGGCTGCCCCTGCCGGTCGGCGAACCGGCCGTCAATCCCGTCCCGCGCCGGATGATGCGCGAACACGTCGCCCGGGTCGCCGAGCTGCACGGCGGCACCGGTGACGTCGAGATCACCCTCTCCGTCGACCACGGCGAGGAGATCGCCCGCTCCACCTGGAACCCCCGGCTCGGTATCCTCGGCGGGCTGTCCATCCTGGGCACGACGGGGATCGTCGTCCCGTACTCGTGCTCGGCGTGGATCGACTCGATCCGGCGGGGGGTGGACGTGGCCCGCGCGGCGGGTCGTACGCATGTCGCCGGGTGCACCGGCTCGACGTCGGAGAGGACCGTCGTCGCCGAGTACGGGCTTCCGCTGGACGCCCTGCTCGACATGGGCGACTTCGCGGGCGCGGTCCTGAAGTACGTCCGACGCCACCCCGTCGACCGGCTGACGATCTGCGGCGGCTTCGCCAAGCTCTCCAAGCTCGCCGTCGGCCATCTCGACCTGCACTCGGCCCGTTCCCAGGTGGACAAGGGGTTCCTCGCCGAACTGGCCCGGCGCGGCGGCGCGGACGAGACGCTGGCGGCCGGTGTCGCCGCCGCCAACACCGGCCTGGCCGCACTCCAGCTCTGCGAGGCCGCCGGGGTACCCCTCGGCGACCTGGTCGCGACGGCCGCCCGCGACGAGGCGCTGACCGTGCTGCGGGGCGCGCCGGTCGCCGTGGACGTCATCTGCATCGACCGGGCGGGCCGGGTCGTGGGGCGCAGCGAGGTCCGGTAGGCCCCCGACCCGGCCCGCACCTCACGCGGCCACGGCCTCCCGAGCCCCGGTCGGTCCCGCCCCTTCGGTTGCCTCTGCCTCGTCGAGGAGTTCGACGAGGGTCGCCCGGGCGCGTGCGACCCGGGAGCGGATCGTGCCGACCGGGCAGCCCCCGGCCTCGGCGGCCTCCTCGTAGGGCAGGCCGGTCAGTTGGGTGAGGACGAACGCCTCGCGGCGTTCGACGGGCAGCGCGTCCAGCAGGTCGAGCAGGGCCACGCCGTCGTCGAAGCCGGGCAGGCCTCGGGGTTGGGCACGTTCGGCGCAGGTCGTCCAGTCGTCCACGTCGGCCGAGCGCGGCCGGGTGGCGGCGTACCGCAGGTTGTCGATGACCGTACGGCGTGCGATCGACAGCAGCCAGGTGCGGGCCGAGGAGCGGCCCTCGAAGCGGTGCAGGCTGCCGAGCGCCCGCAGGAACGTGTCCTGCGCGAGGTCGTCGGCCAGTTGGCGGTCGGCGGAGAGATGGGTGACGTAGCGGACGACGTCCGGGTGCAGGGCCCGCACGAAGCGGTCCACGGCGTCGCGGTCGCCGGTGCGCGCGGCGAGGGCCCAGACAGTGGCCGGGTCGTCGGGCGCCTCGCGCTCCGCGTCGCGTTTCCTGGACGGCAGGGGGAGGACAGGAGTGATCACCTGATGTCCTTCTCGGGTGGTCCGGGACCGGCCGGCGCGTGAACTCAGGCGCTGCGGAAGGAAGGTCCCGGTACGGGAGGGCGGGAGAGGGAAGGGAAGGGAGCGGAACGGCGCGTACGTCGTACTCGTCCCGTGCCCGAAGCCGCGTACCTCGCGTACCCCGCGGAACCGGCAGACGCGGTACCGGCGGGACGGCCTCGGGAAGCCTGCTGTCTCAGCTGACAGCGGTCCCGGCCGGAGGCCCCCGAGAGATGATCGTGTGAGTGAGCGTCAGCCGCGGGATCCGCTCGGCGCGCTCGCGCGTCGGCCGCAGACGGGGGCGACGCGGTGGAACGGGCAGGGCGACAAGGGGCAGCCGCAGCGGGGCGGCCAGCCATCCGGCGACGGCCCGCAGGAGGCGGAAGGCGGCCCGCTCGCCGTACGCCAGCCACAGCCCGGTCAGCAGAGCGGCCAGCGTGTGGGCGGCGAGCATGCCGAGCGACGCCGTGACGCCACCACCATGGGACATGGTTCCCAAATGGGCCATGGGGTCCACAGGGTCCGCGTGCGCGGCATGCCCCATGTCCATGGAACCCATGGAACCCATGTCCATCGCATCCATGGACATGCCGCCCATGTCCCGCGCCTGGGCGCCCGCGCCCGATCCGGAAGACGCCTGCCCCGCCCACGAGAACGCCGAGTGCAGCGCCCCCTGGGCGACGACCACGACGGACACCACCAGCGGGAGTCCGCGCTCACGGCCCGCCAGGGTCCAGCCGACGGCGCTCGTGGCGGCGAAGCCGGCGGACAGGGTCCACCAGGACACCTTGGAGCCGGACATGAGGACGTGTCCGAGGGCAGCGAGCAGCACACACACGGCCGCGAACACCGCGGCTCGTATCGTGCGCGTTCCCCACCCGGCAGTCATGACGGCCTCATCCTCGCATCCGGGCTCCGCTCGTCATGGGTGAGTACGCGCAGGGCCCCGGTCCGCAACTCACCTCGAGGGAAGTGATACAGAACACACCCGGCTAGACGGTCACATGGGCGTACACCAGCGGCGCGCCCCGCTCGCTCTCGTCGACGGTCACCCGGGCCGAGCCGGCCCGGTCACCCTTCTCCGGGATGTCCGCGTAGAGACCCGCGAGGTGGTCCTCGGGTCCGATCCGCCAGGGAAGCCCGACGGAGTCGATGTCGTCCTGGTCCAGGACGGCTCTGCCGGTTGCCAGGTCCCTCGTCGTCTCGTCCAGGGAGGTCAGGAACTCCTTGAGGCCCTCGGGTGTGGTGCGGAAGCGGAGATAGAGGTCCTGGCCGCTCTCCGCGCTGCCGTCGCCCGGGACCACCAGATACGAGGTCTCCCCGGCCTTCGGCGGCACCGCGAGCCGGAAGGTGCGCTGGAGCACGGCACCCGGAACGCCCTGGCGCTCGCGCGGAGTCGCGGGCAGGGAGTCGTCCTCGAACCCCACAGGCCACAGCGGCCTCAGCAGGAGCGCCCCGCCGAACAGCAGCATGGCGCCGCACGCCACCACGAGAAGTACGCCGGACAGTCCGCGCCGTACGCGCTCCGGGCGGGTCGTGTCCCCCATCGGATTCTCTTCCTCTTCCTGAAGTGCCCTGATGACACCTCAAAAAAGAGTGACATCAGTTGATCATCGAATCCACACACCCTTTCCATGAATTGGAAAAGACAATGAACCTCTCCCGGACCCCGGTCCGCCGCTGATTCTCACGATCAGTAGCGACTTCACGGAACAAATACGGATGTCTGCACAGAAAGCATGCGCACACCCGCCGAACTGTTGAGCCCGGGTTGGTGATCGCTTTGCATTCATGGCGATCTGTCCGATCTGGTGCCCGTCACCCGGCGCGTCGATACTCACCTCCGGCTCCGGACGATCTTGCGTTCGGCCATCGAGAAGAGGGGGTGCTTCTGTGCGGAGCGATCGTGTTGGCGACCTTCGAAGAAGGCCGGGAAGCGGGTCGTCGCCAGGGCGGATCAGACCGGTGGGGGGTGCGCTCGCGCTGCTCATGGTGGCCGAGGCGGCGGTCATGCTCGCCTCGACCGGCCAGGCGCTCGCCCTTCCCGCGCGGCACCACGTCGCCGCGCCGTCCAAGGCTTCCCCGTCCGGTCCCCTGACCGCGCCCGATCTCGCGTCGGCGATCGCCACGGCCCGGTTGCGGGGACGCAGGGTCGAGGTGCTGGACGAGCGGACCGACCGGTCGACGACATGGGCGAACCCGAAGGGCACTCTCACCACCGACTCCTACGCGGCGCCGGTCCGCTTCAGGCGGGGCGGGGCGTGGGTGAACGTCGACACCACGTTGCGGGCCGCCTCCGGCGGAGCGGTGGCCCCGAAGGCGCAGCCGCAGGGTCTCGTACTCGCCCCGGGCGGCGGGAAGGCGTCCCTCGCGGCGGAGGGCACCGGCGCGCACCGGGTGGCCGTCGGCTGGAAGGGCACCCTGCCCAGGCCGAGGCTGAAGGGGAGCACCGCCACCTACGCGAACGTCTCCCCCGGCACGGATGTGACCGTGCAGGCCACGCGCACCGGATTCGAGGAGAACGTCGTCCTGCGCACGCGGCCCTCGGCCGGTTACCGGGTCGTCGTCCCGATCAGCGCGAAGGGCCTGACCGCCAAGCAGGCGAAGAACGGCTCGATCACCTTCACCGACTCCCACGGCAAGGTCGCGGGCACCATACCGGCCCCGGTCATGTGGGACGCCAGGGTCGACCCGGCGTCGCTGGAGCACACCCACCGCGCCCGGGTGAGGATGACCATGTCCCAGTCCGGTGACACGGTCGACCTCACCCTGACGCCGGACGCGAGGTTCCTCGCCGACCCCAGGACGAGTTACCCGGTCACCGTCGATCCCTCCACCAGCCTGTCCAGCGTGCTGGACACCTTCGTGGAGAACACCGACTCCACCGCGGAGTACACCTCCACGGACCTCAAGCTGGGCACCTACGACGCGGGCACCGACGTCGCCCGCTCCTTCCTCCAGTTCCCGGTCTCCCAGCTGGTCAACGCCCACGTCCTGTCCTCCTCGCTGAACCTCTACGAGTACTGGTCGGCCGACTGCGCCCCGGCCTCGTGGGAGCTGTGGCAGACCGGCGCCGCCTCCACCTCCACGGTCTGGTCCAACCAGCCGTCGTGGACGACGAAGTACGTCACGACGACACAGACGAAGGGCTATCCCTCCTCCTGCGGGGGATCCGTCCCGGAGGGCTGGGTGTCCGTCGACCCCAGTTCGTTCCTGCAGTACGCGGGTGACCACGGCTACACCTACGCCAACCTCGGGCTGCGGGCCACGGACGAGACCGACTCCGGCTCCTGGAAGCGGTTCTACTCCGCCAACGCGTCCTCCGACGTGCCCTATCTGTCGGTGACGTACAACTCGTACCCCATGACCTCGGCGCCCACGGTCGCGCCCGGCGTCTCCTCGGTCTCCGGGTCGACGACCACGCTGTACACGAACACGGCGACCCCGCAGCTGCAGGCGACGGTCACCGACGCCGACGGCGGCAACGTGATGGCGCAGTGGAACGTCTACGACACCACCGGCGGCGCCAACACCCAGGTCATCGCCAATCTGAACGGCTCCTGGACCGCCTCGGGCGGTACCTCCAGTGCCTCCGTACCCAGCGGGAAACTCGTGGACGGGCACACCTACACCGCCTGGCCGTGGGGGTACGACGGTTCGCTGTGGGCCCGTCAGACCGTGCCCAGCGGGCTGGTGTTCACCGTCGACACGACCCGGCCCAACGCTCCCTCCGTCGCCTCCACCGACTACCCGTCGGGCGGCTGGGCCAAGGGCGCGGGCCAGAGCGGCGCCTTCACCCTCACCCCGCCCGCCGGCGGCACCGGCACGGCCGGCGTCGTGTGGCAGCTCGACTCCGGTCAGCAGACCTTCGTGGCCACCACCGGCGCGGCCGTGACCGCCCAGGTGACCCCGGCCGCGGACGGCCCGCACACGCTGACCGTCTACACCCGGGACCTCGCGGGCAACCTCTCGGACGCGGCCACCTACCAGTTCGACGCGGGCGCCGGCGCCATCACCTCGCCGAAGGACGGCGGCCGCAGCGCGCGAAGGGCGACCCTGACCGCCGCAGGCCCCGCCACCGCCCAGTCCGTGCGACTCCAGTACCGCCGTGCCGGAGCGGACAGCTGGTCCGACATTCCCGTCGCGCAGGTCACCAACGGCGGCAGTGCCCTGGCCGCCTGGCCGGTGACGATGTCGAGCGGTGTCTCGCCGGATCTGGTGTGGGACGTCGCCGCCACCCTGGGGGACGACGGTTCCGTACAGGTCCGCGGTCACTTCACCGACTCGTCCGGCAGCGTCTACGACTCGTCGGCGGTGACCTTCACCCTGGACCGGAATTCCACCGACGCGGCGACCGAGCAGGTGGGCCCGGGTTCGGTGAATCTGTCCACCGGCGATTACGCCCTCTCCGCGACCGACACCTCCGGGCTCGGTCTGACGCTGGCCCGCAGCGCCTCCTCCCGCAATCCCGCCGGGGGCGCGCCGACCGGGCAGGCGGCGCCGTTCGGCCCGCAGTGGACCCTCGGCGAGCTCTCGGACACGGCCTCCACCGGCTACACCGAGATCCGGCCCGTGACCTCCAGCGCCGTCCAGCTCGTCACCTCCGACGGCAGCGAGGTGGCGTTCACCAAGGACGGCAGCGGAACCTGGAGCCCCGAGCCCGGCGCGGAGGACTACTCCCTCGCCTACAGCTCCTCGGCCGACCAGTACACGCTCACCGACACCGACGGCACGGTCACCGTGTTCGCCAAGTCCGCCGCGAACGCCGGGGTGTGGACGATCTCCTCCACGGCCCCCTCCGGCTCGGGGAACACCACCCGCTACCGGTTCGACACCGTCACCTCCGGCGGCACCACCACGGTGCGGCTGGCCCGGATGGTCGCCCCGACCTCGGCGATCTCGGATCTGAACGCCTCCTGCGTGACGCCGAGCACCCCGGCGACGGGCTGCCGGGCCCTGCAGTTCGACTACGCCACCGCCACCACCGCGACCGGCACCACGACGGGTGCGTTCGGCACCTACGCCGGCCGCGTCGCCTCCGTCACCCGGTGGGCGATCGACCCGGCCACCGGCACCGAGACCGCGACGGTGGTCGCCCAGTACTCGTACGACACCAACGGCATGCTCCGCGAGGAGTGGGACCCGCGCATCAGCCCGACCCTGGTCACGGCCTACGCCTACGACGCGGCCGGCCGGGTCACCTCGCTGACCCCGCCCGGTCAGCTGCCGTGGACCTTCGCCTACGGCACCGCGGGCACGGACGGCGACACCAACGCCGGACGCCTGCTCAGTGCCGGCCGCGCCACCCTCACTCCGGGGTCGGCCTCCACCACCAACGGCACCGCCACCACCAAGGTGGTCTACGACGTACCGCTGACCACCGGCTCCGGGGGCCCGTACGCCCTGGGCAGCAGTGATGTCGCCACCTGGGCGCAGAGCGACAGGCCCACCGACGCCACGGCCGTCTTCCCGGCCGACCAGGTGCCGTCGTCCAACACGGGCAGCGGACACCTGGCCTCCGGCGACTACAGCCGTGCCACCGTGCACTACCTGGACGTCAACGGGCGCGAGGTCGACACGGCGGTGCCGGGCGGGCACATCACGACCACCGAGTACGACACCTCGGGCAACACCGTCCGGGAACTCACCGCGGGCAACCGCGAACTGGCCCTGGCCGCGGGCTCCAACAGCGAGCTCAACGCGCTGGGCCTGGCCTCGGCGACCACCGCGCAGCGGGCGACCCAGCTGTCCACCCTGCACGTTTACGACAGCACCGGCCAGCAGGAGAAGGACACTTACGGGCCGCTGCACCAGGTCACCCTGGAGCACGCCCTGGCGGCCTCGGGCACGTCGGCCGCCCTGCCCGCCGGTTCGGTGGTCGCCGCACGGACCCACACGCACAACACCTTCGACGAGAACCGGCCCACGGACGGCTCCGCGAAGGTCTCCGACCAGATCACGACGTCGGTGATCGGAGCGGCCGTCACCGGGTACGCCGCCGACGCGGACGCCCGTACCAGCAAGACCTACTACGACTGGACCCTCGGGAAGCCGACCAAGACGGTCATCGACCCCTCGGGTTCGGCCATCACCACCCTCACCGGCTACAACACGGCCGGCCAGGTCACCAGCAGTTCCCAGCCCGCGTCGAACGGCTCGGACGCGGCCACCACCATCACCACCTACTACACCGCCGGCGGCTCGGCGCCCTGCGGCGGCCACCCCGAGTGGGCCGACATGGTCTGCCGGACCGCCCCCGCGGCCGACATCACCGGCGGCGGCTCCAACCCGGCGCAGCGGGTCACCTCCACGACCACCTACACGGCCTCGGGGCTGCCCCGCCAGGTCACCGACACGGCGGGCGGCGTCACCCGCACCACCACGACGACGTACGACAGCGCCGACCGCACGACCCAGACGGCGGTCTCCGGCGGTAGCGGCCAGGCCGTTCAGACCACCACCGTCTCCTACTCCTCCGGCACCGGTCTCGCGGCCGGGGCCTCGACTCCCGACGGGAAGGCCGTCGCCCAGACCTACGACCAGCTCGGCCGTCAGCTGTCCTACACCGACGCCGACGGCAACACGGCCACCACCCAGTACGACAGCCTCAACCGGCCCGTCAAGATCAGCGACTCGGCGCCGTCGACCCTGACGTACACCTATGACACGGCGAAGGACCCGCGAGGTGTGGTGACCTCCGAGACCGACTCCAACGCGGGAACCTTCAGCGCCACCTACGACGCGAACGGCACCCTGGCCACCGAGTCGCTGCCCGGCTCGGTCACCCTGACCGCGACCACGGACGAGGCCGGCCAGAACACCTCACGCACCTACACCGGCGCCTCCGGCAACGTCCTGCTCTCCGACCAGGCGGGCCACTCCGCCGCCGGTCAGGAAACCGGCAGGGCCCTGTCGACCTCCGGTGGTCTCGGTGTCGACGACACCTACACGTACGACAACGACAGCAGGCTCACCCACACCAACGAGACCGTCATCCAGGGGCAGGCGCAGAGCTGCACCGCCCGTACGTACACCTTCGACCAGGACAGCAACCGCAAGAGCCTGACCACGTCGACCGGCGCCACCACCACCGACGGCACCACCCCCAGCTGCCCGACCAGCGGAGGCACCACCACCAGCCACACCTACGACAGCGCGGACCGTCTGGTCGACAGCGGGTACACCTACGACGCCTTCGGCCGCCTCACCGGCGAGCCCGGCGGCATCAGCACCGCGTACTACGTCGACGACCTCGCCCGTCAGCAGACGAGCGGAAGTCAGCGCACCACCTGGCAGCTGGACCCCGCCGGACGTTTCCACTCCTCCACCACCGAGTCGAACTCCTCCGGCACCTGGACCCAGACCGCCTCCAGGACCAGCCACTTCGACGGACCGTCGGACCGTCCCGCGTGGACGGTCGAGAACACCTCCACCGGCGCCTACACGAGGAATGTGCCCGAGCTCGGCGGGGCACTGGGAGCGACGTACAGCTCGGCCAACGGCGATGTCGTCCTGCAGCTCACCGACCTGCACGGAGACGTCACGATGACCCTGCCCACCAACGACGCGAACACCGCCGTCGTCGTCACGGCCACGGACGAGTACGGCAATTCCGTGGCCGGCGCCGGCAGTGCCCGCTACCGCTGGCTCGGCGCCAAGGAACGCTCCGGCGAGACACCCACCGGCGACATCATGATGGGCGTCCGCCTGTACAACCCCGTCAACGGCCGCTTCCTCAGCACCGACCCGGTACCCGGCGGAAGCGCGAACGCCTACGACTACGCCGCCCAGGACCCGGTCAACAAGTTCGACCTCGACGGCAACATGATCGTCTGCGGCGACAACCGCACGGGAAGCCAGTGCACCGACGCCACCACGCCCTGGTACTACGAGGGCCGCTACACCCACATCACCGGCTGGAAGCCCTCTTTCTACAGCTCGATGCCCGGCCACATCCGTGCCATCTTCCAGACGCTGGAGGCCCGCTTCATGGCAGGCGTCTTCATCGAGGGAGCATATTGGCGGTACGACTATCACTACAGTTCGTACTGGCGGTACTACCACGGCCGGGTTCAGCACAAGACGGCCCACTGGGAGCTGTATGCCGATCAGCCCCGGCTGAAAATCTGGATCAATTTCTTCGGTGACTACACCATCACCGGCTACTGGAACGACCACGAGTACGACTGATTCACGACTGATTCCGTGTAGCGGAGGGGAGCGGGCGCACTCGCCCGCTCCCCTCCGCCCGAATCGTTTTCAAGACAGGGATTCCCATTGACTTACCTGCAGATCACGCTGGCGCTGGTGGAAATACTCTCCGCGGGCGCGGTCGTGTGGCAGCTCCGGGGAACGCGCGATCCTCTGTGGATTCCGTTTCTGATAATCCTGGCCGGGGCGGGAGTGCTGGTTCCCATGAACTACCCGATGGGCCACGCCACCGTCGTGTCCCTAGGCCTCCAGGCCGTCGCGGCGGCCGCACTTATCTGGCTCGCCCGGATCGGCCTCCGGCGGGTCTCCGGCGGTCGACGCGGACCGGCACCGACATCGTGATCCTTTCCCGGGTGGGCCTAGGCTGTTGTCAGGGCCCGAGAACAGGGGAAACGAAGGATCATGGTGATGGGGGACAAGCCCATGTCCAGGCCGCCCCGGCCGTCGATGGCGGACGTCGCCCGGCACGCCGGTGTCGCGCCGCAGACGGTGTCGCGCGTGTCGAACGGGCACACCAATGTCGACCCGGCGACCAGGCAGCGGGTCGTCGAGTCGATGCGGGCGCTGGGCTACCGGCCGAACGGAGCCGCACGCGCGCTCAAGAGCGGCCGGTTCAACACCATCGGTGTCATCACCTTCACGCTGAAGACGTTCGGAAACACCCGCACACTCGACGCCATCGCGGCGGAGGCCGCCCGCGCCAAGTACGCCGTCACCCTCATCCCCGTGTCCGACCCGACCATGGGCAGGATCTCCGGCGCCTACGACCGGCTCAGTGAGGCCGCCGTCGACGGGGTGATCCTGGTCTTCGAGGCCCATCTCCTGGACGACGCGGAGTTCAGCCTCCCGCCCGGGGTCCCGATGGTGGTCGTCGACTCGGACACCGGCCCCGGCTACACCGTGGTGGACACCGATCAGGCACTGGGCGCCCGCCAGGCGACGGAGCATCTGCTGGAACTCGGGCACCGGCAGGTCTGGCACATCGCCGGCCCCCCGACCTCGTACTCCGCCGCCCATCGGGTCGAGTCCTGGCAACGCACCCTGCGCGAGGCCGGCGTCGTCCCGCCCCCGGTGCTCTACGGCGACTGGACCACGCGGTCCGGGTACCGGCACGGGCTGGACCTGGGGCGAAGGCCGGAGGTCACGGCGATCTTCGCCGCGAACGACCACATGGCGCTCGGGGTCATGCGCGCCCTGCACGAGCTGGGCCGCCGCATCCCGGAGGACGTCAGCGTGGTGGGGTTCGACGACATGGAGGAGTCCCACGCCTTCTGGCCGCCACTGACGACCGTACGACAGGACTTCGCGGCGGTCGGCCGGCTCAGCCTGCGGAAACTGCTCAGCAAGATCGGCCGGACCGGGCCCGACGTGATCGACAAGACCCTGGTGCCGACCCGGCTCGTCGTACGCGCCAGCACCGGAACGCCGCCGCCCTCACCGGAGGGCGAGGAGCGGCGGCGCTGACCCGTACGCGTACGGGCCCGGCGATGGTGCTCGCCGGGCCCGTACGGTTCGGATCAGGAGTGCATGGCGACAGGCGCCGGTGTCAGCTCCGGGTCCACTGCTGGTTGGTGCTGCCGTTGCAGAACCAGACGTCGACCGACGTGCCGTTGCCGGTGCCGGCTCCGGCCGCGTCCAGGCAGAGCGCCGGGTTCGCGACGCTGGTCACGGAGAGGTCCGCGTTGACGTTCCACTGCTGTGCTGCCGTCGCGCCGGTGCAGTCGGCGATGACCACGGGGTCGCCCGCCGTCGCGCCGGTGCCTCCCACCGTCATGCACTTGTTGCCGTAGACGGTGAGCTGGTTGTCCGCGTTGTGGTTCCAGATCTGGTTGCCGCCGGAGTTGCAGTCCCAGAGGTCGAGCTGGGTTCCGCTCTTCGTGCTGAAGCCGGGCACGTCGACACAGCGGCCCGAGCCCACGCCGCGCAGGACCTCACCGGGAGGCGCCGGCGGCAGGTTGTTGACCGGCGGGGTCTTGCCGAAGCCGTAGCCCCAGCGCAGCAGGGCGACGCCGGTCTCGCTGTTGTCCACGAGGTTGCCGTCGGCGTCCAGCGACTCGATCGAGTAGGCGTCGTCGAACCGCAGGCCCGGCCAGTAGACGAGCCCCATCCCCTTGCTGCGGGCGGTGTTGGCCACGGCCGCGAGGTACGAGGTGTAGATGTTGCCGTTCCACGCGCCGTAGTTGAGGCCGATGGTCATCGGGGAGCCGGCCTCGTCGATGATGGTCCGGTCGGTGTACTTGCCGAGTCGCGCCTCGAGGTCGGCGGTCCACTCGGCCTGCGTGGTGTAGCTGTTCCAGAAGCCGTAGAAGTGCAGCGACAACAGCGTGCCGCGCAGTTCGCGGGCCGCGCCGACGCCGGTGACGTTGTCGTTGTAGCCCGTGCCGCTGATCACGACACGGCCGCGCGGAACGTCCTTGTGGCTCGACAGCCAGCCGCTGGTGACGGACACCCACTGGTCGAGGGTGTAGCCGTGCGGCTCGTTCATCGGCTCGAAGTAGACCCGCGGGTTGTGCTTGTACTCCCGCACCACGGTGTTCCACATCGTCTTCCAGGCGGCCGTGTCGTCGACCAGCCCGTCCTTGCTGGTGTTGGCCTCCCAGTAGCTGACGATGACCTTGTCGCCGGAGGCCGTGGCCGCGTCGATCGTCGCGCGGTACGACTTCCACCAGGTGGTGCCGACGGTCGCCGGGTTGATCGGCAGTCGCAGCGTGTTGGCGCCCAGGTTCTTCTTGAACCCGCTCACCATCTTCTGCGTGGTGCGGTACACGGTGCGGTAGCTGTCGGTCACCGACAGGCCGCTCGGCACCACGGCGTCCGTGGCGTAGTTGTCGCGCGGGTCTGCCCAGTTGACCCCGCGGAAGTCACTGGTGCCGCCCTTCGCGGGCTTGCCCGGCGCGTACGAGGCGGCCGACGCGTCGCCAACCGACTGGGTGAGGGCGGGGGCGGGGGCGGCGCCCAGGAACATGAGCGTGGCGCCGAAGCCGGCCATGAGCACACTGGCCAGTCTTCTCGACCTCGTCGGGGTCTTGGTCATCTCGTCTCCAGTGACGGGAGGGCGGAGTGCGGGTTCGTGCGGGTTCGTTCGTCACCTGAGCCGAGGCAATGATGAACCAAGGTCCGAAATAAGCCACTCGGACCCCTTTGAAACCAGCCATGGTTACGTAACCATGGCCGGACACTTGCACGACGCCCGCCCTGATGACAAGACCCGGGAACGGTCCGAAATCCCACAGTCCGTCGACCAGCGGTGGATCGGCCTCGTGGGGGCCCGGGTCCCGGGTCCCCACGAGGCGGTGATCAGCTCTGCCGGGCCTTCGGCGTCAGCCGGTTGCGGAGCAGCGCGAAGGCCACCACACCCACGGCCACCAGGGTGGACAGGACGACCTGGTCCCGGCCGCCGCCCGAGGCGGTGTCGGTGAGCATGTAGCCGAGCACGAACACGATCAGCGCGATCGTGGCCCATGTGAGGTACGGGAAGAGCCACATACGGACGACGAGCTTCTCCGGCGACTCGGCCTGGATGATGCGGCGCATGCGCAGCTGCGAGAAACAGATGACCAGCCAGACAAACAGGGCGATGGCACCCGAGGAGTTGAGCAGGAACAGGAAGACGGTGTCGGGCCAGGCGTAGTTGAAGAACACCGCGACGAAGCCGAAGACGACCGAGGCGAGAATCGCGGTCTGCGGCACACCCTGACGCTTGGTCCGGCCGAAGGCGGCGGGCGCGTCGCCGCGGCGGCCGAGGGAGAAGGCCATGCGGGAGGCGGTGTAGAGACCGGAGTTGAGGCAGGACAGCACCGAGGTGAGCACGATGAAGTTCATGACCTGACCGGCGTGCGCGATGCCGAGGGAGTCCAGGGCGGCGACGTACGAGCCGTCCTTGGTGATGGCCGGGGAGTTCCAGGGCAGCAGGGTCAGCACGATGAAGATCGAGCCGAGGTAGAAGACGGCGATCCGCCAGATGACGCTGTTGGTGGCCTTGGTGACCGCGCGCTGGGGGTCCTCGGACTCCCCGGCCGCCAGGGTGACGATCTCGCTGCCCATGAAGGAGAAGACGACCATCAGTACACCGGTGAGGATCTTGCCGGGTCCGTTGGGCAGGAAGCCGCCGTGCGCCGTGAGGTTGGACAGCCCCGCGGTGTCGCTGTGCGTGCCCGGCAGAATGCCGAAGACCGCCAGGAGACCGACCCCGATGAACGCGACGATCGCGACGACCTTGATCCCGGCGAACCAGAACTCGAACTCCCCGTAGGAGGCGACCGAGGCGAGGTTGGAGACGGTCAGCACGATCATCACGATCAGGGCCCAGGCCCACTGGGGCACGCCCGGGATCCAGCTCTCCAGGATCTTCGCGCCGGCGGTCGCCTCGACGGCGAGCACCACGACCCAGAAGAACCAGTACAGCCAGCCGATCGAGAACCCGGCCCAGCGGCCGAGCGCGCGGTCCGCGTAGGCGGAGAAGGAGCCGGAGGTCGGGTTGGCGGCGGCCATCTCACCCAGCATGCGCATCACGAGCACGACCAGGGCGCCCACGAGTGCGTACGACACGAGGATGCCGGGCCCCGCCGCGGCGATGCCGGAGCCGGAGCCGACGAACAGGCCCGCTCCGATCACACCGCCGATCGCGATCATCGACAGGTGACGGTTCTTCAGGCCGGCCTGCAGGCCGGATCCGGCTGGGGTGCTTTCAGTGGTGGTGACCGTGTCGGGGGCGGGGGCAGGGGGACGTGTTGTCATCTCGACATCCAGGGGACTGGCGGGGAATGGGGACGATTCCGTCGAAGCCGGACGGAGGTAGCCGTGCGGATTCCGCCGGGCGGGGTGCGCGGGGGTGCCGGGTCGGGGGTGGTGATCACGGACGCGGGGAGGGCATGGTGGACCACGACCGGAGGCCGGTGTCTGCCGTAGCGGCCACCCGGTGACGCTGAGGAAAATAGTTCAGGGCGATCAGAAAAAACAAGAGACCCAAAGCGCCCGAGCGGCGGCATCCGCGCGCCGCCCGACGGGGAAACGGCGCCCCCAGGCACACGCGCACACCCCCTCCACGCACCCCGCAGACGCACCCCTCCGGGCGTGAATCCCCAGCTCAGGGCCATGGCTTCGCGACCGCCTGAGCACCCTTCCCCGTTGCTGCCGGACCGGTCGCAGCAGGGTCTTGTTTAACTGTTCACCTTGCTCTAATTTTTTCCTCCAGCCGCCGTCCCCGCCCCTGGGAGCCCCTGTGCACCACACCCGCGCGAGCCCTCCTCCGGGGGCCGGGACCCCGTACAGCAGGCCGTTAGGGTGGCGTCGTGGTGAATGCAGCGGGCAAGTTCGGGCCTTACAACCAGCCGGGCCCGGCTCGGACGACGCCGGTCACCGGCGTGGGACACGCTCGCGCCCTGCCCGGCGGAGGCCAGAACGGATCGGATCTCGTCCGGTCGAGAATCGCTCTGCGGGTGCGCCTGCGCTCCGTTCGGCCTGGGGACCGGCTCCCCGACACGGGTGTCCTCGCCGAGGAACTCGGGATCAGCGAGATCACCGTCCGCCGCGCGCTGGAGGGCATGTGCCAGGACGGCCTCCTCGACCGCCGACGCGGCCGGGCGGGCGGAACGTTCGTCGCGCAGGACTGGGACACCGTCGTCGCCGTGATGCACGACGCCGAGGAGGCGGCTTCACTGGACGCCTTCCATCTGCTGCTCGAATGCGGCCTCGTGGCGCACAGTTCGGGAGAGATCCCGGCCGAGCGGCTGGCGGGTCTCCGAGCGCTGGTCGAGGAGATGGAACTGACGGATGATCCGGCCCAACTGGCCGAGTCGGAGGCCCGCTTCCACCTGGACCTCGCGGAGACGCTCGGCGGCGGGGGAATGCGCGAGTACGCCGCCGATCTGCTCGGCCGGCTCTGCCTGCTGCTGCCCGCGCCGCACCCCGCGGTGGTACGCGCGCAGAACCACTGCCACGCCGAACTGCTCACCGAACTGGGCCGAGGCGCGACCGACCCGGCCGTGCAGGCGGTGAAAGCACACCAGCGTTCCCGACACCGCTGACACCACTGACACCGCTGACACCGCTCGCGCCCGTCCCCCGACCGCCGAGAACCCGCGCCGACAGTCAATGCGGCGTCCCTCAGGTCACCACCGCACAAGGAGTTGCCGCCATGTCCGACCCCGGAGCCGGTCCGCTGCCCCCGCCGGGTCCTGTCGCCGGCGCCCCGCAGCGGCTGCGCGGCGGTGTCCTCGGCATGGCGGACATCGCCGCGGCCACGATGGCCAACGTCGGCCCGGCCATGAGCTTCTTCTTCGGTTTCGCCTTCCTGTCCACCACCGCCGGCGTGGCGTCACCCCTGACCATCGTCGCCGCGGGAATCGCGGTCGCGCTGCTCGGCAACACCCTGGCGGAGTTCTCCCGGGCCCACCCCTCGGCGGGCAGCTTCACCACCTTCGTGGGGAAGACCTTCGGGCCGGTCAGCGCGGTGACCACGGCGTTGCTCGCGGGGCTCGGCTACATCATCGCGATGGCCTCCGTCATCGCCATCTCCGGCGGGTTCGTCCAGATCACCCTGTACCACTACACCGGCGTGGACCTGCCGTGGATCATCTGGACACTGCTGCTGACCGGGCTGGCCGTGGGGCTGATGTTGCGCGGGATCGTGGTCTCCACCAAGTGGGCCGGCTACTTCTTCGGTGTCGAGATGCTGGTACTGGCCGTGGTCTCGGTCGCGGCGCTCGTGGAACACCGCGGCGGCCTCTCCCTCGATCCGTTCCTGCCCGGCCACATCAACCACGGCCTCAAGGGGCTGGCCGCGGGTTTCCCGCTCGCGGTGTACCTGTTCGTCGGCTGGGAGAACTCGGCCGCGCTCGCCGAGGAGACGGAGAACCCGCGGCGCAACGTCGGCCGCGCGGTGTTCTCCTCCGTCGCGATCATGACGGTGAGTTACGTCGTCTTCGCCTACGCCACGGTGACGGGCTTCGGCTACGACGTGAAGAGACTCGGGGCCTCCCCGATCCCCTTCGTCGAGGTGGCCCAGCACACCCTCGGCGCCCTGGCGTTCCTCACCTACCTGGGCGGTCTGACCTCCACGCTCGGCGTGCTGATCGCCGGCATCAACTCCCAGGCCCGCCTGGTGTTCAACGCCGGACGGGAGGGCCTGCTCCCGTCCTTCTTCGGCTATGTGCACCCCACCCGTCGTACTCCGAACAACGCGATCGTCACCTTCGCCGCGACCGCCCTGCTGATCATCGGCGGCTGGGGCCTGGGCCACCTGCTGGGATCCGGTGACGGCTCGATGAACCCGGTGGTCTTCTTCACCGAGTCCTCGACCCTCGGCACCATCCTGATCCTGCTGGTGTACCTCGCGTCCAACATCGCCCTGCCGCTGTACTACCGCCGCTACCGGCCGCAGGAGTTCCGGACGGTCCGGCACCTGGTGCTGCCCGCGCTCGGCGCCCTGGCCATCCTGGTCCCGCTGTACTACCTGGCCAAGCCGGGCCAGCCGGCCCCGTACAACTGGTTCCCCTACGCGGCACTGGCCACCCTGCTCGCCGCCGTCGGCTACGCGGCCCTCCTGGTCCGCCGCGATCCGACTCTGGCCGACCGGGTGGGGTCCGTGGTCGCTGACGCGGACTGAAGCGCGGGGTCACAGCTCCACGGCAGCCTCCTCGGACGGGGGTTGTGCAAAACGTTTTGGATCCTTAACGTCCGTTTCGAACGGAAGGATCCACATGACGCGCCGACTGATCGTGACCTCCTGCTCGGTGCTCGTCGTGCCCGAGCAGGGCCCCTGCAGGGTGGAGACCGACCAGGACATCCTGGTCGAGGACGGGGTGATCGCCTGGCTGGGCCCGGCGGGCTCCGGGCCGGAGGCGATCGGGGCCGAGACCGTCGACGGTACGGGACTGGTCGCCGTACCCGGACTCGTGAACTCCCACACCCACGGCCCGATGACGCTGATGCGCGGCGCCGCCGAGGACGTCAGCGTCGAGGACTGGTTCAACGAGCGGGTCTGGCCCATGGAGGTCAACCTCACCCCCGCCGACGTCGGACTCGGCGCGCAGCTGGCCTGTGCGGAGATGCTGCTCAGCGGGGTGACCACGTTCGCCGACCACTACTTCCACGCCGAGCGGATCGCCGACGCGGTCGTACGGACCGGAATCCGGGCCGACATCGCACCGACCTACTTCAGCAGCCGGGGTCGCGCGGCCCTGGAGGAGAGCGCCGAGACCGCCACCGCCCTGCACGGCATGGGCGACGGGCGGGTCACCGCGTCGCTGGGCCCGCACGCGCCGTACACCGTTGACGACGCCGACCTGGTCCGCCTCGCGGAGCTGGCGCGGGAGGCGGGCCTGCGGATCCACATCCACGCCGCCGAGCACCTGGAGCAGACCGAGTCGAGTCTCGCCCGGCGCGGCATCACCCCCGTCACGGTGCTGGAGCGGACCGGGGTGCTGGACGCGGGCGCGCTGATCGCGCACGGCTGCGGCATCGTCCCCGAGGACCTGCCGACGCTGGCGGCGCACCGGGACCGTACGGGCGTCGCCTGCTGCCCCAAGGTGTATCTGAAGCACGCGCTGCGTCCGCTCACCCCGGTACGGGGTCTGCTGGACGCCGGTGTCGCCGTCGGCGCCGGGACGGACGGGGCCGCCGGGCACAACACGCTCGACGTGTGGGAGGCGATGCGGCTGATCGCGCTGACCCAGAAGCAGGCCGAGCGGGACGCCACCTGGATGACGGTCTCCGACACCGTCCGGCTGGCCACGCGCGGCGGGGCCCGGGCACTCGGTCTCGGGGACCGGATCGGCGCCCTGGAGCCAGGCCGGGCCGCGGACATCGTGCTGGTCGACCTGGGCGGCGCGCACTGTCGGCCGGTCCACGACCCGGTGGCGGCCCTGGTCTACAGCGCCCGGGCGAGCGATGTCCGCACGGTCGTGGTGGACGGGCGGGTCGTCGTGCGCGACGGCCGGCTGCTGACCGTGGACCTGCCGGGTCTGCTGGCCGAGATCGAGGCACGCGTACCCGCCCTCCTCGACACCTCGCACGGCAGGGCGGTGCAGCACTATGACCCGTGAGCGGGACGAGGAAGCGGGCCGCCGCCGGGTGCGGCGACCCGCGTCGATCAAGGACGTGGCGGCCGCCGCCCGGGTCAGCCCGACCACGGTGTCCCATGTGCTGACCGGCAACCGGCCGGTCGCGGAGGAGACCGCCGAGCGGGTCCGCGCGGTCGTCAGCCGGCTGGGATACGTCCCGGCCTCCACGGCACGCAACCTCCAGGCCGGCTCGACCAACGTCATCGGGCTCCTGGTCCCCGACATCACCAACCAGTTCTTCGCCGAACTCGCCAAGGGCGTCGACGACGCGGCCCACGACCTGGGCTACGGCGTCATCCTGTGCAACACCGAGTTCGACCCGGACCGCGAGGACCGCTATCTGGAGATGCTCCGGGGCCGGTTCATCGACGGCATGGTGTACGCCTCCGGCTCACCGCCCTCGCGCGGCCGGCTGGCGTCGCTGCTCGGGCGGTTCCCCATCGCCCTGGCCGACGAGGTCGTCCCCGGGCTGCTGGAGCAGACCATCCTGGTCACCGCCGACCACCGCGCGGGCGGCCGGTTGATCGGGCAGCACCTGCGGGAGCTGGGCCACCGCCGGGTGCTGGCGATCAGCGGGCCGGTGGACCTGGTCAGCAGCCTGGAGCGGATCGCCGGTTTCCGGGAGGCGTTCGGCGACGCGGGCGTCACCGAGGTCGAGGGCGCGTTCGTCGAGCGGTCCGGTTACGACGTGGTCGCCGCTGCCCTGGACGGCGGCCGTCCGCGTCGCTTCACCGCCGTGTTCGCAGCCAACGACCTGATGGCGCTCGGCGCGGTCGCCGCCCTGGAGGACGCGGGACTGCGCGTCCCCGACGACGTCTCGGTGGCGGGCTTCGACGACATCATGCTCGCCTCCCGGGTCCACCCCCGCCTCACCACCGTCCACCAGCCCGCGTACGACGTCGGCCGCACGGCCGGCGCCCAGCTCCTCAGCTACGTCCACCGCGACGAGGTGCCCCCCGCCTCCCGGCACATCCTGCCGGTCCGGCTGAAGGTCCGCGCCAGCACGGCGCCCGTGCGCCCGGCCCCCTGACCGGGACACAGCCGCCCCGCCACCTCGCCATCTCAACACCCAACACCCCCTGTGAAAGACACCCCTTATGAAAGGCCGTACAGCGATGCCCCATGTCCTCGTCGTGGGTGAGTCCTGGTTCACCCACTCCGTCCACCAGAAGGGTTTCGACTCCTTCTTCACCTCCGAGTACGTCGAGGGCGCCCAGGTCTTCCTCGACGCGCTGCGCGACCGGGGTCACACGGTGACCTACGTCCCGGCGCACGAGATAGCGCGCAGAGTGCCCGCCACCGCCGAGGAACTGGACGCCTACGACGTCGTCGTGATCAGCGATGTCGGGGCCAACAGCTTCCAGCTCACCCCGCAGACCTTCGCCCATTCGATCCCCGCACCGGACCGCACAGAACTGCTCCGGGCGTACGTCGAGCGCGGCGGCGGCCTGCTGATGGTCGGCGGCTACCTCACCTTCACCGGCATCGACGCCAAGGCCCGCTGGGGCCGCACCCCGCTGGCCGCCGCGCTGCCGGTCGCCCTGCACGACCGGGACGACCGGGTGGAACTGCCCGCAGGCGCCGCACCCCGGGTTCTCGGCCGGCACCCGGTGGTCGACGGGCTGGACGCGACCTGGCCGGACCTGCTCGGCCTCAACGAGGTGGCGGTACGGGACGGCGCGGAGCTGCTCGTCGAGTGCGCGGGCCATCCGCTGCTGGCGGTGGGCGGTTACGGCGCGGGCAGGTCGGCGGCCTTCACGTCCGACCTGGCGCCGCACTGGGCCCCGCCCGCCTTCCTGGAGTGGGAGGGCTACCCCGAGGTGTGGGACCGCCTGGTCCGCTGGCTGGCCGGCACCCCGGCCGAGGAGGCGGTCTGATGGTCACCGCCCACATCGCGGCCTCCCCCGGTGACTTCGCGCCGGACGTGCTGATGCCCGGTGATCCGCGCCGGGCACGCCGGATCGCGGAAACGATCCTCCAGGACGCCCGGCTGGTCACCTCCGTGCGCGGCATCGAGGGGTACACCGGAACGTACCGAGGGATGCCTCTGTCCGTGCTGGCCTCGGGTATGGGGATGCCGTCCGTCACGATCTACGCGACCGAGCTGTTCCGCTTCTACGGCGTGCGCCGCATCGTGCGGGTGGGCACCGCGGGCGCCCTCCCCGCCTCGGTGGGCCTGCGGGACGTCGTCGTGGCCACCGCCGCCCACACCGACTCGGCGATGGGCAGCGGCCGTATCGACGGAGTGCACCTCAGTCACGCCGCCTCCTTCAGCCTGGCCGCTGCGGCCGCACGGGCCGCCGGGGACGAGGACGGAGCCGGACCGCGCACGCACATCGGGCCGGTGTTCACCACCGACCACTTCTATCTGGAGCGACCGGAGCTGTTCGAGCGGTTGGAGGCCCACGGGACCCTCGCCGTCGAGATGGAGGCCGCCGGCCTGTACGCGACCGCAGCCGCCGAGGGCGGCCAGGCGCTCGCCGTCCTGACGGTCAGCGACCACGTGCGCCACGCGCAGGCGCTCACCCCGGCCGAACGTGAGACCGACTTCGACAGGGCCGTCACCATCGCGGCCACCGCGCTGCTGCCGGAAACAATCTCCTAACGCGAAAGCACACAAAGACCCATAGCCAAAACGTTTTGCATTGCATAGCTTTCGGCCAATGGACAGGGAAAATCCTCGCAGTGAAAGGCAATCGCGAACGATGAACAAGATCAGAATTATGGGAGGCGTCGCGGCGCTCTCCCTCACCCTCGCCGCATGCGGCGCCTCGACGGACTCCGACTCTTCCTCCTCCGGTGATTCGGGCAAGCCGAGAATCAAGTTTGTCATCAACGGAAACCTCGGCGACCGTTCCTTCTTCGACTCCGCGTACGCGGGCCTGCAGAAGACGGAGAAGGACCTCGGCTACAGCCTGAAGGTCGTCGAGCTGGGCAGCGACCGCACCAAGTGGGCCTCCGGCTTCGAGGACGCCGCCGCCGGTGACGACTACGACGTGCTCGCGGCGGGCACCGTCGACACGGTCGACCTCATCTCCAAACTGGCCCCGGAATACCCGGACAAGAAGTTCTGGCTCTTCGACGGTTCCGTGGACTACACGGGCAAGAGCGGCTGTTCCAACAAGTGCGCGAACGTCTACTCGGTCACCTTCAAGCAGAACGAGGCCGCCTATCTCGCCGGATTCCTCGCCGACAAACTCGTCTCCGCCAAGTCCCTTCCCGGCAGCGCCGGAAACGGGAAGGTGGGGGTGATCGGCGGAGTGAAGATTCCCGTCATCGAGGACTTCGTCGTCGGCTTCAAGGCGGGCTTCGAGGCGGCGGGCGGAAATCCGTCCTCCGGTGTTCTCGTGCAGTACGTCGGCGGCGACAACCCGTTCGGCGACCCGGCGAAGGGCAAGCAGATCGCCTCGGCGATGTACGGGCAGGGCGCCGAACTGGTGTGGCCCGTCGCCGGATCCTCCGGACTCGGTGTGTTCGAGTCGGCAGTCGCCGCCAAGCGGTACGCCTTCGGTGTCGACTCCGACCAGTACAAGACGCTCACCGACCCCGCTCAGCGGGACACCGTCGTCACCTCCATCCTCAAGAACGCCGGCAACGCCCTCTACCTGGCGGCCAAGGCGAACAAGGCGGGCACGCTCGCCTACGGGAAGCCCGCCGCGGTGGGCCTGGCCGAGGACGGCGTGGGTTACGTGGACAACGCCAACTTCGACAAGCTCGTCCCCGCCGCCGTACGCGCCGAACTGGAGGCGCAGGCCGCGAAGGTCAAGTCCGGTGCCGTCAAGGTCCCTTCGGCCTTCTGACCTCCGAGGAACACTGGTGGAACCCATCGAGGAAAACGGCGCGACCGGGCACGGCGCCGCGGAGAAGGCCCCTCCCGCCCTTGCGGCCACGGGCCTGGGCAAGACCTACCCCAACGGCACCCGCGCCGTGATCGACGTCGACCTGTCGGTGCCCGTCGGCGAGATCAGGGCGATCGTCGGGCAGAACGGCGCCGGCAAGTCCACCCTGATGAAGCTGCTGTACGGGCTCGAACAGCCGTCGGCCGGCCGACTCAGCGTGCACGGCAGGCCGGTCAGGTTCTCCCGGCCGCAGGACGCCATCGCCCTCGGGGTCGGAATGGTCCACCAGAACCTCATGCTGGTGCCGTCGTTCACCATCGCCGAGAACGTCGTCCTCGGTGTCGAGCCGGGCCGGGCGGGCCGCGTCGACCGCGTGGCCGCCGCCGAACGTACCGCCGCGCTGGCCGAGGAGGCGGGGCTCGCCGTCGACCCGGAGGCCAGGGTCGACGCGGTGTCGGTGGGGATGCGCCAGCGCGCCGAGATCCTCAAGGCCCTGCACCGGGGCGCCCGCATCCTGATCCTCGACGAGCCCACCGCCGTGCTCACCCCTCAGGAGACCACCGATCTGTTCAGCGCGGTCCGCAGGCTGCGCGACGGGGGCATGACCGTGCTGTTCATCTCGCACAAGCTCAAGGAGGTACGGGAGATCAGCGACCGCGTCACCGTCATGCGCGCCGGTTCGATGATCGCGACCGTACGCACCGAGGAGGCGACCCCGGCGCAGCTCGCGTCCATGATGGTCGGCCGGGAGATGACCCTCGACGTGACCAAGCCCCCGGCCCGCCCCGGAGCGGGAGTGCTGCGGGTACGGGAACTCTCCGGCCCCTCGGTGCACGACGTGTCCCTCGACATCGCGGCCGGTGAAATCGTCGGCCTCGCGGGCGTCGAGGGCAACGGCCAGACCGAACTCGTCGAACTCCTCGCCGGACTGCGCCGCCCCACCGCCGGAACGGTCACCGTGGACGGCACCGACGTCACCCACCTCGACGCGGCGGGCCACCGCCGGGCCGGTGTCGCCCACGTACCCGAGGACCGGCTGTCCAACGGGGCCGCCCTCGACCGCTCCATCGCCGACAACCTGATCGTCGACCGCCACAACCGGCCCCCCGTCGCCCGCCGAGGCATCCTGCGCACCCGCCGCATCCGTGAACTGGCCGAGGACCTGATCGGCCGGTACGCGATCCGCGCCCCGCATCCCGACGCGACGGCCGGTTCACTGTCCGGCGGCAACCTGCAGAAGGTCGTCGTCGCCCGCGAACTGTCCGCCCGGCCACGCCTGTTGCTCGCCGCCCAGCTGACCCGGGGTGTCGACATCGGCGCCATGCAGTTCATGTACGAGCGGCTCGTCGAGGCCCGGGACGCGGGCGCGGCGGTGCTCCTTGTCTCCGCCGACCTCGGTGAACTGCTCGCGCTGTCCGACCGGTTGCTGGTCATCAAGGACGGCCGACTCGTCGCCCGCTTCGACGACCCGGCCGGGCTCACCGAGGAGGCCACCGGCCTGTACATGCTCGGCGTGGAGCGGCATTCCGACGAGCGGATCACGGCAGGTGTCCGATGACCTCGATCCTGAAACCCGGAGCGGACGCGGAACGGCAGGGGCGGCCCGAGGCGCAGGGACGCCGGGACTTTCTGGCCACCCGCCGCCGTACGGCCGTCGTCGAGCTGACGATGACCGTGCTGACCGTCGCCGTCGCCGTCCTCATCGCCTTCCTGGTGGTCCTCGCCACCGGCAAGGACGCCACCGGCGCGCTGAACGCCCTGCTCACCGGCCCGCTGGAGCGCACCCCCCGGATCGGCCGCTGGCTCGCCGACGCCACCACCCTGGCGCTGCTCGGCCTGTCCGTGTCGATCCCCTTCCGGGCCCGGCAGATCAGCCTCGGCGCGGAGAGCCAGGTGTACGTCGGCGCGCTGGCGAGCGCCCTGGTGGCGATCCATCTGCATCTGCCGCCGGTCGCCGCCATCGTGGTGCCGCTCGCTGTCGCCGCCCTCGCCGGGGGCGCGCTGGGCGCGGTCCCGGGGGTGATGAAGGCCCGCCTGGGTGCCAACGAGATCGTGGCGACCCTGATGCTGAACGCCGTCGTCGTACGCGTCTTCGACTACCTCCTCACCGACCACATCAAGGCGCCCGACAGCAGCGCCGTGCAGTCCGCCCCGGTACGGCCGGACTCAGCCCTGCCTCTCCTCTCCGACTTCTTCGGCGTCCCGCTGGACCAGGCGAACATCGGCCTGTTCGGGATGCTCGCGGTGGCCGCCGCCGTCTGGTTCCTGCTCGCCAGGACCCCGCTCGGCTACCGCATCCGGATCACCGGCTCCAACCCGGACTTCGCCCGCTACGGCGGCCTCGACGTGCCGCGCACCATCGAGTGGAGCTTCGTCATCGGCGGCGCGCTCGCCGGTCTCGCCGGGGCGCATCTCGCGCTCGGCGTCTACGGCGGGCTCCAGCCCGACATGGCCGGCGGTCTGGCCTTCGAGGGCATCGTCGTCGCCCTGCTGGGCCGCAACAACCCGGTCGGTGTGGTCGCCGCCGCGCTCCTCTACGCGTATCTGCGGGTCGGCGGCGATGTGATGGAGCAGCAGACCGACGTCGGCTCCGAGGCCGTGACCATCATCCAGGCGGTCATCGTGCTGCTCGTGACCGCCCGGGCGCTGCCCGAACTCGTCAAGCGGTACCTCGCCCGAAGGGAGGCCCGCTGATGGGCCCCGTCCTCGACGTCGTGCTCAGCACCGGATTCCTCGCGGCGATCCTCGGGGTGTCCACGCCGTACGTCCTCGCCGCCCTCGGGGGTCTGCTGGCCGAGCGGGCCGGCGTGCCCAACATCGCGCTGGAGGGCTCGATGCTGACCGCCGCCTGCACGGGTGCGCTGGTCGCCGGGTACAGCGGCTCGGTATGGGCGGGGGCCGCCTGCGGGATCGCCGGGGGCGCGCTCCTCGCGCTGCTGCTCGGCGTACTGCACCTGTACCTCGGCGCGGATCCCATCATCGCGGGCATCGGCCTCAACCTCCTGGCGGCGGGCGCGACGGCGTACACCGTGTACGCGCTCCTCGGTGACAAGGGCGGGACCAGCAGGCTGCACAGCGGGGCGCTGCCCTCGGTCCGGCTGCCGCTGATCGAGGACGTTCCCGGCCTGGGCGCGGTGCTCAGCGGGCAGAACGTGCTGACCTGGGCCGCGCTCGCCGCCGCCCCGGCGGTGGCCTGGCTGCTGTACCGGGCCCGGTTCGGCTTCCATCTGCGTGCGGTCGGTGAGCATCCCGAGGCGGCCCGCTCGGTGGGCATCCATGTGCACCGGGTCCAGTTCCGCGCCCTCGCGCTCAGCGGTGCGCTGGCCGGGGCGGCCGGGGTGTTCCTGAGCATGGGCGCGGTGTCGTTCTTCGTCACCGGTATGACCGCGGGCCGCGGCTACATCGCCCTGGCCGCCGTGTTCCTGGGTGCTCTGCGTCCCTGGGGTGTCTTCCTCGCCGCCCTCGGTTTCGGCACCGCCGAGGCCCTCGCCGTGCAGCTCGGCAACCTGGACATCCCGTCGCAGCTGGTCTCCGCGATCCCGTACGCCATCACCCTGCTCGCGCTCGCCTTCTTCGCCTGGCGACGCCGTCGCGCGTCCCGTACCGCGCCCGCGTCCCCGCCCGGCCTGCCCACCCCGCACCTTACGGAGACCCCATGAGCATCCGTGCCACCCGTGCCCGGATCATCGCCACCGCAGTCGCCCTGGCCGCACTTCCGGCCCTCTCCGGCGCCCCGGCCGCCGCCGCCCACGACAGCGGCGTACGGCTGGACTTCCTGGGTGAGCGGGAGCTGCCGAACGCCATGGCCTTCCAGGGCACCACCGTCGGCGGGCTTTCCGCCATCGGCTACGACGCGAAGTCCGGCACGTACTACGTGATCAGCGACGACCGGTCACAGACCGGCCCCGCCCGCTTCTACACCGCCCGCGTCGACCTCACCGGCGGCACCCTCAAGGGCGTCGAGCTCACCGGCACCCACCCCTGGCTCCGCCCGGACGGCACCACCTTCCCGCCCACCTCGACCGCCACCGCCACCGCCACCGCCACCGCCACCGCCACCGTCGCACCCGACCCGGAGGGCATCGCCGTAGACCCGCGTGACGGCGGCCTGGTCTGGACGAGCGAGGGCGAGCGCATCGTCCCGTCGGACGGCCCGGCCCTGCTCGGCGACCCCTGGATCCGCCGCGCCACCACGACCGGCGCCTACGCCGGACAGCTTCCACTCCCCCCGCAACTGCACATGAACTCCCAGGAGTTCGGCCCCCGAAGGAACCAGACCCTGGAAGGAGTCACCTTCACCCCGGACGGCCGGCGGATCGTGACCGCCATGGAGGACCCCCTCTACCAGGACGGCGACGACCCCACCCCCGAGCACGGCGCGCTCACCCGTATCACCGTCCACGACGCCCGCACGGGGCAGCCGCTGGCCCAGTACGCCTATCCGCTGGAGCCGCTGTTCGCCGCGACCCCGGCGGGCAGCACCGACACCAACGGGGTCAGCGACCTCGTGGCCCTCGGCCACGACCGCTTCCTGGTCCTGGAGCGCGCCTCGATCTTCGCCGACAACAACTGGAAGGCGCGGATCTATCTGGTCGACCTGCACGGCGCGACGGACGTCCTCGGCCGCGACTCGCTCACTGACGGGTCCGCACGACCCGTCCAACCGGTGCGCAAGACGCTGCTGAGCGACCTGTCGGACGTACCCGGCCTGTCCCGGGTCGACAACGTCGAGGGCATCACCCTCGGCCCGCGTCTCCCGGACGGCCGCCGCGCCGTCGTTCTGGTGTCCGACGACAACTTCGCCGCACGTGAGGTGACTCAGTTCATCGCCTTCGCGGCCCACGGCGTCTGAGCCGTCGGCCTCCGCGCGCGTGGGACCGGGACGGCGACCGCATGACCGCGGTCGCCGTCCCGCCTGCGGTCCGGTCGGCCCGGCCGCCGTCAGCGGGGCATCCGGGTCGAGCGGCCCCGGCTGCCCTTGTCGGCCGCCCCCGCCGCGGCGCTGGTCGCGAGCGCGAGCAGCAGGGCGACGATGCCGACGATGATGTTGTTGACCACGGTGCGGGTGGTGTCGACGTTCCCGGCCACGACCCACGGCGCGACGATGGTCCACAGGCCGAGCATCGCGCAGGCCCATGCCCTGGCGTGGGTGCGCCCATAGGCGTGGCCGAAGCCGCCCAGCAGCACCGCGAAGGCGATGCCCGTGATCAGGTTGTTCATGGCGAGGGTGTTGAAGCCGTCGAAACCCGCGATCCAGGGTGACGCGGCCAGATACAGCCCGGTGATGAGGGCCATCGCCTCGACGGCCTGGCCCTGCTGGGTCGTCACGGCGCGCTCGGCACGGGCATGGCGCTCCCGCATCTCCATGATGTCCGGGTGCGACTCCATGCTCGTATGAGTTTGGTCGGTCATGATCGTCCTCCAGATGGGAACGAGTGGGCGATAAGTCCCGTTCGTCCATCTGAGTACCCCCTGATCGGCAACCCTCCCGCGCTCAGCCGGAGCCGGTCCCGGAGGGGTCCGAGGAGGCCGAGGACGACGACCGGCGCACCCGCAGGACGAACCCCGCGCTGTCGCGGCGGCCGGGGAGGTCCCGGAAGTCCTCCAAATCCATGCGGGAGCGCAGGAGCGACACCGCTCTGCGGGCGATCGAAGCGCGCTGCGGGTCGACGGTGGTCAGGGGCGGTGAGGCGAAGCGGGCCGCCTCGATGTCGTCGAAGCCCGCCAGAGCCACGTCGTCCGGGACGGAGATCCCGCTGCGGGCCAGCACGGACAGCGCGCCGATGGCGACCACGTCGTTGTAGCAGAACAGGGCGTCGAAGCGGACGCGGGTGCGCAGCAGCCGGGCCACCGCGCCCGCGCCGGAGGACCACAGGTCGGCGTTGTCCACGCCGATCACCAGCGAGTCGTCATAGGCGACCCCGGCGTCCTCGAGCGCCCTGCGGTAGCCGTGCAGACGTCGGCCGCCGGCGCGCGGCGCCTCCTGTTCGCACAGGGCTGCGATACGGCGCCGGCCCTGCGCGAGCAGATGACCGACGGCCGCGTGCGCGCCCTGCTCGTCGGCGATCTCGACGTAGTCCAAAGGCATCCCGGCCGCCTGGGCGGGGCGCTCGCCGAGGACGACGGTGGGCTGGGTGAGGGGCAGGGGCAGGTACTCCGCGGGGGTGAGGGCCTGCGGTACGTAGATGACCCCGTCCACGAGTTCCTTGTGCGACGTGGACAGGACGGCTCGTTCCCGGTCGGCGTCCCCGCGGGTGGTCTCGACGACCACTTTCAGTCCCTGGGTCTCCGGCGCCCGGATGACCTGTTCGGCCAGCTCCGCGTTGAACGGCTGGTAGACGTTAGGGAGGACCAGCGCGATGGTGCCGGTGCGCTGTGAGCGCAGGCCGCGGGCGAAGGGGTTTATCTGGTAGCCGAGTTCCTCGACGGCCGCACGGACGCGGTGTTCCGTCTCCGGGCTGAAGGAGCCGGTGCCGTTGATGACGTTGGAGACCGTCTTCGTCGACACACCCGCCTTCTCGGCCACGGTACGCATGGTCACGCTCCGCCCCATGCGGCCATCCCTCCCAGAGTCGAATCACGGACGCTCAACTGGTGGTCGGCGACGACCAGTCGGCCGGAATCCCGCTCGACCGTACCGTTCGCCCGGTCGTTCATACGGTCGTTCAGCAGTGCCAGGGCCTCCCGGGCGATCTGGGCCCGGCCGGGGTCGATGGAGGTGAGCGACGGGTGGGCGTACCGGGCGTCGTCCGTGTCGTCGAACCCGGCGACGGCCACCTCGGCCGGGACCCTCACCCCCGCGTCCTGCAGGGTGTGCAGAGCACCTAGCGCGAGCGCGTCCGCGAAGGCGACCACGGCATCGAAGGGAACGTCCGCCTCGATCAGCCGGCGCATGCCGGCGGCTCCCTCCTGGCGGTTCCAGTGGGGGGTGCCCACTTCGAGGACCAGGTCGGGGAGGTAGGGCAGGCCGGCGTCGCGCAGTCCGTCCCGGTAGCCCTCCAGGCGCAGCTGGGCGGCGGCCCGCTCGGGCCTGCCGGTGTGGTCGGCGCCGAGGGCCGCGATCCGGGTGTAGCCCAGCGACACCATGTGCCCGACGAGGGCCCGGATGCCCTCCCGGTTGGCCATGGCGACCCGGTCGACGGGCGCCTCGTAGGCACGCTCGGAGACGAACACCGTCGGCACGGTCCGCGCCACGGTCAGGGCCTGGGCGTCCGACAGTCCCACCGGGTACATCAGCAGCCCGCCCAGGTGCGGACCGTGCTCGCGGACCAGTGCGAGTTCGGCCTCGGCGTCTCCCTCGGTGAGTTCGATCAGCACGGTGAGCCCATGGCGTTCCGCCTCGCGCATGATCTCCTCGGCGAGCGAGGAGAAGTAGGGCTGGGACAGATGGGGCAGGGCGAGTCCGACGAGGTCGATCCGGCCGGTGCGCAGATTGCGGGCGACCGAGTTGGGCCGGAAGTCCAGCTCGGCTATGGCGGCGTCGACTTTCCGCCGGGTCTGTTCGCTGACGTTGGGCTCGCCGTTGACCACACGGGAGACCGTCTTCAGTGACACCCCGGCCCGCTGGGCCACGTCATGCATCGTGGACATGACCGAACCTTAGGCTTCGGCCGGGGCGGGACCGCGCAGCCCCGCGCACTCGGCCTCGGTGAGCGCCAGCACCGAGCCGTGGCGAAGTCCCGGGGGCAGTACGCAGAATTCCGGGTCGGCCGCCGGGAGCCACTCGGGGCTGTCCAGACGGTCGGCCCTGAAGGGCACGTAGCCGCGCCCGAGGAACTCGTCCAGCAGGAGCAGCCAGCCCCGGCCGTCGGGTGCCGGCAGCACGATCGGCCCCTCGGCGTACTCCAGTCCCGGCAGTTCGTCGGTGCCACGGCCCACGCCCCGCGCGACGGGCTCGTAGTCCGTGGCGTGCAGGTCCCGGGAGCGCTCGACGAAGACGAACTTGGCGTCGGGGGCGTCCGGTGTGCCGGGCAGACGCTCGTCCTTGGTGAAGCGGTAGAACCATCCTTCGTGCTCCACCACGGTGGAGTCGATGACGGGGAACCCGTTGTCCACCCACACCCTGGGCTCGCCGAAGGTGCGGAAGTCCTTGGTGGTCGCGTAGTACATGCGCTGGTACGAGGGGCTCTCGTGCCCCGGGTCGTCGTCCGGGTAGACGGTGGACGCCCAGAACACCAGGTACTCCTCCCGTTCCGGGTCGTAGACGGCTTCCGGGGCCCAGACGCACCCGGCCTGCTCGGGCATGGCCTCGACCCGGTGCGGCCCGTCCCACTCGCGCAGGTCGGCCGAGTGCCACACCAGCAGGTCGCGGCTGCCGTGCGCGACCGCGTGTTCCCAGCCCTCGCTGCCGTGGATCCGTAGATCGGTGGCGAGCAGATGGAACCCGCTGCCGTCCGCGGCCCGCACCAGGAACGGGTCCCGCGCACCTCCGCCCTCGGGGGCGAGCGGGGGGATGCCGGTGAGCCGCGTCCAGCGGTTCATCCGGGGGCCGTCGCTGAGGGCGAACCGGATCCGCTCGCCGTCGGGCAGGTGTTCGCCGGTGAAGTGGGCGAAGAGGTAGCCGGCGGGCCGTTCGGGCCCCGCACCGAGGGACGGCTGTGCCGTACCTGTGGCTTGGTGGTCGAGGTGGGGGCTCTGAGGCACGGGGGCTGTCTCCATCGTCTGCGAGGGGGTTGGGGGGAGGGGAGGTGAGGTGAGGTGAGCTTCGCACCGCAGATTCATCGTTGTCAAAGGGCGGGAACCCCGGTGTCACACAGTGGCCTCATAGGCGACACGCCCAAGGACTGGAGGAATCGACGAAGAAGACGGCTGTGACCTGCGAGTGTCGTGAACTCGCTGGGGACGCACGGGGATGCCCTTCGATGTCGGTCTGTAAAAGGGACGGCAAAGGAGGGTTGACGACGATGTACCTGACGGACATCCTGATCCCGCTTCACCCAGCCGTAACACCCGGTTCATCCGGTTCATACGGTTCGCTCGACCTATTCCTCCCGACAAAGCCGGCACTCGCCGGCAGAAGAAGGTCGTCATGGCCTCCCTTGTCCCCGCCCCGGCGCCCCTGTACGAGGACCCTGTCCACGCGGGCCCGACCGATCCCGTCGTGCAGTACGACGGCCGGCAGTGGTGGATGTTCTACACACAGCGCCGCTCCGACGTGGCCGCGCCCGGCGTCGCCTGGGTGCACGGCACCGCGATCGGCGTCGCGACCAGCGTGGACGGTCGCGACTGGCTCTACCGCGGGGTGCTGGACAGCCTCCCGTTCGAGCCCGGCACCAACACGTTCTGGGCCCCGGAGATCGTGCGGGCGCCCGACGGGGTGTTCCACATGTACGTCAGCTACATCCGCGGTGTGCCGGACCGCTGGGAGGGACACGACCGGCGGATCCTGCACTACACCAGCGTCGACCTGTGGCACTGGGTGCAGGCGGGGCCGGTGGCCCTCAGTTCACGCCAGGTGATCGACGCCTGCGTCCACCCGCTGCCCGGCGGCTCGGGCTGGCGCATGTGGTACAAGGACGAGGCCCATGGTTCGCACACGTGGGCCGCCGACTCGGCCGACCTGTACGACTGGCGGGTACGGGGGCCTGTGCTGGAGCACCGGGCACACGAGGGACCCAACGTCTTCGAGCTGGACGGCCGGTACTGGATGGTCGTCGACTGCTGGGACGGCCAGGACGTGTTCCGCTCCGACGACCTCGACGAGTGGACGCCGGCGGGCCGCATCCTCGACGGATCCGGCACCCGCCCGGACGACCGGGGCATCGGCCACCACGCCGATGTCGTCGCGGGACCCGACGCGGCCTGGATCTTCTACTTCACCCACCCCGACCGGGACGGCGAAGGACCGGCACAGCGCCGCTCCGTGGTGCAACTCGCCCGACTCACAGCCGACGGCGACCGACTGCTGCTCGACCGCGACACGGTCCCGCTCGACACCCTGCCCCGCCCCGGACACCCGGCCCTCGCCGCTGATCCCTGCGTCTCCGGCCCCTGACACTCCCCGCCGGCGTCAAGCCCCCGCCCCACAGACGCGTCGACTGCGGCCCGTTGGACCCACCCCGACACCTCCCCCGGCGCCATGTGGCCTCACCTGGCCTCGCAGGGCGCTCACCTCGCCTCACCTGGCTTCGCGCAACCCCCCTTCCCCGGGCCTCACCTGGCCTCGCCTGACCGGGCGTTACCGCGCCCCACCTGGCCTCGCCCCAGCTCCCCTCGCCTGACTTCGCCGGACTTCTTTCCGCCTTACCGGGCTTCGCCTCAGTTCCCCTCGCCGGGCGTTACCGCGCCCCACCCGACCCCACCTCAACTCCCCTCGCCGGGCTTCGCCTCAACCCCTCGCCTGGATCCGCCGGGCCATACCCCGCCTTACCGGGCTTCGCCTCGACTCCCCTCGCCTGGCTTCGCCGGGCCTTACCCCGCCTTACCTGGCTTCGCGGGCCTTACCTCGGCCCCCTGCCTCGACTTCCCTCGTCTCCCTGGCCTCACCTGGCCCGTTCGCCCCGCTCGCCCCCGCCGGACCAACCCACACAGCTCGCCCCGCCGCCCCGCCCGGCCTCGCCGGGCCAACCCGCACAGCTCGGCCGCACCGGACCACCCGGCCCCACCCGCACAACTCCGCCACCCCGCCCGGCCCTGCCGGACCAACCCACACAGCTCGCCCCGCCCCACCGCCCCGCTCGACCCCGCCGCGCCGCCCCGCCCACCACCTCCACCCCGGCCGAGCCCCCGCCTCCGGCCCCCCGAACTCCCCCCGCACCGCCCGCGACACATCCGCCCCGCCCCCACGCTCACCCCGAGAGGAATCACCATGTCCGTCGACAGCACCAGCAACCGCACCCCCGAGCTCAGCAGACGACGCTTCGTTCAGGGCAGCCTCATGGCTGCCATCCTCGGTGGCACCGCCCTGGGTGCCTCCGCCTGCTCCACCAGCACCGCGGCGAGCGGTGGCGGCAAGGGCGCCGTGTCCTTCTTCTCCTGGGACACGCAGACCGTCATGAAGCCGGTCCTGGACCTGTTCACCAAGAAGACCGGCACCGGCGTCTCCTTCTCCTACGCCCCGCCGGTCCCGCAGTACGTCTCCACCCTGCAGACCCGCCTCCAGGCGCACACCGGCGCCGACGTCTTCATCCTCACCGCCGAGGACAAGCAGCTCGTCAGTGGCGGCTTCGTGAAGGACCTGACCGGCCAGAAGTTCCTGGACCCCATGAACTCCGCCAACAAGGACTTCATGACGGTCGACGGCAAGGTGTACGGACTGTCGATCTCCTCCTGGGCCGGCGGGATCATGTACAACAAGGAGCTGCTCGCCAAGGTCGGCGCGGACAAGCTGCCGGACAGCTGGGACGGGTTCCTGCAGCTGTGCCGCAAGCTCAAGGACAAGGGGATCACCCCCTACTACGACGCCGCCCACGACGGCAACTTCATGGCGCTGTGGGGCCTGCTCGGCGGCTACTTCGACAGCCAGGGCTCGTTCCCGGACGCGGACATCTTCGCGGGCAAGACCACCTTCGCCGACACGTGGACCGAACCGCTGGTCGCCTACTGCAAGCTGTACACGGACCAGCTCACGCCCAAGGCGATCCTGGGTCTGACCAGCGACCAGGTGGTCAGCGAGTTCGCCAACGGCCGGGTCGCCATGTTCGGCGCCGGCACCTGGAACGTCCCCGCGGTCCAGAAGAGCGCCCCGAACCTGTCCTTCCAGACCGAGGCCATCCCCGGCATGACCCAGGGCACCAGCTACTGGACCGGTGCCGCCAGCCCGGGCTACGCGATCAACGCCAAGGCCAAGAACCCCGAGGCCGCCCTGAAGTTCCTCGAGTTCCTGGCGAGCCCCGACGCGGTGAAGGCGTACGGCAAGTCGAGTGGGTCGATCACCACCACCAGCGACTACACGCCGTCCTTCGCGGAGAGCGTGACCAACCAGGCCCTGGGTGCCCGCTCCGGCAAGATCTACCTCCCCGTCGTCGCCTGGCCGCGCCACTCCAACGAGCTCATCCAGGAGTTCAACACCCAGATGCAGCAGATGGTCCAGGGGTCGGTCAAGCCCAAGGACATCCCCGCCGCACTGGACAAGAAGCTCAAGCAGCTCGACGCGAAGTAAGCGGGAAGCGACAGCTCTCATGGCCATACAGACCTCCGAACTCCCCACCAGGGCACGCGCCGCCGGCCCCGCGCCCGGCGGCGCCCGCCCCGGCCGGCGCCGGCTGCGCGAGCAGCTGACCACGCAGGCGTTCCTGCTGCCGATCGCGATCGTGCTGGTGGTGCTGTTCCTGGTGCCGCTCGCCGAGTCGGTGTACTACAGCTTCACCGACTACAGCGGCTCCTCCCCGACCCGGCATCTGGTCGGGCTGCGGAACTACCGGCAGATCTTCACCGACCCCTCGGTGCTGACCGGCCTCGGCTTCACCCTGCTGTACGCGGTGGCGACCACGCTGATCGTGACCGTCGTCGCCATCCCGCTCGCGGTGATCCTCAACCGCCGCTTCCCCGGCCGGAGTCTGGTCCGCGCGGCGTTCTTCTTCCCCGCGGTGCCCAGCATGGCGATCCTCGGCCTGGTGTGGACGTTCGTCCTGTCGCCGCTGTCCTCCGGGGTGATCAACTCCGTGGTGGGCGGTCTCTTCGGAGTCGGCCCGGTGCCGTGGCTGTCGGACAACACCCTGGCCAAGGTCTCGGTGATCGGGGTGGGGGTCTGGGCACAGGCCGGCTGGCACGCCGTCCTCTACCTCGCCTACCTGCAGTCCGTCCCCCGGGACTACTACGAGGCCGCCACCATCGACGGCGCCACGCCGCGGCAGCAGTTCTTCCGCATCACCCTGCCGCTGCTCGCACCGGCCATGACGGTCAGCCAGTTCCTGCTGCTCATCAACGGCCTCAGGGTGTACGACCTGCCGTTCACCCTCACCAACGGCGGCCCCGGCTACGACACCTACACCATGACCCAGATCCTCGTACAACGCGGTATCGCCGAGGGCAACTACGGGCTCGGCGCGGCGCTGGGCGTGATCTTCCTGATCGCGGTCGCCGCCGTGCTGTCCCTTCAGCTCTCAGTGACCCGCAGGCTGGAAAGGAGGTTCCGGTGACGGCGATCCTCTCCCGGCTTCGCGAACGGGGCTGGCTCACCAGCGCCTACATGCTGCCCGTCTCGGCGGTCATGGCGCTGCCCTTCTACTACGTCCTCGTCAACACCTTCAAGACGCAGGCGCAGACCACCGCTTCACCGCTGGCGCTGCCGACCTCACCGGACTTCTCCACCTACCGCCGGGTCCTGGACCAGGTCCCCGTCGCGGCGGCGTTCGCGAACACCCTCTACGTCACGGTGGTCTCGGTGGCCCTCATGGTGCTGATCGGCGCCATGGCCGCCTACGCCCTGACGATCCGCCCCACCAGGTTCAACCAGCGCTTCGGCAAGCTCCTGCTGCTCGCGTTCGTCGTGCCCACCCAGTCCACCCTCATCCCCGTCTACCAGATCTTCGTCAAACTGGGCCTGGTCAACAGCCTCAACGGCCTCGTGCTGGTCTACAGCGCCGGATCGATCTTCTGCTGGTTCATCATCCAGGGCTATATGGCCACCCTGCCGTTCGAGGTGATCGAGGCCGCCCGGCTGGACGGCTGCGGTCCCTGGCAGATCTTCTGGCGGATCGTGCTGCCGCTGATCCGGCCCATCCTGGCCACCGTCGCGGTGTTCCAGACCATGTGGGTCTGGAACGACTTCCTCAACCCCAACGTGTACCTCAGCGACCCGGCCAAGAGCACGATCGTGCTGGAGGTCTACACCTCGGTCGGACAGTTCCAGGTCGACTGGCCGGCCTTCCTGACCCTCAGTGTCATGGCCCTGGTCCCCATGGTGGTGTTCTTCATCGCGGTCCAGCGGCACATCGTGTCCGGCCTGCTCAGCGGCGCCGTCAAGGGCTGAGGCCCGCCGCCTCGCCAGTTCGACCGCCGCCCCTCAGACCGACCGGTGCGTTCGGCGTGCCCTCCTCCCCTTCTCCCCCGGCACGGCGTGCGCACCGGTCTGCTTCACCCCACTCATCCGCTCCGTTCGAAGAGGAACGCAATGCGAAGATGGCCACGCCGCCTCCTGGCGGCCCTGGGCAGCGCGACAGCCGCGCTGGGACTGGTGATCATCCCCAGCACGACCGCCCACGCGGCGACCTGCACCACCTATTACATCTCGTCGTCGTCCGGCAGCGACAGCAACGACGGATGCAGCACCGCCACCCCCTGGCAGACGCTCACGAACGTCAACTCGACGACGTTCACGGCCGGCAACCAGATCCTGTTCCAGGCAGGCGGTTCCTGGACCGGCGAACTCCAGCCCCAGGGTTCCGGCGCCGCCGGAAACCAGATCACGATTTCCAGCTACGGCTCCGGTGCCGCTCCCATCCTCAACGGAGGAGGTGCCGCGGCCACCATCTACCTGCACAACCAGCAGTACTGGACGGTGCAGAACCTGGAGATCACCAACCCGGCGTCCAGTGCGGCACTGCGCAGCGGCGTCCAGCTGGAGAACGACACCACCGGGATCCTCGCCGGGATCCACATCCTGAACAACAACATCCATGACGTGAAGGGCTACTGGGCGAACGTCGCGAACCCCGTGCAGCCTAGCCAGTCCTCCGGCATCGCCTTCGACGTCACGGACAACAACACCACCAGCGGCTGGGACGACGTCCAGATCAGCAACAACACGCTGACCCGTGACGACGCCGGCGGTATCTACATCGGTTCGCTCGTGGGCCTGAACCACAACATCAACACCACCAATGTCGTCATCGACGGCAACACGCTCACCGACATGGGCGGCAACGACATCGTCTGCGTGTTCTGCGCCTCCCCGGTGATCCAGAACAACGTGGCCACGGACAACGGCTACCGCTACTCCGGCGCCGGTCTGTGGAACGGCTGGACCACCAACGCGGTGTTCCAGAACAACGAGGTCTCCCGCCAGTACCGCAACTTCGTCGACGGCCAGGCCTTCGACATCGACAACAACAACTCCGGCACGGTCATCCAGTACAACTGGAGCCACGACAACCCGTTCGGCTTCACCGAGTGGTGCTGCCGCAGCGGCTTCGGCGCCAAGTCCTCGGTGATCCGCTACAACATCAGCCAGAACGACGGTGCCTCCAACGCGGTCTTCCCCGGCATGGGCGGCGTCGACAGCAACACCACCACCCAGGTGTACAACAACACGATCTACATGGGCGAGGGTGACAACGGCTGGGTGACCGGCGGTACCCCGAACAGCACGGTCGCCTTCTCGAACAACATCGTCTACAAGCTGGGCACCGGCAACTACGCCACCAACAGAACGACGTGGACCCACAACCTGTTCTACGGCCACCATCCCGCCAGTGAACCGGCCGACTCGGCGAAGATCACCGCGGACCCGCTGTTCGTGAACCCGGGTGCGGGCGGAACGGGCCGGGCCTCGGCCGCCGTATACAAACTCCGCAGCGGCTCGCCGGCCCTCGGCGCGGGCGCGGTCGTCTCCTCCAACGGCGGCCTGGACTACTTCGGCAACACGGTCTCCGCCACGGCCGCGCCCAACATCGGCGCGTACAACGGCCCGGCCGTCTCCGGGCCCACGGCCCACGCGGGCGCGTACTGGCCGCTCGAGGAGGGCTCCGGCACCGCCACCGCCGATCTGACCGGCGGCGCCAACAACGGCACGCTGCAGGCCGGCGCCTCCTGGACGAGCGGCAAGGTCGGCACGGGCGCGCTCAGCCTGACCGGGGCGAGCAACTCCTGGCTGGACGTCCCCACCGCCGCCCTCGACACCAGCGGCAGCTACACGGTCTCCGCGTGGGTGAAGCCGAACAGCCTCACCGGCAACCAGACCTACGCGAGCATCGACGGCTCGGCCATCAGCCCCTTCTACCTGCAGTTGTCGGGCGGCACCTTCGCCTTCACCGTCCGCAGCTCCGACTCGACCGGCGCCACGTACAAGCAGGTCACCGGCGGCAGCCCGGCCACCGGCACCTGGTACCACCTGACCGGTGTGTACGACAACAGCGCCCACACCATCGCGCTGTACGTCAACGGCCAGCTCCAGGGCAGCACGGCGTTCTCCTCGCCGTGGAAGGCCACCGGCCACACCACGATCGGCCGGGCCAAGTGGAACGGCGCCAACGCCGACTTCGCCAACGCGGCCATCGACGACGTACGCATGATCCCCCGGGCCCTCACCGCCCGCGAGGCGTACGCCCTCGGGACCGGCGCCGCCGGCTACTACCAGCTCGACGAGGGCAGCGGCCACACCGTCACCAACCTGCTCGGCAACACCGACGACGGCTACACCGAGGGCAACACCACCTGGGCGGGCAGCGGCAAGATCGGCAGCAACGCGCTCGCCTTCGACGGCAGCGCCGTCACCATGGCGGTCGTCCCCTCCTCGGTGATCGACACCGGGCAGAGCTACACGGTCGGCGCCTGGGTGAAGCTGAACTCCGTCAGCGGCAACAACCAGACCTTCGCCAGTCTCGTCGGCGGCAAGGTCAGCCCCTTCTATCTGCAACTGTCAGGAGGCAAGTTCACCTTCGTCACCCGGGCCTCCGACGCGAACAACTCCGCGGCCACGACGGTGACGGCCGGCTCCGCGGCGGCGACGGGCACCTGGTACCACGTCCTCGGCATGTACGACAGCGCCGCCCAGACGATCTCGCTGTACGTCAACGGCACGCTCCAGGGCAGCACGGCCTTCACCTCCCCCTGGACCGTGAACGGCGCGACGCTCATCGGCGCCGGTACCTACAACCAGGGGCCGGTGGACTTCACCAACGGCCAGATCGACGACGTCCACTTCTACAACCGGACGCTCAGCTCCGCTGAGATCCAGACACTCGCCACCGGCTGACCCGGCGGCGAAAACAGGACGGGTGCCCACCCGGGCACCCGTCCCACCCTCGGACGGCAGCACGAGAGAGGAGCCGGCGATGAGCACGTCGACCCACCGCCCCCGGACACCGGCAAAAGGCCGTCCGCGCGACATCCGCCCAACCACCCCGCCGCGCCCTACGGTCCCGCTCTGGCTGATCACCGTCACCGCGCTGGTGGCCGCGACCGCCATCGCCGCGGCGGTTCTCCTGTCCGGCACGCGACCGAGCCGTCCCCCGGCTCCCCCGGCGCCACCGGCTCCCCCGCTGACAGCCGTCGCGGCCACGATCGACGGCCAGGACATCCCCGTACGGGAACTGGCCCTCTACCTCGCCCAGGAGCGGGCGGCGACCTTCACCCACTTCCGGCAGAAGTACGGCGCCGAGGACGGCCCCGGCTTCTGGACCACCGAGCACGACGGCCGAACCCCCGCCGCCTACCTCCGCGAGCGGGCCCTCGCCGACGTCACCCGGACCACCGTCGAGCTGACCCTGGCCCACCGCCAGGGTCTCCTGGCGGATTCCGGCTACGACGCCTTCCTGCACAACTGGCAGACGGAGAACGCCCGTCGCCTGAAGGCCGTCACCGCCCACCAGGTCATCTACGGGCCGGTGCAGTACACCGAGTCGAACTACTTCACCTACGTCCTGAGCAACCTCGCCGCCGACCTCCGGAACAAGCTCACCGAGACGCGGGCCATCACGACATCGGACACCGCCCTCAGGTCCTACTTCACCGCCCACCGCGGCGACTTCCCGCACCAGTCGTTCGCCACGGCCCACGACTCGATCCGCCAGTCGTACGTCCTGGACCGCTACCGGGCGTTGCTCGACCGCCTGGCGGGCTCGGCTCAGGTCCGCGTGCACCGGGCGGTGTTCGACGCGGTCCCGGTCGACTGATCGGCCGACGGAACCTCCCTACGGCACTGTTCGCGTCCGGTTTCCCTGTACTTAGCCGCCGGGCGGCCGCGAGCGCCGAGGCGACCACTCTCAGCTGACACGATTCAAGGAAGCGGCACGCGGAGTGAATGCGGAAACGACATTCACCGGTAATCCCGGCACCCCGCGCCGCTCGAAGGGGCCGCCCCACTCAGGCCCCGAAACGCCGAAAGCAGCGTGCGCGCACCCCTGCGCGGGTGCGCCATGTCGCGCTGCGCCCGGCCTCTCCTTGCACATCGGAAAGTCTGAAATCCCATGAATAATCTGGTCGCCACGTTATTGATCGTGGCGGCGGCCCAGTTGGCCGCCATCGTCACGCTCGCGCGACATCCGCACCCCACAGCGCGGGAACTGCGTTTCCCGACAACAGTTCACGCCCTGTGCTTCGGCACGGCCCTGCTGGTGAGCGTGGCCTTCGGGGGCTCCCTGAAGTGGGGCCTGCTCACCGCGCTCTCCATGATGGCGCTCAGTTTCCTGGCACTCCGGAGGCTGACCGCCTTCCGGCCTGTCGGCAGCCTGTTCGTCGTGACCTGCGTGTTCCTGAGTGTCCTGCCGGTGGTGTGGCTGGTGCCGTTCGCCGCGAAGGCGATCGACTCGGGCGTGAGCACGGTGACCCTCGTGTTCGTCACGATCAGCTCCGTACTGACCATCATCTGCCTCCCCTCCGACCTGCTCGACGAGGTCACGGGCTCCGAAGTGCTCCTGCGCTCCCGGTGGCGCAGGGCCGGCGCGACCGCGCGTCCTCGTCCGTCCGGCTTCGCGCCGATGGTCTCCGTGCAGCTCCCGATCCACGCCGAGCCGCCCGGGGTGGTCATCGAGACGCTCGACGCGCTGAGCCTGCTCGACTACCCCGACTACGAAGTGCTCGTCATCGACAACAACACCACGGACGAAAGCCTTTGGCGGCCCGTGGAGGAGCACTGCGCCCGGCTGGGACCGCGTTTCCGGTTCCTGCACGTGGAGGGGATCACCGGCGCGAAGGCCGGTGCGCTGAACTGGGCGCGGCCCCACATCGATTCTCGCGCGGAAGTGGTGGGCGTGGTCGACGCCGACTACATCGTCGAACCGAACTGGCTGGCGGACACCGTGGGGTACTTCGAGGATCCCGAGACGGGCTTCGTGCAGTGCCCGCACGCCTACCGCGACTACGAGTCGTCGGCGTTCACGAGGATCGCCAACGCCGAGTACGCCCTCTTCTTCGCCGCCCACATGGTCGCGCTCGACGAGAACGGGGCGGGCCTCACCGTCGGCACGATGTCCACCATCCGGCTGGCCGCCCTCGACAAGGCCGGCGGCTGGGCGGAATGGTGCCTGACCGAGGACTCCGAGCTCGCCATCCGCATCCACGCGAGCGGGTACAACTCGGTCTACCTCAAGCGCCCGTACGGCCGGGGGCTCGTCCCGGAGACCTGGAACGGCTACCGGAAGCAGCGGTTCCGCTGGACCTACGGCCCGGTGCAGGAGATCCGCGCCCACGCGCACATGTTCCGCCCCGGTGCCGGGCGTAGCGCCTCGCACCTGAATGTCGTACAGCGGATCCACCACGCCAACCACGGGCTGATCAACGCCCTGCGTGGCGTCAGGTTCGCCGGGGTGGCGGTGCCGCCGGCCATGCTGCTGTCGATGGTCGCGAACGGTGACGTGTGGCCGGTGCCGGTGACCTGGTACGTGCCGTTCCTCTTCGTGATGGCGGGCAGGCGGCTGCTGCAGTGGACGGTGTACCGCAAGGTCATGGGCTTCACCGCGCGTGAGTTCGCCGGAGCCGTCCTGGCCCAGCGCGCTCTCTTCTATGTGATCGGGAAGGCGGCGCTGCTCGCGATGCTGAACCGGCCCGCGATCTGGAACCGGACCGACAAGTTCCGCCGACTGCAGTCAAGGATCCAGGTGTTCAACAGCGCCGGTGAGGAGACCGTGCTCGCCGTGGTCTTCCTCCTCTTCGCCGTCCTGTCGGTCACCGCGCTGCCCTTCGGTGTCGTCTCGGTGGCGATGACGCTCACGCTCCTCTACCAGGCGGTGAGCTTCAGCGCGGCACCGGCGCTGTCGTATCTGGCGGAGCGCGAGATACGCAGGGACCGGGCGTCCGCACACGTCCCCGAGTTGGTGTGATCTGACGCGACGGACGAGCCCCCGGATGCAGGACGGTCCGGGGGCTCGCGCCGTGCCGTGTCAGAGGGCGTCGGTGAGTACGGCGGTGACGAGTTCGGTGCGGGAGCGTTTTCCCGTGCGGGCGAACAGCCGGGACAGGCGCCGGGCGGTCGCGTCCTCGGTGAGTCCCAGGACGGTGGCCGTCTGGCGGGTGGTCAGCCGCTCGGCGAGCAGCGTGGCGAGCAGCTGGTCGTTCTCGGCGGTGGCCTGCTTGCGGCCGGGGACGGTGAGTCCGGCCTCGCGCAGCGCGGTCCTGGTGTGGAAGCGCCACAGGGTGGCGCCGGTCGTGCCGAACAGCTCGTAGGCCTCGTGCAGCAGCGCGCTCGGGACCGCGCCCGTGGTGGCGGCGGCCACCAGGGTGGTCGCCGTCTCGAAAGGCAGCCCGCGGGTGCGAGCGAGATCGACGGCCTCGCTCAGGTTGTGGCGTGCCGTGTCGGGTGCTTCCTGCCGCAGGACGCGGGCCGAGGCGAGCAGATGCCGAAGACGGGACCGGTCGGTGCCCGTCCGTACGGCGATGCCTTCCAGGTGCCGCAGGCAGACCGCCGCCTCGGCGGTGTGCCCGGTCTCGGCCGTCACCTCTGCCAGCAGGGCCCACAGCTCGTCCGTGCCGTGGACCTGGTCGTGCGCCTGTGCCGTGGTCAGCGCGCCGCGCAGGGCCCTTTCGGCGCTGCCCAGGTCGCCGAGGGCCATGAGCACCTCTGCTTCCGAAGCGTGCAGCGCGCACTGCGGCGGGCTCCCTTCGGGACCGCGCACGACCTCGATGAGCTGGAGCGCGCTGGTGATGCGCCCCCGGGCGAGGAGGACGGCCGCCGTCCGTGCGGGAAGCGGTGAGCTGTCGGCCACCGGGATCGACTGGACCTCGTCGTGGGCCAGCAGCCGGCGGGCCGATTCCAGTGCCTGGTCCCACCGGCCCGTGAGGTGATCGAAGAGAAACCGGCCGAGCGGCGGCAGCATGGGCACGGTCAGGCCGGCGGTCTCCAGCAGGGCTTCGGCCGCGTTGAGGTCGTAGCCGGTGAGCAGGGTGTCGAACATGCCGCCGGCCAGCGAGTACACCTTGCCGAGGGGCAGGTCCGGGGCGTCGTGCAGGGCCAGTTCGCGCCGGTAGGGCTCCGGGCGGCCCATGGCCAGCTCGGCCATGGCGCGGAACCGGCCGGGCGCCGCACGCGCGCGTGGGCCGGTGTTCCACACCGACCGGGTCCGGTCGAGCAGTTCCGCTGTCTCCTGCCAGCGCGAGAGGTGACACAGGGCCAGGGCCTGTCCGGTCACCTTGGCGAGGGCGGGTACGGGCAGTCCGTCCCACCAGTGGGCGGTCGCGAGCCGGGACATCGTGGGCCAGTCGCGCTGGTTGGCCGTGACCGCGACGACCAGGCAGGCGGCCTCTTGCAGGTCGAGGTCGCTCAGCGTCGGTCCCGGATCGCGCAGCAGGGATTCGCCGGCGGCCCGTGCGGTGGGGTAGTCGCAGGCCAGGTAGGCGGCTGTGCCGTACCGCTGGAGGAGGAGATCGCGGGCGTCGGCGTGTTCGGTGAGGTCACGGGCGGCCCGCAGCCACCGCAGGACCCGCCCGTCATCCGTGCCGGGCCGTATCCGCTGGGCGGCGGCGGTCAGTTCGGCCACCGCGCGTTCCCGGTCGACCAGGCTGCCCGCGTCCGCGATCCGGTCCGCGCGGTAGGTCAGGGCGTTCGTCTCGCCGGGGAGAACCGGCGCCGGGGGGATCGCCGCTTCCGCGTGCCGCGCGTCCGCGTATCCCCAGAGGACCTCGACCGCGGTGGCGGACAGCCGGCTGCGTTCCACCGGGCTCAGCCGCTCTCGGACGGTGTGCTCGGTCAGGGGCAGGCGGAAGGTCCAGCCTCGCGGTGTGGTCCGGTACGGGCCGGGTGGTTCGTCGATGACGCCCGCCTCGACCAGGCGGTGGGCACCGTCGATGACGGCGTCGGTGGACAGGCCCGTCCAGTCCGCGGTCAGTTGAAGGGCCGGCGGGCCGAGTGGTCCCAGGACGCTCAGTGCGGCGGCCACCGCGCGCGCGGGCTCGCCGAGTCGGTCCAGGGCCAGGACGAACCGGTCGTCGTCGGGCAGCACCGGGGCCGTCGCCCGCGCGGGTATGAAGGCATGGCGGTCGACGATCCGGATCACGCCTCGGCGCGTCCAGCCGGTGAGCAGGGCCTCGACCGCTCCCGGGACACCGCGCGTCAACTCGCCCACCCGGCGCGCCAGATCGGCGTCCGCTTCGGCCCGCAGCCACCGCGCGACCAGAGCGGTGGTGTCCCGCGTTCCGAGCGGGAGCAGGACGACTGCGCGCGACCCCTTGCCGTCGGCCGGCTCTTCGTCCATCCGGGGAACACCCGCACGGCCCGCGCCTTCACGGCCTGCGGACCGGGGCCCTTCGGGCGCAGGGGTGGCTGTTCTCGTACCGCCCGTACCGCCCGTACCGCCCGTACCGCCCATGCTCGGTGCGGTGTGCCGGGCGACCGACACCACCAGCCGGACACCAGGGGCATCGATCCGCCCGAGGGCGGTCAGGGAGTCGGGATCGGCGTGCTGGGCATCGTCGACCAGGACCGTCACCGGTGCGCGGCGGGTGAGAGCGGCGCGCAGCAGTGTCTCCATCGCGGCCCGGTCGTGCCGGTCCGCGGCCGACAGCGCCCGGGCGACCGGCCCTGTGGCCGACCGGGGACCTTCCGGGCCGGACGGGCGCTCCTCCAGTGCCATGACCAGTCGCAGCGCCAGCAGCAGCGGCCGGTCACCGTCGCCGGGGACACAGTCCATGACGTGCACGGCGATTCCCTGTGTCCGCAGCCGTTCGCCGGTGGCGTGCAGGAACGCGGTGCGGCCCACGCCGTGTTCACCTCGCACGAAGACGAGGCGCGGGCCGTCGGGGTCGCCCAGCAGACCGTCGATCCGCCGCGACTCCCGCTCGCGGCCGAGCAGGCGGTCGTCGGTGCGGTCCATGCCGGCGGGCCTGCCCCAGCGGTCCGGTTCGTCGGTTCCCGGCCTCACAGTCACCGTCCAGTTTCCGAGGTGTGCCCTGGCGGGTGATGAACACGGCCGAGGCCGGCCGCGTACCCGTGTCCAGAAAGGCGTCAGTGCACTGACCATATGGGCCGCGCCGTCATGCCCCGCACCGCCGTCGGTCGCGGAGAACGAACGAGGTGGCACCGTGCGGGAACAGCGTGGAGCGGTCGTCGGCAGAGCCGACGACGTCCACGCACTGGCCGACGCCCTGCGCGCCACCGGTGAGAGGGCGCGCGTCCTGCTGGTCAGCGCGGGGGCGGGGATGGGCAAGACGACCGTCCTGGAGCGGGCGCGGCGTGCGGCGACCCAGGACGGCACCGCGGTGCTGCGGCTCGGCTGGGAGGGCGAAACCGACGACCCCCGGGACAGAGTCGGCACGGCCGACCCCCGAGACACGGTCGACCCGGCCGACCCGGTCCACCCCCGACGCACGGTCGACACGGCCCACGCGGTCCACCCCCAACGCACGGCCGACACGGTCCACCCCCGACGAACGGTCGACCCGGCCGACCCCCGACGCACGGTCGACCCGGCCAACGCGGTCCTCGCCCAACGCACGGCCGACCCGGCCAACGCGGTCCTCGCCCAACGCACGGCCCACACGGCCGACGCGGTCGCCGTCTCCGCCGGGTCCGGCCTGGTTCTCACCGACCCCGGCAACTGCCTGGCGGCGCTGCCCGGTGCCGAGAGGTCGCGGCTACGGAGGGCGGCGCGGGCCGGCGGGGCGGAGGGGCTGGCCGCGTTCTCCGAGGCGCTGGCGGCGGGGGCCCGCAGGATGTCGCTCGCCCTGGTCGTCGACGGTATCGACCGTATGCCGCGACCGGCCGCCGACACGTTGGGGCTGCTGTTACGGGTCTTCCGCCCGCGCGGTGTACCCGTGGTGATGGCCGGCCGCCCCGGACCCGCCGGGGATCACTCTCGCGCCCAGTTGGCGGCCGCCGCCGACGACGTCCTCGAACTGCCCCCTCTGCACCCGGCCGACGTCGCCAAGCTCGTCGACCTCCACCTCACCCGGCGGTTCGGCCACCCGGCCGACCCCGCGGTGGCGGCCACGGTGTCACGGGCCCTGGGCACGCTGGCGGGCAACCCGCGCGCCGTGCTGGCGCTCCTCGACGCCCTGGACGGACGGGACCTGCTGGAACTCGACGACCGGATGTGCCTCACCCGTGCGGAGAACCAGCTGAGGCTGAGCACCGAGGAAGCCTTCCTCCTCGGGTTCGGCCGGCCCCACACGCCCCCGTACCCCGGGATCGTCGAGACGGCGATCGTCACCGCCCGCGTTCTCGACCATGCCGATGTGCACGTCGACGACGCGTTCAGGATGGCGCCGTCCGCCGGCGCCCGAGCCCTCGAACGCGCGCTGGACCGTCTGATCACGGACGGGGTCCTGACCGCTGACCCGCGAGGCCGACTGTCGTTCGCCGTCCCGGCGCTCGCGGCGACGCTGCGGGCCCTGCCCAGCCGGCGCGACGTCCAGGGCAACTCCGCGCGGTACGTCACGAAGCTGACGGAGAAGCTCGGTGCCGAGGCCACCGGCCGCGGCTACCCGAGGCTGGCCGACCGCGTCGCGGCCTCCGGCCCGCGTCTGGCCGACTCCCTCGCGGTGCCGCTGCTGCTGGCGGCGGCCCGCGAGGAGGCCAGGAGCAACTGGCCCCGCTCGGCCCGCGCCTACGCGGCCGCGCTCCACCGGCTCGCACCCCAGGACCGGCGCACGCGTGGTGTGCTGCACGAGGCGAGCAGCCTGAGTCTGCGATACGGCGACCACGGCGGCCTCCTGGCACTGGGCAAGCCACTGCTCGCTCTGCTGGAGACACCGCACACCGAGCACACGGACCCCACCAGTCACACCGAACGTGCTGAACCCACTGAACGCCCCGAACGCCCCGCCGACGTCGGGGAACCAGCCGGCCTGTCGGACGTTGCCGCCGCGTGGGCGTGGGCGGCGCTGCACGAACACCGCGCCCCTTGCGCCGATGACCTGCGCCCCCGCTGCGCCGAGACGGCTGACCGGTTTCCCGCCGCGGCCGGGCTGGCGGCACTCGGCGGCCTGTACGGCATCGGCCCGCTCACACCCCCGGCGGCATCGACGGCCCGCCACACCCCGCACACTGGTCCCGGGCACCGCCGCACGCCCTTGCCCTCACCCGCCGAACAGCGTCTGGTGGCCGCCGCGACGGGCAGCCACCCGGAACTGAGCCGAGCACGGCGCGACCTGCCCCCCGACGCCCTCGACGACCGGGCCATGGACCGGCTGCGCCACGCCGCCGCCCACGCGGACCTGGCCGGCGCGTTCGCCGCCGTCCTCGGCGACCGGTACGTGGCGGCTCCCGACGGCATCGCCGTCCAGTACCGGGGCATGGTCCGCGACTACCTGGCGGGGAACTGGGACGCCGCGCTGACAGCCGCCCGCGGCATCGAAGTACGCGGCCGGACCCATCCTGCGGCAGGCGTCCCGCACCTGCCGCGGGCGCTGGCCGCGGAGATCCACTGCACCCGCGGAGACGTCGCACACGCCCGCGCATGGCTCGACCTGGTCCCCGACACCGTCACCCATCCCCTGGCGGCACGTGCCCGCCTGGCCGTCCGGTACTGGTCCGGCCGGCAGGAGGAGGCGCTGGAGGAAGCCTGGTGCGACGCGCGGCAGGCACGCAAGAACGGCCAACTCGCGGGCGTCGAACGGCTACTGCTGCGCATCCTGTCCCTCGCCGCCCTGCACGGCCTGGCGCAGAGGGTCCGACCGGCCCTGGAGGAACTGGAAACCCTGCACGAGGAAGCGGCCACGGCCATGACCCACGAGGCCCTGCTCATCGCGCGGGGCATCGCCCATCACGACGCGGACAGCGCGCTGACCGCCCACCGCTCGATCGGACGCCGGGGCGACGTCCACCTGAGCGTCATCGCCGGCATGTGTCTGACGTCCATCGCCGACGACCCCCGGCACTGGCTGACCGAGGCCATACGCGAGGCCCGCCCCCTCGGCCTGGGCCGCCCCTTCCGCACCGCCGTCACCCGTGCCGCACAACAGCGCGGCATCCCCGTACCGAGACTCCGCCAAGCACAACACCAGCTCACCGAGCCCGACATCACGCTCGTACGCATGGTCAGCGACGGCGCGACCAACCAGCAGATCGCCGCGGAACTCAACTGCAGCACCAAAACGGTGGAACAACGCCTGACCCGCCTGTTCCAGCGCACCGGCACCCGCTCCCGCGCGGAACTCACCGCCACCTGGCTGAACGGAAGCCTCACCGGGTAGGGGCCGACGGCCGCCACTCCCGCCTGAGCAGGCCGAACACCCATGAGTCGGACACCTCGCCGTTCACGACGCAGTCCTCCCGCAGGGTCCCCTCGCGCACGAAACCGACCTTCTCCAGCACCCGGGCGGATGCCAGGTTGCGCGTATCGGTCTCGGCCTGGACCCGGTTCAGGTCCAGTGTGTCGAAGGCCCACGTCAGCACGGCGTGCGCGGTTTCCGTCGCGTAGCCCTGGCCCCACGCCGCTTCCGCGAAGCAGTAACCCATCGACGCGCTGCGGAAGTCCGGGTTCCATCCGGTCAACCCGCACCAGCCGACGAAGGCCCCGTCGGAGACCCGGTCGATGGCCACCCGTACGCCGGTGCCCTCGTCCTCCATCTTCCGGCACGCCTCGAGGAAGCGGTCGGCCCGAGCCCGTTCGGTCCACGGCGCGGAGTCCCAGTAGCGCAGCACGTGGGCGCTGCTGTGCAGGGCGAAGAGGGGATCCGCGTCGGCGTCGGTGAAGGGGCGCAGCCGCAGGCGCGCGGTGTGCAGTACGGGGGTGGCCAGTGTCATGCGCACCATCCTGCGTCCCGAGGTCGCGGGCGGGACACCGATTAATCGGTCCCGGCTCCACCTGACCCTTGCCCCACATATCGACTTTCGATAGATTCCCATCGCGATTCGATGGAAGGGTGGGTCATGGGACAGCTGACCGTGCGTGCGCTGCGCGCCGTGCTCGTGGTGGTGCTCGCCGGCACCGTGTTCGTACAGGCAGGGATGGTGTGGGTGCTGGTCAGCGGGAACGACCCGGAGGACGGGTCGCTGCCGCTGACCGCGCTGCGCGTCATCACGATCCTGGGCATGGTGGCGGCCCAGGTCGCCCTGGTCTGCGTATGGCGGCTGGTGACGATGGTGCGACGCGAAACCGTGTTCTCCCACGCCGCCTTCCGGTACGTGGACGGCGTGATCGGAGCGATCGTGGCGGCCGCCCTCCTCTGGTTCACGGTCACGGCCGTCAACGCGCCGGGGCAACGGGACGACCCGGGAGTCACCGTCATCATGGCCGGGGTCGGTCTGGCCATCCTGGGGGTCGCGCTCATCGTGCTCGTGCTGCGGATGCTGCTCGCCCAGGCCGTCGCGCGCGATGTCGAAGCGTCCCGGATGCAGGCCGAGTTGGACGAGGTGATCTGATGCCGATCGCCGTCGACATCGACGTGATGCTGGCCAGGCGGAAGATGTCCGTGGGCGAGCTCGCGGACCGTGTGGGGATCACTCCGGCCAACCTGGCGGTACTCAAGAACGGCCGCGCCAGGGCGGTGCGCTTCGCGACGCTCGCCGCGCTCTGCGAGGTGCTCGAGTGCCAGCCGGGCGACCTGCTGCGCTGGGAGGCCGAGACGCCGGCAGAGGCGAATGACGTACCCGTCCAGGAGCGTGGAGTTCTCGACGCCCAGTGATCCGGTCAGGATCTCCGGTGCGTGAGACCGGGTGTCATACTGGCGCCCTGGCGCCTGGCAGGCGACACGGGGACTGGGTACGCGCGGAAGGGATCTCGGGTGGACGGGGCTGCTGGGCGTACGAACACCCGGAGCATCGCCCGGGCCGCCGTACGCGCGGAACTGGCCCAGGTGGCCTTCGACCTGTTCCTCCGTGACGGGTTCGAGAAGGTCACCTTGGACGACCTGGCCTCCGCGGCCGGGGTCTCCCGCAGCACGTTCCTGCGGTACTTCGGCAGCAAGGAGGACGCGGCCCTCAGCGTCTTCGAGTCGCACGGCGAGCAGGTGGCCGACGCCGTACGTGCCCGCCCCTCCGACGAGGACGACTGGACGGCACTGCGGCGCGGGCTGGACGCCGCGATAGAGCACTACCGCCGGGATCCGGTCAGGGCCCTGCGGACGACCCGGTTCGTCCTCGAGACCCCCGCGCTGTGCGCCCGGCAACTGGAGAAGCAGCGCGGGTGGTGGCCCACCCTGACCCAGGCCCTCGCCGAGCGCACCGATCCCCCGCAGCCCGTGACGCTGGCCGTCTCCGTGAAGGCCGCGGCAGCGCTGGACTGCCTCAACATCGCGCTCGACCATTGGACCGCTTCCGACGGTCACCTGGACCTCGTCGACCTGCTGGACGAGGCCTTCAGCGCGCTGACGCCTCGCTGAGCGCGGGCCGACCGCTCCCCGCCCGAAGGCATTCCTGTTACGCCTGCAGATGCCTGCGCAGGAACGTCACCGTGCGCTCAGCGATCGGTTCGATGTCGATACCGAGGAAGCAGTGGTCGGCCCGGGAGACCACCTGCAGCTCCGCGAACGCTCCCGCAGCGGCGTAGGCCGCGGCCATCGTTTCGCTGTGCTCGATGGACACGAGCGAGTCGGCGGTGCCGTGCACGAGCAACACGGGCGGCGAGTCCGGGTGTACCCAGGTCACCGGACTTGCCGCCCGTGCCAGGTCGGGCAGCTCCTCGACCCGGCCACCGAGCAGGCGCGTTTCGGGCAGCGCGGCCGCCGATTGCGGATCCAGGTCCGGCGGACGACGGAAGAGCGAAAGGTCGGTCGGCGGGTACCAGGCCGCGACGGCGGCGAGATCGGACGGCACACCGGTCACACCGACGTGTCCTTCCAACTCCGCCGGTGTCCGCTGCGCCGCCAGCAGGGCGAGATGCGCGCCCGCGGAATCCCCGAAGGCGCCGATCCGGCCGGGATCCAGGCCGAGTTGGCCGCCGTGGGCGCGGAGCCAGCGAACGGCGGCCTTGACGTCGTGCAGACAGGTGGGGAACGGTGCCTCCGAGGCGAGGCGGTAACTGACGCTTGCCACCGCCATCCCGGCGCGATTGAGCTGGTGCCAGATCGTCGGGAAGTCCACGAAGTCGTGGTGCAGCGGTTTGCGGGATCCGCCGAGCCATGCGCCTCCGTGTATGTAGAGCACGACGGGGACGGCCCGCTCGGCGTCGGGAACGTAGAGGTCGAGCCGGAGCGGGCGGAAGCCCTCCACATGGCCGTACATGATGTCCGGATAGATCGTCCGGTCCGGTCCCCGGTGTGGTGCGACAGCCTCGGGAGGCTCATAGGCGACCGGGACGAAGGGCTGCGGAAACGGTTGGACGGCCTCGGCGAGACCACTCATGGCTGTGTCCGTTCGTTGGCGTCGGCGAGGCGGATCCGGGCGGTGAGATGGATGCGCTCGGTCAGGCTGTGCACCCAGCGCAGGCGGACACGGTCGACGAGTTCGTAGTCCTGCGACGCGAGTTGAAGTGCCTCGAGACCGCGCCACTGCGCCATCGCCTCGTACGCGAGCAGCTCGGCCTCCTTCATGTCCACGCCCTCCGCGGCGATCGCGTCGGTGAGCGGCTGGATCCAGAGGCGCTTGGTCGCCTCGAGGAACGAGGCGTAACGCTCGCGGTCGTACGCCGCGATGCCGAGTACGCCGAAGAACAGCCGCATGTAGTCGTGCCGGGCCGGCTCCGCGAGCAGCTGCCACAGCTGCTCCAGGCGGGCTGTCAGGGGCGTCGTGCGGTCGGCGAGCAGCTCGGTGGGGTCGGTCGGCGTCGGGAAGCGGTTCCAGGACTCGTCCAGTGCCGTCGTCAGGAGCTGTTCGAACCCGCCGAAGTAGTAGATGAGCATCCGGTTGTTGGAGCCCACGGCCTGCGCGAGTCCGCGCAGCGTGAGGTTGGCGACCCCGCGCTCCAGGACGTGATCGATAATGCGGTCGAGCAGTTCACGGCGTCGCTCCTCACCCGCGGCGTTGCGTCGCGCGGGGGCCTTCTCACTCATTGCGGCCTTTCGTAGGTGATGCCGGGCACCCACTGCTCGGGTGCCCGGCATCAATGATCATCCCGTGGCTTCGGTCAGCGGACCGAGGTCGAGCAGGCCCGGGACATCGGCCTTGTCGGGCAGGCCCTTGACGCCCGCGGCGACCTGTCCCTCGTACATGGGTCCGCCGAGTGTCGCAGAGTCGATCCAGAGCAGGCCGTGCTTCTGGGTGTCGGCGCTCTTGAGGTACGGCACCTGCAGCTGCGCGGTGCGTTGCTGCTGTGCGAGGTCGAGGCCGAGGTCGGCGCCGTACTTGTCGACGGTGACCTTCGCGGCCGCGGCCGGGTCGTCGAGGTAGTCGGCCCAGCCCTTCGACGTGGCGCGGAGGAACTTGACGACAGCCGCGTGGTTGCCGTCCACGAAGGACTTCTGGGCGAACAGCAGGTCGGCGTACTGCTCGACCCCGAGCTTGGAGAACGGAGTGACCACGTAGTCCGACGCCTTGAGCTTGAACTGGGTCTCCAGTGTGACCGGTTGGTTGCTGGCGAAGCCGTTGTAGGCGTCGCACTGGCCCTTGACCAGCGGGGCGATGTCGTAGCCGACGCTGACCGCCTTGTAGTCGGGCTTCTTGCCGTCCTTGGTGAACAGGGAGTCGATGAGCGGCTGTACGCCGTCCTGCAGACAGATCCGCTTGCCCGCGAGATCGGTGACCGACTTGACGGGGTCCTTCGCCAGCGAGATGAGCGCGGCCGGGGAGTCCTGGAAGGCCGCACCCAGCATGACGATCTTGTCGCCGTGGCCCGCCGACGTCAGCACTTCGGTGAGTGTGGAGGAGATTCCGACATCGGCGGTCTTTCCCGCCACGGCGGCGGTCGGGAGCGGAGCGTTGGGACCACCGGGCTGGAACTCGACATCGAGGCACTGGTCGGCGTAGTAGCCGGCGTGGTCGGCCATCCAGTAGCCGCCGAACTCGACGCTCGGGATCCAGCCGAGCGCCACTCTGATCTTGGTGGACTTCGTGCATCCGGTCGGCTTCGCGGCCGAGGCGCCGGCGTCGTCGGCACCGCAGGCGGCGAGCGCCGACATCGCGACGACCGTGGCGACGGCCGCACCGAGCGCTCGCCGCGCTCGTCCGGGCAAGGGGGTAGTGATCAAGGAGGGTTCCTTCGGTCGGCCCGGGCTCCGCCGGGAGTTCATCCGCCCGGGCTGCTGCCGGGAGTTCATCCGCCCGGGCTGCTGCCGGGAGATCCGTGGTCCGGGCGTTCGCCCGGCGGTCAGTGGAAGCGCGCCAGCACGGCGTGCTCGACTCGTCGGGACACCGCGAACGCGGCGACGGCGAGTGCCGTCCCGAGGAGCGCCGTACCCCAGGTCTGCTCGACCTGGTTGTAGCTGCGGAGGTCGACGAAGAGCCGGCCCAGCCCATGCGTTCCCACGAGCATCTCGGCCAGCAGCGCGCCCCCGACGGCGATGGGCGTGCTCAGCCGCAGGGCGACGGCCACGCTGGGCAGGGCGGACGGGAGGTCGAGAAGCCGCAGCCTGGTCAGGCGGCCGGCGCCGAGGACGCTCAGCACGTCGCGTTGCGGGACGGGGACGGAACCGAGGCCGCTGAGCGTGAACGCGAACGCCGGGAAGAAACAGACGATGACCGTCGCGATGGTGGCGGCGCCGTTGCCGTAGCCGACGACGGCGGCGACGATCGGGATCAGGGCCGTCAGCGGCACCGACCGCAGCAGCAGTGCGACGGGCGTGACCAGGCCTGCCGTGGAGCGCCACAGGTGCACGAGGAAGGCCGCGGCCAGACCGGCGAGGATGCCCCCGGCAAGCCCCACGACCGCGTCGAGGGCCGTCCACAGCAGGGGTGCCGCGTAGGTCGTCGGGGTGTCGGCGAAGGTGGCGAGCACCGCCCAGGGGCGAGGCGCGACCGTCACGGTGAAGCCGTTCAGCACCACCCACAGATCCCAGCCGACGAGCAGGGCGATGAACGGCCAGTTGGCGAGGAGCAGCCGCAGCACACGGTTCAGCGTTCTCATCGGTACCGCCTCACAGCGACACCGCGCAGTGCGCTCGGGATGGCGTAGGCGACCAGCGAGAGGAGGGTGATCGCCAGAGCGGCGGCCCACAACAGGGTCGTCTGGACGTTCTGGAGCGAGCTGATCACCACGACACCGAGGCCGCGGGACGCCCCGAACCACTCGCCGATGGTTGCCCCGAGGACGGCGGCAGGACCACCGAGCGCCAGGCCGTCGAGGAGCCACGGGACCGCGGTCGGGAGCTCGAGCAGCCGCAGTCGCGTGGCGCGGGTGCCGCCCAGGGCGGTGAAGACGTCCTGCTGCGTCCTCGACACGGAGGAGAGTCCGCTGGTGACGGCGACGAACATGCCGAATCCGGCGCCCAGCGCGGCGATGACCACCGGTGTGTTCTGCGCGCCGAAGCTCGCGATGAACAGCGGGCCGAGGGCCGGCAGCGGGAGCGAGGCGACCAGGACCGACAGTCGGTCGAGTCCGGTGCTGAGCTGCGCGATCAGGTGGCCGAGGGCTGCGAGCAGCAGACCGGCGGCGCTGCCGATCAGCAGTCCCTCTAGGGAAGAGCCGAGCGTGGCGTCCACGGCGCGGCCCAGCAGCATGCGCGTCATGGGTTGTGACGCGTCACCGACGACTTCGCTCAATGGCGGGAAGGAAGACCCGGCAAGTCCCAGCCGCCCAGCGGATTCCATGACTGCCAGGAGCACGGCGACACCGGTCAGCGCCGAAAGCACACGCCCGTTCATCTGTGCACCGTCTCGGCGGTGCTGTGCACGGTCTCGGCGGTGCTGTGCACGGTCTCGGCGGTGCTGTGCACGGTCTCGGCGGTGTCGGAGTGATCGAGAAGCCGCGTGAGCCTGTCGACGGTCTCGTGGAACTGCGGGCTGCGGACCGTGTGCTGGTCACGGGGCCGGTCGAAGCGGATCCGCTCCTCGTGGATGATCCGCCCGGGCCGGCCGGACATCACCACCACCCGGTCCGAGAGCAGCACTGCCTCCTCCACGTCATGCGTGACCAGGATCGTCGTGATCTGTTCCGCGGCCCAGATCCGTGCCAGCTCTCCGTTGAGCCGCCGCCGGGTGACCGCGTCCAGTGCGCCGAACGGCTCGTCCAGCAACAGCAGGTCCGGGCGCAGCACCAGGGCCCGGGCGATGGACACACGCTGGCGCATGCCGCCGGAGAGCTGGCGCGGCCGGGCATCGGCGAAGTCGCGGAGCCCGACCAGAGTGAGAAGCTCGTCCACCCGCGCCCGGTCGACAGGACGGCGTGCCACCTTGAACGGCAGGGACACGTTGTCCCGGGCGGACAGCCACGGGAGCAGAGCGTGCTCCTGGAAGGCGACACCCAGGCGGTGGCCGCGACTCATCGCCTGCGGCCGTTGACCCGCGACCACTGTGGTCCCGGCCGTCGGCTGCTCGAGGCCGGCGACGATCCGCAGGATCGTCGACTTCCCGCAGCCGGACGGCCCGAGGAGGGACACGAACTCGCCTTCCCGCACAGCGAGATCGATGCCGTCCAATGCCCGTACGACGTTCCGGCGGTTCAGCCGGAACTCCTGAACGACGCCGTCGAGCGCCACCAAATCTGTCATGCGGGTTAGTGAACCAAATGATTCATAAAATGGGTATGTCTCGTTGGTTACATTTCGTCGCGCAGGCGGGACGCGAACCAGTCGCAGGTGTCGTCCACCAAGCGGGTCGCGAGGGGGCCGCCCCCGTCCCCCTCGTCGAGGCCGAAGATGTGGCCGCCCGCGCGCAACAGGACCGCGGAGGCGTCACCACTGGACGACGCGAGGACGAGCCGCTTCCCCGCCTCGGGGTCGACCAGCTCGTCGTCAGCGCAGTTGACGGTCAGGATCGGGCCCTCGTAGGCGCCGATCTCGGCCTCCGGCCGCACGGAGGCCGTCTCGGCGAACCATTGGGCGGACAGCTCAAACGTGCCGCCCCAGGGCGCCCGCAGCCACGCGGTGCCCGCCGCCTCGGCCTCCGCGTGAAGCTCCTTGTAGAAAGCCAGTTCAGTCATGTCGAACGCGCCGGAGTTCCAGGTGACCAGCCCTTTTACGCGCGAGTCGCGGGCAGCGAGCAGCGCCGCGATGCGACCTCCCTGGGAGAAGCCGAGCACTCCCACGGCGCAGTCGGAGAAGGCGGGGTCACGGGTCACGTGATCGACCGCGGCACGCGCGTCCGACACCTGCGTCTCGACCGTCAGCTCGGGCTGGGGCCGTACGGAGTCACCGCACCCTCGGAAGTCGATGCGAAGGGAACCGATCCCGCGCCGCGCCAACGCGGCGGCGAGACGCCGGTAGACGCCGGCCACCTCGTTCTTCTGCGACATCGTCCCGTGAAGCAGGATGACGACGGCAGAGGGCCGCGCAGGCACCGTCATGATCGCCGGGACGACCACGTCGCCGTTCATGACGTCGACTGCGACTTCTGTTATCGCGGACATGCGCACCCTCTACCCTCACGAGATCTTGAACCATTTGGTTCATTGATGCTAAGCGCGGCTTGCCGATCAGTCATCAGCCCGGTCCGGTGAGACCGGCCACGCACGCACCAGTCGGCAATGCGGTGACCTCCAGTTGCTACTATGACACTCAGTTCCAGTTATAAAACCGTGTTTCAACCCTCGTCATGAGTCTGTCTGGAGTTGCCATGTCCACGCTTCTGAGCGGCAAGACCGCGTTGATCACCGGATCCACCAGCGGTATCGGCCGCGCCGTCGCCGACCTCCTCGCCGAGCGCGGCGCCCATGTCATCGTGTCCGGACGCAACGCCGAGCGCGGCGCACAGGCCGTCGGCGACATCCGGGAAGCGGGCGGCAAGGCGGACTTCGTACAGGCCGACCTGACCTCGGCGGACAGCGCCCGGACCCTGGCCGACCAGGCCCGGTCGGTCACCGGGCGGATCGACATCCTCGTGAACAACGCGGCCGTGTTCCCCGAGGGCAGCACCACCGGCACCACGGAGGAGGTCTTCGACACGGTCTACGCCACCAACGTCAAGGTGCCGTTCTTCCTGGTCGGCGAACTCGTCCCGGCCATGGCCGAGCGGGGCGCCGGAGCGGTCGTCAACGTCAGCTCGTTCGTCGCCGACAAGGCGGCACCGGACAGGGCCGCCTACTCATCCAGCAAGGCCGCGCTGAACAACCTCACCAAGGCGTGGGCGAAGGAGTACGGCCCGTCCGGCGTACGCGTGAATTCGGTCGCTCCCGGCCCTGTCCTGCCCGAGGAGATCCAGGCCGCTGTCGCCGCCGATCCCCGGGCCGCCGCCGTCACGCAGGCGCTGCCCGCCCGCCGGTTCGGCCTGCCGCGGGAGATAGCCGAAGCGGTCGCATACCTCGCCTCCGACGAGGCCGCCTTCGCCCACGGGGCGTTCCTGAGCGTGGACGGCGGGGCAGGGCTGGCGTGAGGGGCGCCGGGCGCGCATGGCCGGCGGCACGTCGGTGCGCGAGGACCGGCCGAGCAGCTCTGGACAGCGGCGACCCCGGCGACCCCGTACCCACTCAGGTCGGCGACGGTGACGTGGAGGGTGACGGTGACGTGGAAGGCGACGGTGACGGGTGAGCTCGACGTCGACCGGAGCGGCGTTGGCCGCCACGCGGTCCACGCGGTCCACGCGGTCCACGCGGTCGCCGTTCCCGGAGACGCCAACAGGGCGCGGCGGGAGTGCGGCGAGGACCTCCCAGCCCGGGCCGTCCTCGCGCGGTCGGGCCCGGATGCGGCCGCCGAGCGCGGTGACTCTCTCGGTGAGGCCGACGAGCGCAGCGCCGCCGGCCTCAACGTATCGACCGTACGGCCGGGGAACCGCGTCCGGCCTGACTAAAACCCTGGCCGGTCGGCCGAGGCGGGAGTCGTCACGATATGACGTCCACCAGGACCTTGCCGACCGCACCGCTCTCCACCGCTCGATGCGCGTCGGCGGTGCGGTCGAGGGGAAAGCGGACCAGCGGCAGGCCGTGCTTCTCGCCGACCGGCAGGGCACCGTCGCGGACAGCGGCGGTGACGTCCTCGACGGCGGCCGTGCGTGCCTCCGGGCCGGCCGTGTAGAGCACCAGGAACTGGAAGCGTGCGTTCAGTACCATGCTCTGCCTCATGTCCAGTTCGACCGGCTTGCCGCCGTCGTTGGCGTAGGTCGCGATCGTGCCGCGGGTCCGCAGCACGGCCAGGTCCAGCGCGAGGTTCGCGCCCAGCGCCACCTCGGCGACGATGTCGACGCCGTCCGGGGCAATCCTGCGGATCTCGGCGGCCGGGTCGCCCTCGCGATAGTTGACGACGTGATGGGCTCCGGCGGCGGTGGCCAGCCGCGCTTTCTCCGGGCCGCTGATCGTACTGATCACGGTGGCCCCGGCCCATCGGGCGAGCTGGATCACCGCGTGCCCGACCGCTCCGGCACCGCCCGCGGCGAGCACCACTCTGCCGTCGAGCGCCCCGGGCCGCAGCCGGCGTGGGCCGTCCTCGGCGACGGTGAGCGCGCGGTGCGCGGTGAGCGCGGGGACGCCGAGTGAGGCGCCGACGTCGAAGCCGGCCTCGTCGGGCAGCGGTACGGCTCGATCGGCGGGCACCACGGTGAACTCGGCGGCCGTACCGGTGGGCCGTCCGGCGGCGGCCATGAGGACCCAGACCCGCTGACCGACCCGGCTCCGGTCGATCCCCTCACCGACGGCGTCGATCGTGCCGGCGCCGTCCAGGTGCGGGGTGACCTCGGAGAACTGCTTGGCGTGGCCGCCGGAACGGGCCTGCCAGTCGGTCGGGTTGACCCCGGACACGGCGACCCGGACGCGAACCTCGCCGGGGCCGGGCGCGGGCAGGTCACGGTCGACGAGTTGAAGAACGTCCGGGGTGCCGCTGTCGCGGTAGATGATGGCTTTCATGATCTGTCCTTGAGCTGGTCTTGAGCTGGTGAAGAGGCGTTTCTCCGCGCCGGCCCGGCGCCCCGTCGGAGTGTCCGGGTCCGGGTCCGGTGTGCGGCGTGCGCGTGCGCGTGCGGCGTGTCGCGACCTGGGTCGCCCTGATTCCGGTCAGCCGATGGGGACCTGGTTGGAACGGGACTCGATGCCGTCGAGGGTCGCGAGGGTCTCGGCGTCGAAGGTGATCTCGCCGACCGCCGTGTTGGCCTCCAGGTGGGCGGCGTCGGCGGTGCCGGGGATGAGCAGCACGTTCGGGGCGTGGTGCAGCAGCCAGGCGAGGCCGACCTGAGCGGGCGTCACGCCCAGGGACTCGGCGGCGGCCCGAACGGCCGGTTCGTCGGTGACCTTCGGCAGGCCCGGAAAGGACCCGCCGAGCGGGAAGAACGGCACCCATGCGATGCCCTCGGCCGCGCACAGTTCGAGGATGTCCTCGTCGTCGCGGGAGGCGAGGCTGTACGCGTTCTGCACGCAGACGATGCCGGCCGGCAGGGCGCGGCGCAGGCCGTCGAGGGTGACGCTGCTCAGGCCGATCGCGCCGATCTTGCCCTCGTCGCGCAGGGCGGTCATCGTCGCGAGCTGGTCGTCGAGGTCGACGACCTGATCGCCCTCGGGACGCAGCCCGGGGCCGGTGTCCAGGCGGCGGAGGTTGACGACCGCGAGCTGGTCGACGCCGAGGCCACGCAGATTGTCCTCGACACTGGCACGCAACTGCTCGGGCCGCTGTGCCAGACGCAGCGGCAGCTGCCCGCCAGGGTTGGGGTCGGCGCCGACCTTGGTGACGACCAGGACATCGTCCTCGGGGCGCAGTGCCTCGCGGATCACGTCGTTGGCGAAACCGAAGCCGTAGAACTCGGCGGTGTCCACGTGGTCGACGCCCAGTCCGACCGCGCGGCGCAGCAGCGCGACGGCCTCGTCACGGCGGTGGTGCAGGCGCTCGAGTTGCAACGCGCCGTAGCCGACCCTGCTCACGGCGCGGCCTGCTAACGCAGCGGTCGGGTTGGTCATGACTCGGTCTCCTCGGTCGGTGATCGCAGGGCGGTGTACAGGAGTTCGGCCTGGTAGAGCGCCATGACCCGGTGGGCGATCGGGGTGGCACGCTCCTCGGCCTCGGCCGGCTCGTGGTGCTCGACCTTGACGAGCCAGGCCGTGACGCAGTCGTGCAGCATGGCGCGCATCCGGTCGGTCATGTCGACGACGATGTCGCGGATGGCCGGGTCGATGGTCGCCTCACCCCAGGTCTGCACGCCGACCCGGGCCTCGGCGGGCTCGATCGCGGAGATCAGACGGGAGAGCAGTTCGTCGGGACCGGGCGGGGCGTCAGCTGCGGCGTACTCGCCAAGAACGTCGGCACGCTTGGCGAGCACCTCGCGGGCGGCGGCCCGGACCAGGTCGGCCTTGTTGCGGTAGTGCGCATAGATCGAGCCGGCCGAGAGCCCGGACTCGGCGGTGATGTCGGCGATCGAGGTCCGCTCCAGACCGTTACGCCCGAAGCAGCGCACGGCGGCCTCGGCGATCTGGGTACGCCGGAGTTCTTTGCGCGCGTCGGTGAGCCGCGGCACCACACCCCCCAAAAAGAATGCCTGTTCTGCTTGTGTTCCGAGCACACTAACAGAATTGCCGTTCTCTTTACGGGGAGGGCTCTGGAGGCGAGGGGCACTTGGCGGGTCGCGCACCGTTGGACTGGGCCCCTCGGCCGAAAGACGGATGGGGCATCCACTGTCCGTCACCGCTGGTCGCAGGTCAGGGAGTTCGACCTCGACCGCTCGGGGGGCCTCGCGGAAGCGGCCGCTGCCGAGACCGCAGCACGTCTCACCTGGGCACGGAGCCCGCGGCAGCCTCGTCGGCCCAGGCGCTTACTCCAGCGCTGTCAGCCCCGGAGTTGACGCTTCGGCATACCCCGGGCTGACAAGGCCGGGCCCGGCCATCACCCCCAGGGAGTCGGTATTTCGGCTGATCCGCGGGGGCTGCTGCGACCCCGACGATGGAGGAGTGACCGGCCGGGCACGGAGCTGGACCACCGCCCGGCGCTGCCCGCGCCTTCGATCGGAGCAAGACCAGTCCTTCCACCCCAGGTTCCGTACGAGCTGAGCCCTCCCCCACCTCACCCTCCCCCACCCCACCTCACCTCACCTCACCTCACCTCACCAGGACCACACCACCATGTTCCGCACAGCCCTGCGCAACGTCCTCGCGCACAAGGCCAGACTGCTGATGACCGTGCTCGCCGTCATGCTCGGCGTCGCGTTCGTCTCCGGCACCCTGATCTTCACCGACACCTACCAGAACGCCTCCGACAGCCAGACGGCCAAGAGCTACGCCCACGTGGACGTCCAGGTCGACGAGAACACCGACTACTCCGGTGACTCCCCCGGCATCAGCCGGAAGACGCTCGACGAGGTCGCACGAGTCGACGGGGTCGCCGACGCCGCCGGACGGGTCGACGGGAGTGCCTACGTCGCCGACAGGCAGGGCGGGCTCATCGCCAACGGCCTGTTCAACTCGGCCGCCAACTTCGCCCCGGGCAAGGACGGCAAGGACCCGCTGTACGTGTTCTCCGACGGCAGCGGGCCGACCGGACCTGGACAGATCGCTCTCGACAAGGACACCGCAGACAAAGGTGGTTACCACGTCGGCGACACCGTGCCTGTCGCCCTCAAGGGTCCGGCAAAGACGTACAGACTCTCCGGCACCTTCACCACCGAGGACGAATCGGTGGCCGCAGGCGGCAGCCTGGTGCTGTTCGACACCACGACCGCTCAGCGGCTGCTCCTCCAGCCGGGCTTCTTCGAGCATGTCACCGTCACCGCCGCCCCCGGCGTTTCGAGCACCGAACTCGCCGCCGCCGTCGGAAAGGTGCTTCCGCACTCCGCGAAGGCCAGGACCGGCCGGCAACTCGCCGAAGAGGAGGCCAAGTTGGTGGCAGGAGACGCGACGACACTCAATGGAATCCTGTTCGCCTTCGCCGGCGTCGCCCTCTTCGTCAGTGTCTTCCTGATCGCCAACACCTTCACCATGCTGGCCGCCCAGCGCAATAGGGAACTCGCGCTGCTGCGCGCGGTCGGCGCCTCCCGCAGGCAGGTCACCCGGTCCGTGCTGATCGAGGCGCTGATCGTCGGCGCCGTCGGCGCGGCCGCCGGGCTCGGGCTCGGTGCGGCCATGGCCGCCGTAGCGAGCGCCACGGTCGAGTTCGAGGGCGGGACACCGGACGGGCCGCTGATCGTCACGTCGACGACCGTCCTGGTCGCGGCTGTCGTCGGTGTCCTGGTCACCATGGTGGCCGCCTGGTTGCCGGCCAGGCGCGCCTCGCGGATCCCGCCGGTCGCGGCCATCGGCAGCGCGCAGCTGCCGGCCACTACGAAGTCCCTGGTCCTGCGGAACGTGCTCGGCGGCATCCTCACGCTGCTCGGCGCGGCGGTCGTCGTCGCGGGTGCAGGTACAGGTTCAGGCGCAGGTGCAGGTGCAGGCGCAGGCGCAGGCAGCTCCAGGGGTGGAGCGATCGTCGGGTTCGGGGCCTTCCTCGCGGTGACGGGTGTGCTCGTACTGATCCCTTTGCTGTCCCGGCCGCTGATCGCGGTCGTACAGCCGCTGCTGAGGCGCGGCTTCGGAGTCTCCGGCACGCTCGCGGGCCGCAACGCGGTACGCAGCCCGCGCCGTACGGGCGCCACCGCCTCCGCGCTGGCCATCGGGCTCACCCTGGTCAGCGCCCTGACCGTGCTCGGAGTCACCATCGGCCAGTCCATGAACGCGATGACCACGGACATCGTCAAGGCCGACTACATGGTGACGGCCGGTGGAGCGCGCCTGGACGCCTCGGCGGTCACCGCCCTGCGCGAGGTCCCCGGTGTGCGGGCGGTGTCACAGGAGCAGCAGGGGTGGATGCAACTCGGCGGCAGCCAGCAGGATGTCACCGCCGTCATCCCGGCGGACTTCGACAAGGTCCTTCATCTTCCGGTGGTCTCCGGCTCGCAGGACGCGCTCGCGAAGGGGCAGGTCGCCGTCGACGAGAAAATCGCGCGGTCGCACGGCTGGAAGGTCGGGGACAGCCTGCCCGCGGTGTATGAGGACTCCGGCAAGGGCCGCAGGCTGACCGTCGGGGCCGTCTTCGCGTACAACGAGGTCGTCCTGCCGGTCGTCGTCTCCGCAGACGTGATCGACGCGAACGCCACCGCGGCGTCCTTCTCGAAGATCTACGTCACGACGGACGGCAGTACGAGCGAGCAGGCACTCGCCGACGCCCTCCCCGGCCGTCCCGGGATCAGGATCGACGACCGGCAGGAGATACGCAGCGAGCTCGGTGGAGCCTACGACACCCTGCTGAACGTGCTGTACGGGCTGCTCGCGATCTCCCTGATCATCGCGGTCCTGGGAGTGGTGAACACCCTCGCGATGTCGGTCTTCGAACGGCAGCGGGAGGTCGGCATGCTGCGAGCGGTCGGGCTCGACCGGCCGGGCGTGACTCGGATGATCCAGCTGGAGGCCGTGGTCATCTCCCTCTTCGGCGCGGTGATCGGCATCGGGCTCGGTTCCTTCCTGGGCTGGGCCATCTGCGAGATCACGAAGGCGGACATACCCGGCTACGCGCTGGTGCTGCCGTGGGGCCGGTTCGCCCTCTTCCTGCTGCTGGCGGCGCTGGTGGGTCTCCTGGCCGCCCTGTGGCCCGCCCGCAGCGCGGCCCGGCTGAACCTGCTCACCGCCGTCAGGACCGAGTAGCCGGTGCCGGACGATCTTTGCTTCCGCTTGGTGCCACGCATACCTGCCGCATAAAACGCGCTCCCTAGTGTCGATGAGGTGCACGCGGTAGTGCCACGACGTAGGTCTACGGGGGCTGGTCATATGTCGGATCTGGCGAAGGAAGCCACATCGATGCACAAGGCTGCGTCGGGGCTCCGGACAGTGGGACAGCACACGGCAAAGCCTTTGCAGGAGTTCACGGCGGCCTCGTACGCCCTGGACGCGTTGGGGGCGCTCGGGTCTCTGTTGGGTGCGAAGGCCGAGATCGAGAAGGGCATGACCACCCTGTCCCAGTTGACCAGGCAGTTGGAGGAGGAGTGGGAGGCGGAGGCGAAGCTGATCGGTGACGTGTCCGACGCCTTCGATCTGCTGGATCTGCTGCTGGCGGCTCAGGCCCGGGCGAAGAAGGGCTGAGCGGCCGGCTCATGGTGGACCTCAACCCGCTGCACTACATCAACAAGTTCAACCACATGTTCGGCGACTCGGTCGCCAGTGGGCTGGAGTTCCTGGGGATCTCGGATCCGGCGGTGGATCCGGACGGGGTACGGGAGATCGCGAAGAAGTGGCGGCACCTGGCCACCGGCCTGGAGGACGCGTCGGCCTCCGCCGACCGGGCGTTGGCGGACGTGGTGTGGGAGGGAAAGGCGGCCAAGGCCTTCCACAAGCGGTCCAAGGCGGCCGGTAAGAGCGCGACGGAGATGGCGCACTCGCTGCGGGAGGGCGCGAAGGCGCTGGACGACTTCGCGGACAAAGCCCATGAGCTGCTGTCCGAGATCGGTGTGGTCCTCGCGGAGATCGTCGAGTTCGAGATCGCCGGTCTGGCGCTGTCCGTGCTGACCGCGGGCGCGTCGGAGGTGGCCTCGACGCTGGTCGCGGGCGAGCGGGCACTGAAGGTGATCGCGCTGATCGGCCGGATCGAGGAGGAGGGCACAGCTCTCGGCTCTGTCGTGCGCGGGGTGATGGAGGTCATCCGGAACGTCGAGCGGACGCTGAAGGCGCTCAAGGAGATCCGGGGCGTGGCGGCGGCCGGGAAGATGGCGATGGACGGGGCGAAGTTCTCCGCGTTCGAGACGCTGCTCAAGGACCCGGCGGCGTTCAAGGACCCGGAGAAACTGGCGGGAATCCTGACCGAGGGCGCACTGGCCGGCATCGGATTCGGTGTCCTCGGCAAGACCCTCGGGAAGGGCCTGAAGGCCCTCAAGCCCAGTGAACTCGCCAAGCTGGCCAAGGCGTTGAAGCTCGGCGGAAACGATCTGTCGGGGCTCAGACTGCGGCCCGGTGAAGCCGAGGAACTCGAAGCCGCCATCCAGGCGGCGGAGAAGGAGTGCAAGCTCGACCCCATCGACGTGGCCACCGGCGACATGCTGCTGCCCCAGACCGACGTCGAACTGCCCGGCGTCCTCCCGCTGGTGCTGCGGCGCACCCATGTCTCCTCCTACCGGTGGGGCGGCTGGTTCGGCCCGTCCTGGGCGTCCACGCTCGACCAGCGTCTGCAGGCGGACGACGACTCCATCACCTATGCGGCACCGGACGGCTCCCGCCTCGTGTATCCGCTCCTGGACGCCGATGCCGATGCCGATACGCCCGTCTACCCGGCCGCCGGTCCCCGGATGCCGCTGTCCTGGGACATGGAGGTCGACGGCGCCCTGCGCCTGCTCGACCCCGGCACCGGCGTCTCGTACGTCTTCCACACGCCGGGGCCCGCCGACGACGGCAACGCGATAGAACTGCCGCTCCAGTTCATCGTGGACCGCAACGGGCAGCGCATCACGATCCAGTACGACCGCACGGGCACGCCCGTGGGCATCACGCACTCCGGCGGCTACCGCATCGCGATCGACCGGCACCGCGAACTGCCCCGCGTCACAGCCCTGCGCCTCCTGAACCCCGGCAGCCCCGACAATCCCGATAACGCCGAGAGCGCGGACAGCCACGGCACCACCCTGCTGACGTACGGCTACAACGAGGCCGGCCGGCTCACCGAGGTCACCAACTCCTCCGGTCTGCCCCTGCGGTTCACCTACGACGCCGAGGGGCGGATCACCTCCTGGACCGACCGCAACGACACGTCGTACACCTATACGTACGACGAGCGGGGCCGCGTCGTCCGCGCCGAGGGCAGCGGCGGCTATCTGTCCGGCACGCTCGACTACGACGACACCACCCGCACCACGACCACCACTGACGCGCTGGGCAACGTCACCCGCTACGAGCACAACGAGGCGTTCCGCCTCATCCGGACCACGGACCCGCTCGGGCACGTCACCCGCCAGGAGTGGGACGCGAACCACCGGCTGGTGGCCGTCACCGACCCCCTGGGACAGACAACCCGCCCGGTCCACGACGACCTCGGACGCCTGTGCGGCGTCATCCGTCCTGACGGCAGCCGGATCCACACGGAGTACGACGATCTCCAGCTGCCCACGGCCGTGACGGAACCCGATGGCACCGTCTGGCGCCATGAACACGACGAACGAGGCAACCGCACCGCCGTCATCGACCCCACCGGCGAGGCAACCCGCTACACCTTCGGGCGCAACGGCGCGATCAGGACTGTCACGAACCCGCTCGGTGAGCGCGTCGAGATCACCTCCAACGCGGCCGGGCTCCCCGTGGCGGTCTCCGACTCCTCCCGGGTGCTCAAGCGGTACACGTACGACGCCTTCGGCCGACCGGTGCGGGTCACAGGTCCCGGCGGTGGGACCACCCGCCTGACCTGGTCCGTGGAGGGCCGGCTCACCTCCCGTACGGGCCCGGACGGTTCGGTGGAGAGGTGGGTGTACGACGGCGAGGGGAACTGCACGGGCCACACGGATCCGCTCGGCGCGACGGTTCGCTGGGAGTACGACGTCTTCGACCTGCTGACGGCCCGGGTGGATCCCGACGGGACGCGTCACACGTTCTCCTACGACAGCGCACGACGCCTGACGACGGTGACCGACCCCCAGGGGCTCACCTGGGCCTACCGCTACGACCCTGCCGGACGGCTCGTCGAGGAGACCGACTTCAACGGTCACACCATGACCTACGAGTACAACGCGGGAGGGCTTCTGGTGCGGCGGACCAACTCCGCCGGTCAGAGCGTCACCTACGGCTACGACTCCACGGGGCAGCTCGTCGAGAAGGACGCCGACGGCCGCGCCACCCGCTTCGAGAACGACCCGGCCGGCCGCCTGCTGCGTGCCGTCGGCCCCGACTCGACACTGGAGTACCGGTACGACGCGGTGGGACGCGTCGTGGCGGAGACCGTCGACGGCCGTGTCCTCGCCACCTCCTGCGACGCCGCGGGACGCCGCACCCGGCGCACCACCCCTACCGGCGTCACGACGACGTACTCCTACCACCCCGGCGGAAACTACGAGGCCCTCACCCTGTCGGGCCGCACGTTCTCCTTCACGCACGACGCGGCGGGCCGTGAGATCCAGCGCACTCTGGACGACCGGTTCACCCTCGCCTTCGCCTGGAACGATCAGGGCCGCTTCACCGGCCAGACCCTCACCCTCCCCGGCACCGACCAGGCGCGCATCGACCGGACGTACGCCTACCGCGCCGACGGACATCTCACCTCCGTCACCGACGAGCACACCGGCAGCCGCACCTTCACCCTTGACCGGGCCGGCCGCGTCACCGCCGTTCGCGCCGCGGACTGGGAGGAGTCCTACGCCTACGACGACGCGGGCAACCAGATCCACGCCTCGTGGCCGGACCACCATCCGGGCGGTGAGGCACGCGGCCCGCGAAGCTACACGGGCACCCGGCTGACCAGCACCGGCGGCACCCGCTACGAGTACGACGCGGCGGGCCGCACGATCCTGCGCCAGAAGACGCGCCTGTCACGCAGACCCGACACCTGGCGCTACACCTGGGACGCCGAGGACCGCCTCACTTCGGTCACCACACCCGACGGCACCGTCTGGAACTACGTCTACGACCCGCTCGGCCGCCGCATCGCCAAGCAGCGTCTGACCGCGGACGGGGCCGTGGCCGAGGAGACCCGTTTCACCTGGGACGGCAGCACCCTCACGGAACAGACCACCCGCGTCACCGGGGCGGCGGAACTCGTCACGCTGACCTGGGACCATGACGGGCTCGCGCCACTCGCGCAGACGGAGACCAGGTCAGCGGCCTCGGCCCCGCAGGAGATCATCGACCGGCGGTTCTTCGCCATCGTCACGGACCAGATCGGCACTCCGACCGAACTCGTCGACGAGAACGGCGACATCGCCTGGCGTACCCGCTCCACTCTCTGGGGCACGACGACGTGGAACCGTGATGCCACCGCCTACACCCCGCTGCGCTTCCCGGGCCAGTACCACGACCCCGAAACCGGTCTGCACCACAACTACTTCCGCCACTACGACCCGGAAACCGGCCGCTACCTCACCCTGGACCCACTCGGCCTCGACCCGGCGCCGAACCCCGTCGCCTACGTCGACAACCCGCACACCCTGTGCGACCCGCTCGGGCTCACGCCCTGCGACGAGGCCGATGTCACCTGGGGCGGCCGCGTCCGCTACGGCGCGCCCGGCCCGGGCGGACGCGCCACCGGCATGGAGGCCACCATCGAGGCCGACATGACGGGCGGAAAGACCAACCCGCAGGTCAACGTGCCGGGCTATCAGAAGTACATGAAGCTCAACAAGACCCACCTGCTCGGCGCCCAGATAGGCGGCTCGAACAAGGACGTACGCAATTTCGTCACCATGCACCGGTTCGCCAACTCACCGGTCATGCGGAAGGTCGAGGACCAGATCAGAGCGGCGGTCGACCGGGGCGAGACCATCGAGTACTCCGTCACCCCCGTCTACCGGTCCGAGGATCCCAGCGACGTCGTACCGCTGGGGCTCACCGTGAACGTCCGGGGCAACAACGGCTTCGCCTTCACCCCCTACGAAGGCGGCAGCGCGACGAACTCCGTCACTATTCTGAACGTCCCCAAGCACTAGCCACCCCACCAACCCTGTTGCAGAAGGGATCCGGCCGCCATGCACCCCGCGGTGGAACGCCTGACCGAGATCATCCCGCCCGGCGCTCCGCGCCGCCCGCGCGACTGGGCGACCGCCGAGCAACAGCTCGGCACGCCTCTGCCGGAGGACTACAAGGAACTCGTCGAGACCTACGGAGGCGGCGTCTTCGACGAGACCATCTGGCTGCTGGACCCGGAATGCCCCGACGAGGACTACAACCTCCTCGAACAGGCCACGGCACGCGCCGAGATCCTCGCCGATCTGTGGGAGACCGAAGCCAGGCCGACAGAGCTTGAGCGCGATGCCGAGGCCCAGGTCCTCCCCTGGGCCTATGTCGAGGGGAGCGGCGCGTTCCTGTACTGGCTGCGGCGGCCGGCGCAGAAGCCGGGCGAGTGGACGGTCATGCTCAACGAAGGCCGCGGCCCCGAATGGGAGCACCACGCCGACCAGTGCGCCGCCTTCCTCCTGTCCGTCCTTACCGGCGAGGCGGACACCGAGTACTTCTCCGAACTTCCTGCCGAGAGCCACCAGTTCGACTCCAACGACAACATCCTCACCTGACAGGCTCCTCAGCTGAATCGCTCGCCTACGAGGTGGATCCGGCCGAGTCCTCCGGCGACGGCTCCAGGCGCGTGTAGGCGTGCACGCGGCTTTCCAATCCGTCCGGGTTCGGCGCGTAGACGGCGACCATGCGGGCGTATTCCGGCGCCCAGTAGCGGCCGATGCTTCCGGCCGGTACCCGGACGACGTCGCCCGTGACCGCCTCGACGGTTACTCCGTCGCAGGCGACGAACAGGTGGCCCTCAAGGACGTAGTTGAACTCGTCGTGTGGGTGCTCGTCCGTCCATGACTCGCCCCGCAGTTCCCACTCCATGAGGGCGACCCCCGGGCGTCGGCCCTCCCCCGGCGGCACGAAGGCGTGACCGCTCGGCCGCCCTTCCCGGTGCACGAGTGGACCGGCCGGGTATCTCTGCGGTGCCATCGTTCGCCCCTTCAGTCCGTTTCAGTCCGCTTCAGTCCTTCGCGAGTTCCAGCAGGGCGAGCGTCGCGCTGTTCGCCTTCTCGGCCAGCGGTGCGAGCGATCGTCGCCTGCCGTCCCACATGGCCCAGCGGTTCGCGCCTTCGAGGACCGTCATCACGAGCTTGACCTGCTGGACGGACGGCCCGAAGCCCATGTCCTCGGCCGCGGCCCGGTAGAGCGCCTCGTACAGGTCGACCCAGGCATCGACTTCGTCGCGGAGCGCCGACGGCAGGAAGCGCACCACCTGGTCGGTCGCCACCAGCAGGTCCCACAGGTTGCTCTCGGGAAGCTCGATCTGTCGTGTCAGGTGCACCTGCACCATCCGGCGCCAGCCCTCCCTGGGGTCCGGGACGCCTCGCACCTCGTCGAGCAGCGCGATGCCGAACTTGTAGAAGTGCCAGCGGAGGGACTCGGCCACGATCTCGTCGCGGCCGTCCGGGAAGTGGTTGTACAGGCTCGGGGCCTTGATCGACATCTCCTTGGCGATCATCCGCATGGTGACCGAGTTGAACCCGTTCTCGGTGGCGAGCCGGAGGAACGCCTCCAGGATCGCTCTGCGCGAGGCGCTCTGGCGACTCCAGTCGAGCTCGCTGAGGTGCTTGTCGAACTCCTCGACGGCGAGGGGCCACCGGTCCTCGGTCACCGACTCCTCCTTGGCCTGTGTGCGACGCGGGGAACTACCTTACGTTAGTCAGTATGCGAAGACGCTCCCGTAGACGTTCCAGTAGCGAAACTACCGTACGTTAGTTAGCCTGAAGTATGCCCGCTCAAACACACCTCGCCGCCGCTCTTGGCGCCGCCGGAGTCGAGTTCGACGACTCGCCGCTGGCCCGAGCGCTGTACTCGTCGGACGCGAGCCTGTACCGCGTCGTCCCGTCCGCTGTCGTGAAGGCGCGCGGCGAGGACGACGTGATCGCGGCCCATGAGGTGGCGCGTGAGCTGCGGATTCCCCTGACCATGCGCGGCGCGGGCACCAGCATCGCCGGCAACGCCGTCGGAAGCGGCATCGTCGTCGACACCCGCCGGTTCAACCGGGTGCTCGGCATCGACCCGGACGCGCGCACGGCGCGGGTGGAACCGGGGGTGGTGCACGCGGATCTGCAACGCGAGGCGGCCCTCTACGGGCTGCGCTTCGGGCCGGACCCGTCCTCGCACAGTCGCTGCACGGTCGGCGGGATGATCGGCAACAACGCCTGCGGGTCGCGGGCCCTGGGTTACGGCCGGACGGTGGACAACGTCGAGTCGCTGCGCGTGCTGTACGGAAACGGCGAGCTCGCCCTGGAGCAGGGCGGGCGGCCGGGTGGCGACACCGCGACGCGGCTGGCGGGCGTCGGCGACGCCAACCTCGCCCATCTGCGTACCGAGTTCGGCCGCTTCGGCCGCCAGGTCAGCGGCTACGGCCTGGAGCACCTGCTGCCCGAGCGGCGCCGCGTCGATCGGTTCCTGGTCGGCAGCGAAGGATCACTGGCCACGGTCCTGGAGGCGACCGTCCGCCTGGTCGACGACCGGGTCGAGCGCAGGCTGCTGGTGCTCGGATACCCGACGATGGCCGACGCGGCCGATGCCGTACCGGCGCTGCTCGCCGCGGCGACCGGCGCTCTCGTCGCGTGCGAGGGCATGGACTCGCGCATCGTGGACCTGGTGCGCGCGAAGGGCTCCGCGGTGCCCGGACTGCCCCGGGGAAACGGCTGGTTGTTCGCCGAGGTGGCGGGCGAGGAGGCGGCGGACGCGGTACGGCGGCTGGTGGACGCCGGCGCCGCGCTGGACACCCGTCTCGTCGACGATCCCCGTGAGGCGGCCGCGCTGTGGCGCATCCGTGAGGACGGCGCCGGGCTCGCGGGCCGGTCGCTGCCGACGCCGGCGTACGGCGGGTGGGAGGACGCCGCCGTTCCGCCGGAGCACCTCGGCGCGTGGCTGCGCGACTTCGAGGAACTGCTGCGGGCGCACGGCCTTCAGGGCATCCCGTACGGGCACTTCGGGGACGGCTGTGTCCACTGCCGCATCGACTTCCCGTTCCGGCCCGGCGACCCGGCCTCGGCGGGAGTCTTCCGCGACTTCATGACCGCCTGTGCGACACGGCTGCGCGACTACCGCGGCACCCTGTCGGGAGAGCACGGTGACGGCCGGGTCCGCGGTGAGCTGTTGCCGCTGATGTACGACGAGACGTCCCTCGCCCTGTTCCGGCAGGTGAAGGCCGTCTGCGACCCCGACGGCATCCTGAACCCCGGCATCATCGCCGAACCGGTCGCGATCACCGACGACCTGCGGCCGGTACGGCCCCAGGCGCCGGTGCGCCCCGGATTGCGGCTGGTGCACGACGCCGGGGACCTCGGTGCCGCCGTGCACCGCTGCACCGGGGTCGGGAAGTGCGTGGCGCCGAGGACCACGGGGGTGATGTGCCCTTCGTATCTCGCCACGAGCGACGAACGGGACTCGACCCGCGGCCGCGCCCGGGTGCTGCAGGAGGCGCTCGACGGTGGGCTTCTGCGAGGCGGTCTGAACGACCCGGCCGTGGCCGACGCCCTCGACCTGTGCCTCGCGTGCAAGGGGTGTTCGAGCGACTGCCCCAGCGGCGTCGACATGGCCACCTACAAGAGCGAGGTGCTGCACCAGCGGCACGACGTCGCCGGGCTGCGCCGGCCGCGGTCGCACCTGTTCCTCGGACAGCTCCCGAAATGGGCCCGGCTCACGGCACCGCTGGCGCGGCCTGCCAACCTGCTTCTGCGCGCCAGGCCGCTCGCCGCTCTGGCCAAGTGGGCCGCCGGCATCGACCACCGGCGGTCCGTACCGGCGTTCGCCTCCCCCACCCTGAAGAAGGCGACGGACGTGTCCTACGCGGCGGACGCCTCGCCCGATGTGTGGATCTGGGCCGACTCCTTCACCGACCACTTCTTCCCGGAGTCCGGGCTGGCGGCGATCCGGTTCCTGGAGTCGCACGGCCTCACGGTCCGGGTCATCCGGGAGGACGCCTGCTGCGGCCTGACGTGGATCACGACCGGACAGCTCGACCGGGCGCGGACCATCGTCGACCGGACCGTGCGGACGCTCGCGCCCTACGTCCGCGGCGGGGCCCCTGTCATGGCCCTGGAGCCGTCCTGTCTCGCGTCATTGCGCAGCGACGCGCGCGAGCTGTCCGGCGCCGAGGAAGCGGACGTGGTGGCGGCGGGGCTGCTCAGCTTCGCCGAGCTCGTCGAGCGCCTCGACCTGCCGCTGCCCGACCTGACCGGGGTGGAGGTGGTGGCACAGCCGCACTGCCACCACAGCGCGGTCATCGGCTGGGACACCGACCAGCGGCTGCTGGAGAGGGCGGGCGCGAACGTGACCAAGGTGGCGGGCTGCTGCGGTCTGGCCGGCAACTTCGGTGTGGAGAAGGGGCATTACGAGGTGAGCGTCGCGGTCGCCGAGACGCAGCTGCTGCCGACGGTACGCGCCCACGCGGACGCGGTGTTCCTGGCGGACGGCATGTCCTGCCGCATCCAGCTCGACGACCTGGCCCACGTACCGGTCCAGCACCTGGCCGAGCTGTTCGCGTCCCGCGTCTGAAGCCTCGACTCCCCCACTCCTGTCCTGGCAACACGTCTGCGGAGCCGGCCCGAGGGCTCGGCTCCGCAGACGTACGACGCGGGGGGAGGGATCAGTGGATCTCGTTGCGCAGGGTCCCGATCTTCTCCAGACGGACCTCGACCTTGTCGCCGGGGCGGAGCCACAGGGGCGGGTTGCGCTTGGCGCCGATGCCCTCGGGGGTGCCGGTGGCTATCACGTCGCCGGGGCTCAGGGTGAGGAACTGGCTGATGTACGCGATGATCCTGGCGACCGGGAAGATCATGTTCTTGGTGTTGGAGCCCTGGACCCGGGTGCCGTTGACGAAGGTCTCGATGTCCAGGGTCTGGGGGTCACCGATCTCGTCCAGGGTGACGAGCGCCGGCCCGAACGGCGTCGCCCGGTCCACGGCCTTGCCCGCGAGCCACTGGGTGCCGCGGTACTGGAGGTCGCGGGCGGTGATGTCGTTGAGGACGGACAGACCGGCCACGTACGACAGGGCGTCGCTCTCGTCCACGCGGGCGCACTCCCGGCCGATGACGACGGCGAGTTCGCCCTCGAAGTCGAGGTTGTCGGTGACGTCGGACCGGTCGATGGCGTCGTAGGGGCCGAGCAGGCTGCTGGCGAACTTGGCGAAGAGGTCGGGGTGGGCCGGCAGGGCACGGCCGGTCTCACCGACGTGGTCCGCGTAGTTCAGGCCCACGCACAGGACCTTGAGCGGGTCGGTGACCGGTGGCCCGAGCAGCACGGAGTCGAGGCTTCCCACGGGGTCGAGGGCTCCGCCGTCGAGGACCGGGCCGACGGCCGCGGCGATCTGGTCCAAGTGGCCGCCGTGTGTCTGGAGGAAGGCGCGGACGGAGGGAAGGTCCGGGGAGGTCCGGCGACCGGCGGCCCAGAGCGCGGAGTTGAGGTCGAACACCTGGTCGCTGTGGAGAAGGCCGGGCTTCCAGCCGGTCCGGGATTCGTAGGTAACGAGCTTCACGTCATGTCCTTCGGGGGTGGGTCGTAGGGCGAGGGCGGTGGGTGTCGTTCACGCAGGGGGTGAGTCGTCGGGCCGCGTGTGCCGTTCACGGCTGCGCCCTGCCCGCCGGGGAGGGTTGCGGGCAGGGCGCCGTACGAGGGACGGGAAGCCGTCAGGAGAGGCGGATCATCTTCTTGTTGGCGAACTCGTCCAGGCCGAGGCGGCCGAGCTCGCGGCCGATCCCGGACGCCTTGACGCCGCCGAACGGCAGGTCGGGCTGGCTGCGAATAAGGGTGTTGAGGCCGACCATGCCGACCTCCAGGCGCTCGGCGATGTCCGCGGCGAGGTCCTCGTCGCGGGTGAACACGGCTGACCCGAGGCCGAACCGGGAGTCGTTCGCGAGTTCGACGGCCTCCTCCACGGAGTCGGCCTTGTACAGGACGGCGACGGGTCCGAAGAGTTCCTCGCTGTGGGCGCGCATGTCCGGGGTGACCCCGGTGATGACGGTGGCCGGGTAGAACGCGCCGGGGCCTTCGGGGACCGCACCGCCCAGGTGCAGCTCCGCGCCCTTGGCCACGGCGTCCTCGACCTGCTCGGCGATCTCCTGCCGGCCCGACTCGGACGCCATCGGGCCGATGCGGGTCTCGGGGTCGAGCGGATCGCCGGTGTTCCACTGCTTCGCCCGGTCGAGGAACCCTTCCAGGAACCGGTCGTAGACGTCGCTGTGGACGATCAGGCGCTTGGAGGAGGTGCAGGACTGGCCCGCGTTGCTGAACCGGCCGGTGGCGGCCAGGTCGAGCGCCAGGTCGAGGTCGGCGTCCGGCAGGACGATGAAGGGGTCCGAGCCGCCGAGTTCCAGGACGCACTTCTTGAGGTGCCGGCCGGCCTGTTCGGCCACGATCCGGCCCGCTTCCTCGGAGCCGGTCAGCGAGACACCCTGCAGGCGGACGTCCGCGATGAGAGCGCCGATCTGCGAGGACGACACGATGAGGTTCTCGTAGACGCCCTTGGGGGCGTGCGCGTCGGCGACCGCGGCATCGATGAGGAGCGCCGTGCGGGTGCAGGAGCGGGCGTGCTTGAGGAGGACCGTGTTGCCCAGCAGCAGGTTGGGGGCGACGAACCGCGCGACCTGGTAGAGCGGGAAGTTCCACGGCATGATCCCGAGCACGGGGCCCGTGGGAGCCGTCCGGACGACGGCCCGTCCCCCGGCCCCGACCTCGATCACCTCGTCGGCCAGCAGCCGGGCGCCCGCGGTGGCGTAGTACTCGTAGATCGACGCGGCGAGGTTGACCTCGCCCTCGGCCTGGGCGAGGGGCTTGCCCATCTCGGTCGCCATCGCCTCGGCGAGTTCGGCGCCGCGCTCGCGGTGCAGTGCGGCGACACGGGCCAGCACGGCGGCCCGCTCCTCGACGCCGGTCCGGGCCCAGTCGCGGTAGGCGTCGGTGGCACGGGTGAGTGCCTCGGCCACCTCGGCGTCGGTCATCATCGTGTACTCGGCGAGCACCTCACCGGTGAGCGGCGAGATCGTCTGGTACGTGGACATGGCTTGCTTCTCCAACCGCTTGCGGGGGGGGTGTGGGTCAGACCGCGGACGGGACGCGGACCTCGTAGCTGGGGTATCCCTGGGCCGCCTCGGCCTCGGAGATCGCGATGAACCGGTCGAGACCGCCGACGTAGAAGTTGGCCGTCCGGGCCTTGCGCTTGCCGGGGATGTTGTTGCCGAAGATCCACGACCCGGTCTCCAGGAACAGCGAGCCCTTGAGCGCGTCGAGGCAGGCCTGGAGCCAGTTCTCCTCGGCCTCCTCGCGCAGCCGGATGGAGGCGCCGGGAGTGTCCTTGACGCTGCTGACGGCCTGGGCGATCCACTTGGCCTGGACGCCGATGGCGGAGGGGTTGTTGACGAACGGGCCGTTGGGGCCGAGGACCATGAACAGGTTCGGGAAGCCGGCCACGGTCATGCCCATGTGGCTGCGGGGGGCGTCGGCCCAGTGTTCCTTGAGGGTCCTGCCGCCGGTGCCGCGGATGTCCATGTTCCGGTAGCTGCCCTCGACGGCGTCGAAGCCGGTGGCCAGCACCAGGACGTCGAGTTCGTGGAGGGTGCCGTCCCGTGTGACGACGCCGGCGGGCACGAACTCCTCGATGGGGTTCTCCCGGGTGCTGACCAGGGTGACGTGGGGCTGGTTGAAGATCTCGAAGTAGCCGGAGTCGCAGATGGGGCGGCGGGCGAACAGCTCGGTCGGGGTGAGCTTGCGGGCCGTCTCCGGGTCCTTGACGATCTCCTTGATCTTCCGCTTGATGAAGTCGGCGGCGAGCTCGTTGGCGGCGCGGTCGCTGGTGACGTCGCAGAAGGTCTCGTTGGCGAAGGTGTAGTTGCCGCCCTTGCGCCAGGCCCACTCGAAGACGGCCTCGCGCTCCTCCGCCGAGACGCTCCAGATGCTGCGGGTGGTCTCGTCGACGCCGAAGCCGATCTTGGAGGTGCGGAACTCCTCCCAGCGGTCCTCGCAGGTGGCCCTGAACTGCTCCAGCTCGGCCTCGGACCACTCGCGGTTGCCGGCCGGGACGGTGTACTGCGCGGTGCGCTGGAAGGAGGTGAGGTGGGCGACGGTCCTGGCGGCCTCGGTCATGAACTGGATGCCGGTGGAGCCGTTGCCGATGACGCCGATGCGCAGGCCCGTCATGTCGAGGTCCTCGGGCCAGTCGGCGGTGTGGACGACACGGCCCTGGAACCGGTCGATGCCGGGGAAGTCGGGGACGTTGATCCGGGAGAGCAGGCCGGCGGCGGTGACGAGGAAGCGGGCGCGGAACTCGCCCCTGTCGGTGACGACGTGCCAGTGTGCGCTCTCCTCGTCGAAGGCCGCGCCGACCAGGGTGGTCTCCAGCTGGATCCGGGATCGCAGGTCCCAGAAGTCGACGGCGTCCTCGACGTACTGGCGGATCTCGGGGCCGGGGACGTAGCGGGTGCGCCAGTCGGTGCGCTGGAACAGCTCGCGGTCGTAGGGCAGTTGGTACATGAAGCTCTGGGTGTCGGAAAGCGCGCCGGGGTAGCGGTTCCAGTACCAGGTGCCGCCGACCTTCGGTGCCCTGTCGATGGCGATCGCGTCGAGACCGGCGTCGGCGGTGAGGGTGCGCAGTGCCATGACGCCGCCCATGCCGGTTCCCACGACGAGTGCGTCGATCTCACGAGCGGTTTCTTCGCTGCCCATTCATTGCTCCTTTGCGGGATCTCACGCACAGAAAAGCGACTTTGTTTCAGCGAGATTGCCGGAAGGGAGTCGCGTGCGATTTCGACAAAGCGACGTTACGTCCGGGAAATGTTGATCGCCAGACATCATTGATGCGAAGGCGCCGGGCGATTGTTTCCGTAACTGAAATGATCAATGCGGCCGCACGGGCTTTCAGGCGACGGCGGCCGGGCGGCCCTGAGGCAGAGAACGGCGCAGGTGTCCGAGCGCGGCCTCGACGGGTCGGTCCGCACACCCTGACCGCCACGCCGCCCGCAGATGGACATCGGGCACGAGTTCGCATTCGCGTCGGGCCAGCGGGATGAAGACGACGTTGGGATTGGCCGTCGAACGGGACACGGAGCGCAGGGCGAGATGGCAGCCGACCTCGGCTCCGACCAGGGCCAGGCAGGAGGAGGTGTCGGGGGCGAACTGGACGTTGTTGACGCCGCCGGCGCCGTGCGCGTAGCCGAGCCGCCACAGCCGGTCGGTGGTGACCGATCCGGTGGCGTAGGGCAGGGAGACGAACGGCTCGGCGGCCACGTCCTGGAAGGAGACGACCTGGGCGCCGGCGAGCCGGTGGGTCCGGGGCATCGCGACCACGAGGGAGTCGGTGATCAGGACCTCGCTGTCGAGGCCGGGCGGCAGGTTGTCGAAGCGGCCGAGACCGACGTCCACCTCGTCGTCCAGCAGGCGGCGGACCGTCGGCCTGGAGACGGCCTGCGAGGTCAGATCGAGCCGGATGCCGGGGTGGTCGGCGCGCATGCCTCGGGAGAGGGCGGCCACCAGGGGGTGCGCCGCGACCCCGCAGAACTCGACCCGGACGGTGCCGGACTCGCCGGAGAGCGCCGCGCCGACGGCGGCCTCGGCGACCGCGACGGCGGCCAGCACCTCACGGGCCGGTCCGATGAGCGCCTTGCCGGCAGGCGTGAGGGAGACCGAGCGGGTGTTGCGCTCGAACAGTCGGCTGCCGAGCTCGCCCTCCAGCGCCTGGATGGTGCGGCTCAACGGGGCCTGGGCCATGAAGAGCTGTTCCGCGGCACGGCCGAAGTGCAGGTGTTCGGCGACCGCGAGGAAGGCCTGAAGTTGTCGCACGTTCACGGTCGTACACCTCCGCTTGTGACGCTCGACACCCACCATAGGCTAACGTCCGTTAGTTAGCTAGAGTCTCGGGACAACGAGATTAATCCGGTTCCGACAACACACCGTTTCCGGTTCGGACGTATTCCGATTCCACTGCGCCGGACCCGTTGACGAGCTGTTCGTCGGTCCTTACGTTTCATTTCACTTTCCCCCGCGAACAGTTTTAGGCGGCTGTTGAAATGTCTCTTGCAAGCAGCACCGAAATCCCGGCCGACACCGCCGGTCATGCCGGAGGTCTGCTCCTTGTCGGGCCTCAGCAATACCCGAGCCTGGAACGGGAGCGGGCACTGGCCGAGGAGTTCGGGCTGGACTTCGTGATGGCGCCGGACAAGAAGGCGTTCCGCGCGGCGATCCCCGAAGCGACCGTGGTGCTGGTGACCCCGTACGCGCCCGTCGAGGCCCAGGACTTCGCCGCGATGAAGAAGTGCGTCGCGGTGGTGCGGTACGGCATCGGCTACGACAACATCGACGTGACGGCCGCCCGGACGAACGGTGTGCCGGTGGCGATCGTGCCGGGTGCGGCGACCGAGGAGGTCGCTTCGCACGCGCTCACCATGGGACTGCTGCTGGCGCGGCGCATCCCGGCGGGACAGTCGGCCATCGAGGCCGGCCAGTGGGCCGGCAGCGTCGGGATGGACACACCACGGTTCTCCCAGCTGGACGTCGCCGTCGTGGGCATGGGCCGGATCGGCCGCCAGGTCGCCCGCTGGTACGCGGCCCTGGGCACCAACGTCCGCGCCTACGACCCGTACGCGACCTTCGACTCGGTGCCGGCCGCGCCTCTGATGGAACTGCTCCTGCGGTCCGACGTGGTGTCGCTGCACCTCCCGCTGTCCGCCACGACCAGAAACCTGGTGTCCGCCGAGGTCATCCGCCGTATGCGGCCTCGCTCGGTCCTCGTCAACGTCTCGCGGGGCGGGCTCGTCGACGAGGCCGCGCTGGCGGACGCGCTGCGCTCCGGCCATCTGGCGGGTGCGGGTCTGGACACCTTCACGACCGAGCCGCTGCCCGCGGATCACGTCCTGCGCGGCGTGCCGAACCTGGTGATGACCCCGCACGTCGCGTGGCGGTCCGACCTGGCGATGGACGCACTCCAGGAGGCCGTCGTACTGCGCGCCCGCCAGGCCCTGACGGGGCTGCCGCTGTCGGACCTGGTCACCTGACCGGACCGGCGGCGCGCCGCGGCCAACTCCCCCCACACCCGAACGTCTGCGCGGGCACTGAGCCGGCGCAGCGAGCTCCACGCGGTGAGCACGTCCTGAACAGGACGGCATCCCCCGGGAGGCGACACGAACCACAACCGGCCCCGCGGTAGCTCGGGTGGGCCCCACCAGGAAGAGAAACTCATGGCAAGACACGAGCAGGTCCCCACCGTGAGTGGTGAGAGACGAAAGGCGGAAGTCGTGGATCAGCCGCGACGACTGCAGGGCAACATGGGCGTCGGAGAGCTCGCCATGAGCGTGCTCGCGTTCTCCGCGCCGCTGACCACGGTGGCGGGCTTCATCCCCGTGCTGCTGATGTACGGCGGCAAGACCGGGCCCGCGATCTACCTCGTGGCCACGGTCGTCCTCCTGGCCTTCTGCGTCGGCTTCACCCTGATGGGCCGCACCGTGCCCAACCCCGGCGGCTTCTACGCCTTCGTGACCCAGGGACTCGGCCGCTCGGCCGGTCTCGGCGGCGCGTTCCTCGCGACGTTCGGCTACTTCATGATCGGGTTCTTCGCGCCGCCGTTCTTCGCCATCACCGTCCAGAGCTACGTGGAGAAGAACCTCGGCGGTCCCCACATCGCGTGGGGCTGGTACGCGCTGGCGATCGTCGCGGTGACCACCGCGCTGGCCTACCGGCGCATCGACCTCTCGGCCAAGGTGCTGACCACCGTCATGGTGCTCGAAGTCGTGGTCGTCGTCGTCTTCGACATCGCGTCGTTCGCCCACGGGGCCCCGTCGGGCGCCGGAGGTGCCTCACTCGGCCTGCCCTCGGTCACCGACCCCAACATCGGTCTCGCCCTGCTGTTCGTGGTCGGCAACTTCTTCGGCTTCGAGGCCACCGTCATCTTCCGCGAGGAGGTCAAGGACCCCGACCGGACGATCCCCCGGGCCACCTATCTGTCCGTCGCGGGCATCGGTGTCTTCTACGCCCTGGCGGCGTGGGCCTACATCGCCTTCACGGGGGCCGACAAGGCACAGTCGGTCGCCACGGCCAACCTCGGCGGACTGTTCACCGACTCGATGACCGCCCTGGTCGGCAAGACCGTGGTGGACGTCGTCACCGTGCTGCTGATGACCTCGATCCTGGCGTCGATGCTGTCCATCCACAACGTCACGGCACGGTACATGTACTCCCTCGGTGCCGACGGGGTGGTGCCGAAGGCGCTGGGCAAGGTGCATCCCCGGCACGGGTCGCCGTACCTGGCCGCGTCCATCATCGGTGCGCTGTGGGCGATCGGCGTGGTCCTGTTCGTGGCGCTGGGCAGCGACCCGAACGTCCTGTACGCGCGTGCGTCCGGCATCGGTTCCTTCGCGATCCTGCTGCTCCTGTTCGCGGCGAGCCTGGCGGTGTTCTTCTACTTCCGCCGCAATCCGTCCTCCGAGCCCGCGTGGAAGACCGCGGCGGCACCGCTCGTGTCGGCCGCCGGGGTCGGCGTGGTGGCGTACCTCGCGGTGGCGAACTACTCGGACCTGCTCGGCGGATCCGGCTTCGTCACGTCGTTCTTCCTGTTCTTCACCTTCGCCCTGTTCGTCGTCGGGATGGTCCACGCGCGCGTGCTGCGCGGCCGACGCCCCGAGGTCTACCAGCGCATCGGCCGCCAGGAGCTGTGACGGCCTTCCGCTGAAGGGGACCGACCTCGATCGAGTGATCACGTCCCGCGCGAGAACGAGGTCGGCGCCCCCTATGCTAACTACCGTTAGTTAGTTACCGTTCAACGCAACTGTTCAACGCGACTGTGCAACGCAGCTGTTCAACGCATTTGTCGAACGATTCCGCAGCAACCGAGGTAGCCATGAGAACTCCGGCGGAGACAGCGCCGAACCGACCGGCCGCCGCCACCGGCGACGGGTTCCCGTTCCGGGTCGCGGTCGTCGGCGCCGGCCCCAGCGGGTGTTACACGGCCCAGGCTCTGCGCAAGGGACAGCCGGACGTCGAGATTGTCCTCCTCGACTCACTGCCGACGCCGTTCGGGCTGGTCCGGTACGGCATCGCGCCGGACCACCAGGGCGCCAAAGCGGTGTCGCGCCAGTTCGAGCGGGTCTTCGCACAGCCAGGAGTGGAGTTCCTCGGAAACGTGTCCGTCGGGAACGACATCGGCTTCGCGTCGCTTCTCGAGAACTTCCACGCGGTCGTCCTCGCGACCGGGCTGGGGGCGGACCGGCAACTGGCCGTGGACCAGGATCCGGACGCCCGGGTCGTCGGCGCCGGAGACCTGATCCGGCTGCTGAACTCGGACCCGGACGCCCTTCTGCGCCACCGGCCGGGCGGCCTCGAAAGCCTCGGTACCGAGGTCGTCGTCCTCGGCACCGGGAACGTCGCGGTGGACGTCGCACGGCTGCTGTCGAAGTCCGACCTGGACCTCATCGCGTCCGACGTCGACGACGACGCCCTGCGCGCGGTGGCGCCGAGCCCCGTACGGACGATCCACATCCTGGGGCGATGTCCGTCGCAGCTGGCGAAGTGGGACGCGTCGATGGTGAGGGAACTCGCCCAGGTCGTCGGTGTCCAGGTGAACGTGGACGGCACACCTCTCCCCGGCGAGCCGACGAACTCCCCCCGGACGACGGTGAACGTGCGGTTCGAGCAGGTTCCGGCCTCGATCCGGCGGCACGGCGGCCGGATCCGGGTGACGACGCACCGGGCGGGCGACAGCGGGCAGGTCGGCCATGTCGACGCCGACACCGTCATCACGGCGCTCGGGTTCGAGTCCCCGGCGGCGCACCTGGCCCGGTCCGGTGGCCTCGACGCGCCGAACGTCTTCCGGGTGGGCGGCCCGGCCACCGGCCGGCTGGGCAACCTGGCGGAGAACCGGAAGCTGGCGGCGGACACCGCGAAGGACGTCCTCGCGTTCCTCCGCGGCCAGGTCCAGCCGCGCCGTGCGGGCCTGGCCGGCCTCCGCGACCGGCTGCCCGCCTCCGCGGTGGACTTCGACGCGTGGCGGCGCATCGACGACGCGGAGCTCCGGCGCGCCCGACCCGACAGATGCCGGACCAAGTTCACCACCAGGGACGAACTCCTCGCCGCGGCGGCGGGTTCCGCCGCCCCGCCTTCCACACCGTTGGCCACAACCGGGCCGTCGACAACCCAGGAGAAGTGACATGACCGTCGTACACGTCCTGTTCGGGACCGAGTCGGGCAACGCGGAGATGGTCGCCGACGACATCGCCGCCGCGTTCGGTGAGCAGGGATTCGAAGCCGTCACCTCGGAACTGACCGACGTCGAGGTGTCCGACCTGGCGGCCATGGAGCTCGCCGTGTTCGTGAGTTCCACCTACGGGGAGGGCGGACTGCCGGAGACAGCGGCGCCGTTCTACGACGCGCTCGTCACGGAGCGCCCCGACCTCACCGGCGTGCGCTTCGCGGCGTTCGGGCTGGGCGACAGCGTCTACGAAACGTTCAACAACGCCATCGAGACCCTCCGTACGGCCCTCCTGGAGCTCGGCGCCGAGCAGATCGGGACCACGGCCAGGCATGACGCCGCGTCGACGACCCCGGCCACCGACCTCGCCGAGGCCTGGGCCCGTGACCTCCTGCCCCTTGTGGCCGTCTGACCTCGCCTCAGCCCGACCGGATCCGAAGGAGTGACCACCCATGAGCCTGACCATCGAGGACGCCTCGGCGCTGTTCCCGTGGAACGACGAACAGTTCCGGGCCGACCCGTACCCGGCGTACGAGCGGGCGCGGGCGATCGCGCCGGTGCACCGGACGACGGAGAACACCTACGTGGTGCTGAACCACGCGGACACCATGCACAACGCGAAACTTCCGTGCATGCGGATCGCGGAGCCGCCGTCCTTCGCCGTCCCCGGTGCGCCGCCGCACCCGTGGACCGCGTTCGACAACACGGTCCTGTCGAAGGACGCGCCCGAGCACACCAGGATGCGGCGGCTGACGAACCGCTGGCTGACTCCGAAGAAGATCGGCACCTGGGCGCGGCTGACGCACGATTTCACGGTCGAGGCGCTCGACCGGCTCACCCCCGGTGAGGTGGTGGACGCCCATTTCGACCTCGGCGTACTGCCGACCCATCTGACGATGTGCCGCATCCTCGACATGCCCGTGGGTGACGTCGAGGGAATGTTCTGGGCGCTGTGGGACGCGATGCTCATCAACGCGACCGCGCCGGGAGAGGACATCCACGCCAGGTCGCTGGCCGGCATGGACTTCATGTTCGCCGAGACCGAGCGGTACGTGCGGGAGAAGCAGACCGCCGAGGCGCCCGGAAACGGCCTGGTCGACGAACTCCTCGCGGCTCACGGGCGCGGCGACCTCACCTGGCGCGAGGTCCTGGAGACCACGGTGCTGCTCTACATGTCGGGCGGCCCGAACCCCGCCTACCTCATCGGCGCCGGATTCAAGCTGTTCGCCGAACGACCGGACCTGATGGCGGAGTTCGGCCGGCGTCCCGAGATCCGGGACGCCTTCATCAACGAACTGGCGCGGCTGAACCCGGTGGAGCTCATCATCACCCGCTTTCCGAACGAGGACATCGAGATCCAGGGCGTCCACATCCCCGCCGGCTCGTGCGTCAAGTACCCGATCGGCGCGGCGAACCGGGACCCCGCGGTGTTCGAGAACCCCGACGAGTTCGACTACAACCGTCCGCCCGACGCGAGCCGGAACCTGACCTTCGGCCTCGGCACCCACGCCTGCGCCGGGCAACTGCTGGCGCGGGCCGAGACCAGCGCGATCCTCGGCCTCGTCGCTGAGCGGTACGCCTCGGTCGAACTCGCCGGCGATCCCGTCGAGGTCCGCACCGACCGACTGGTCGCCTTCGACAAGCTGCCGGTGCGACTGCACTGAGATCACTGGGGCGTTCGTGTCACGGCCCCTCAACTCTTGCTCCACTCTGGTGGGCCGTCACGAGGCCCGGCCCGGCCGGTGGGAGGCCGGGCCGGGCCGGGCCGCGTGAGCCTGAGGGCACGACGCGATGCCGGCAGGTGGGGGCGTCGGCTCCCTGGCGGCCTCGGCATGAACGGCGGGCTCCTGAAGTGCGCTGGTTCAGCCGCGGGCTCCCCCGCCCGGCGGAATGTCTGCGGGCGGTCGAACCGCTGCCGCCCGTTCTCCCACGTGGTCGCCCGGCCTCCCGCAGGCCATGCGTATCGCAACGCCGCCCATGACCCCGGCCCACCGCCGGCCGACGCAAGTCGGGCGGGGGCCAACCCTCACCCGGACCCGCGCGCAGGGCGATCAGGCACTGCTCCGCCCCCGTACCGATGCCGCGAGCGCCCTGAACTCGTCCCACTGCACCCGCTGTCGTGGCAGGCCGCGCCGTTCCAGGTAGCGGTTGGTGGCGCGCTTCGTCCGGCGCAGCAGCCGTACCGCGTCGCTCGGGCGGCCCGAGCCCATCGGCTCCACCACCTTGGTGGGCACCAGCAGCCAGCCGTCGCCCACCGCCCGCAGCTCGCCTCGGACGAGCGCGTTCTGCATGTGGTTGAGACGCTCGTCGTGCCTGTGGACCAGCAGGGAGGCGGGCCCCGGCGCCGCGGCGCAGTCGGACGGTACGTCAATCGCGAAGCCGTCGTCCGCCGGTACCGGCCGGGTCCGTGCGAGAACGGGCGCCCCGGAGGCGTCGCAGGCGGCCAGAACCGCCGTCGGATACCGGGCGAGCAGCTCGGCTCCCGGCAGCGGGGGCCGCCCGCTCGGGCGGGGCGGCTCGGTCGGGGGAAGCTCCCGCAGCGGTGGTCGTACGATCACTTGGCCGGGGGTCACCTCGATCAGCAGCCGCAGGTAGTACCAGTCCATCAGCCGTCGTAGCGGAGCGGTGACGTACGCGCGGCTGTGCGGCTGTCGTTCGAAGAGCATCCGCCAGTAGTCCTCGGCTCCCTGGGGACCGGTCCTGATCTCGTCGGGGCATTCGGCGCGGCCCCCGACGAAGATCTCCGGGGCCTGGTCCAGGCCGCTGCCGGTGGGGTCGGAGAAGAGCAGGGCGACCCGGCCGTCCCGGCGGATGTTCAGCGCCTTCTGCGCGAACGCGAGGGACGTGGACAGCAGCAGCGTCCCGTCGGGGCGGCGCCACACGGCCGTCGGCCAGACCAGCGGGGTGCCGTCCTTGCCGAGTGTCACGAACTCGCAGGTCCGGTAGGCGTCCAGGACGTCGAGCGGGGCGGAGTCGAGCACGCTCACGCGTCGGGCCCCCCGTCCAGCGGGCCGCGGATCACTTTGCGGGCGGCGGCGTACTGGCGTCTGCCCACCAGCTTCCACAGCAGCCGGCCGAGGAGAGGGGCCTTGCCGAGGAAGTGGGCGCTCTCCTGTGCGGTGGCCTCCTCCAGGAGGGCGCCGAGGGCGATGAAGAGCTGGTTCTTCGGTACCTGCTCCAGTCCACGCGTGCCGACCAGGTCCCACTCCGCGACGGTCAGATGCTCGGCCACGAGCGGAAGGGCCAACCACTCCTCGTCATCGAGGTGTTCGAGCAGGACGGTACGGTGCGCGTCCAGCGCCAGGGCCAGTTCCTCCCCGGCGATACGGTCCGCCGTCCGCTCCCAGGCGGGCGTCCACTGCGCGACCGCCGCGAGGCTCTCGTCTATGCGATGGTGCTGCTGCTCCATGCGGGAGACCAGTTCGTCGTCCTGCGCGGCACGTGCGTGCAGCAACGGCCAGACCAGCTCGTCCTCCAGCGCGTGATGATGGTGCAGACCGCCGACGTACGCGCGCAGGTGCTCGGCGACCTGTTTCGCGCGGGCTGTACCGCCGTCGGGCACCGCGCGCACCAACCGGGGCAGAAGCGCCGACTCGCGCCGGAAGACCCGGTGGACCACGACCATCTCATGGGTGTACGGCCGCTCGGCTGGGGGAAGTTCGTCAGTCTTACCACTGGTGGACACGCTCAGAAGCTCCAACGATCGGATACTGGCAACAGGCTCCCAGGGTCGCCCCCACCGCTTGGACTCGGGTTGGCATCCACTTGGCATCTGCTTGGCCCCGAGAACTTTCGGCTCAGCCGCGTGTGAGGGGCACAGTCCACCGGCCCGGTTCGCCCTCGCGTCCGACCTCGGGAAGTCTGGAGCACGCCAGGACGCCGAGCAGACCGAAGGCCGCCAAGGTGCCGAACAGCGCGGTGTAGCCGCCGATCATCAGCATGACCGGCGCAGCCAGCGGTACGAGCGAGTCCGGCAATGAGTTGGCGACATTGAAAATCCCCAGATCCTTGGCCGAGTCGGCCCTATTGGGCAGAACGCGCACGCATACAGCCAGGTCGACGGAGAGAAACGTACCCATGCTGATGCCCATGACGGCCACTCCGACGTAAATCAATGTCATATTCTGGGCCCAGGCCATCATCACAAGGGCCGCAGCGGCCAGCACACCGGAAAAGGCCAGGAACGGCTTCTGGCGTCGTATCCAGTCGGAGAAATACCCCGCGGCCACGCACGACACAGCGACGCAACTGATCGTGAGAATCCCGAGCAACAGCACTACACGGCTCAATTCCTCTGCGTTCACGCCGAATCGCTCCATGAGGAAGAAAGTGCTGTACGTACTGGAGGCGTAGGCGCAGGTGATCAGAAAGCGGACAAGCCATGCCCAGGCGAACGCCGGGTGGCGACGGGGGTCGAGCCAGAACGACGTGGCGACGGTCCGCAGGTTCAGCGGAAGTCTCGGCGAGTCCGTGCGTGGCTCACGGAGCAGAAAGAACGCGATACAGGTGGACCCTAGCGCGAACAGTGCTGTCGCCAGCCATTGGCCGGCTCTGCCACCCGGGACCACATCGGCGAGGGCCAGTCCCACGAGCGGTCCCGACGCGGCAGCCAGGCCGAGCAGTCCCGTCACGCGTCCCGTGCGTTCCTTGACCACCTGGTCCGCCAACAGGGCACTGCTCGCGGCCCGTTGAAACGTGCAGGCCGTCTGCACACCGCACCACAGCAGCACGATCTGCCAGACCTCGGTCGTGAAAGGGACAGCGACCAAGGCCAGTGCGCCGAAGAAGGAACCGATGAGCATCCACGGGCGGCGACGGCCGAGACGAGTGCGGGTGCGGTCCGAAATCCGGCCGGCGACAGGGCTGGACAGTATCGCGACCAGGGCGCCGAAGCCGGTGACAATACCGAATGCGGTAGCAGCCCCGGAATTCGCGATGGCGTCGAGATGAAGAGCGAGCAACAACTGGACGGGGGTTGCCAGCGCGATGGTGAAGGCGAATTCGGACATCATGAGGGCCGGGGCCAGACGGCGCATAGGAGTGACGCCAGCACGCGGGTCATCGACCGGCGCGACAAGGGAGGGGGTGACCATGGAAGGGCTCTGATCCTCGGGGAAATCGGCTGTGAATGGGCAACGGGGCCCAGCGTGTCGCGCCGGTCTTGGCATTGACTTGGTGCCCTGTGCTTGCCATCCGATGACAAGTCGGCTCCAACCGCAGGCCCGCAGCATCTGGCCTTGCCAGTAGAACGCCGTGGGTTATCGGAGAGGTGCACGTGTCCGCCAAGAGAAAGACCGACAGCAGGCTCCTGGAGAACGCCGACTTGCGGGAACGGCCCTGGCTTCTCGCCCGTGTCACTGCCGTCGGTCGCCTGGCCCGGAGGCTGGTCGGGCGGCGCCGTTACGCGCGACGTGAGGTGGCGCCCTTCCGGGCCTACGGCTCACCCCACAGCTGACGTCGGCCGGCCTCATGGCCGCGCTTCGCCGCCACCCTCCCGAAGCGCGGTCAGGGCGTCGCGGGCGGCGTCCGCCCAGTGCCGGGAGTTCCACTGGTGGGCCACGCGCTCGGCTCGCACGAAGTGCTCCTGGGCCTCGTGCGTGTGGCCGAGCAGCACGGCGAGCTCCCCGAGGGACTGTGCCACGGGCCGCAGAGCGATGCAGAGGCTGGCGGCCCCGGCAACTTCGTCGCGGAAGGGCAGCAGCATCGGATACAGCTCGGCGGCCTCGGCGCTGTCGTTCAGGGCGACGACGGCGACGGCCCTCAGCGTCGCCTGGATGGAGAAGGAGAAATCGCGCCGGAGGGGGACGCGCTCGGCGTACACCTCTCGGGCGCCGTCCGTATCGCCGACGGCGAGCAGGGCGAGGACGGGCAGAGGCTCGTTGGCGGGGCGGATCTGCCGGTACACCGCCAGTACCGCGGGAGCGATCTCGGCGAGTCGGCCCTGCTGTTGCCGCACACAGCCGAGCGTCAGGGCGACCAGGCCCTCCAGGTTCACCATTCCCTGCTCGCGCAGGACGTCCACGGCCTTCAGCAGGGTCTGCTCGGCCTCCTGGAAGCGCCCCTGCGCCGTGGCGAGCATCGGGTGTCGCAGCAGGCCGAGGGCGTTCGTGCCGGCCAGTTCATGGCTTCGCGCCAGTTCGTCGGCCAGGTCGAGATGGCGGTTGAGAGCGGGCAGGTCGTTACGGACCGCGGCCACTCGTGCCGCCGTGTACTCGGCGATCCACGCGTACTCCGGCATGTCGTCGGATTCGGCGAGCAGGGCGAGTTCGCGGTTCAGCGGCAGCACCGCGTCCGGGCCCTGCAGGAAGTCGACGATTCTCAGCAGCGAGGTGATCGTGAGGGCGGCCAGACGCGGTTCACCCAGGCCCCGGGCGAGCGTCACGGCCGCACGCGCCGGCTCCTCGGCACGGGCATCGGCGAGATCGTGGGCGCAGGCGAGCCTGTCCAGCAGCAGGCACCGCTGGCGCGGCTCCAGGTCGGAGCGGTCCAGCAGCCGGGTCAGGTCCGCGACGGCGACCGCGTCGGTGATCCCGTAGCCGCGCGAGTACCACGGGGTGGGCTCGGTCCATGAGCTGTAGGCGGCCACCATCAGGTCGTCGCGCCCCTGGCCGCGCGCCAGCTCCACGGCCCGGCTGAGGACCTGCTGCGCGCCGGCCATCGCGCCGAGCCGGACCCGGATGTGGACGAGACGGCCGAGCAGCGCCACTTCCAGTGCCGGGGCGTCCGTCGCGGCGAAGGCGGCGGGGTGTCGTTCCAGACACTCCAGAGCCGCGTTGAGCAGGTCTTCACCGACGCGCGGCGCGTAGCGCTGGACCGCCTGTTCCGAGGCTCTGCGGGCGTATTCCACCGCGAGCGGCGCGTCAGCGGCCAGCACGTTGCAGGACCGAAGGAAGTGATGAGCGACCGCCGCCACATCGTGGGAGCCGAGCTTCAACAGGCAGTGGCCCAGCCTGGAGTGCATGCGGGCACGGCGCAGTTCGGTGAGGTCGACCTCCAGGGCGTCGCGGACCAGCGCGTGGCAGAACCTGACCTGGCCGGGACCGGGTTCGACGACCAGTCCGGCGGCGACGCCCGCGTCCAGAGCGTCGAGGACCCGCTCCTCGTCCGCGTCGGCGGCGGCGACCAGCAGATCCACCGTCGTCTGGCGTCCGGCCACCGCCATGAGCCGCAGCACCGCGAGATCGGCCGGCTCGAAGCGCGCGAAGCGGCGCCGCAATGTGTCGAGAATGCCTTGCGGAACCCGGTCCAGAGCCTCCCCTGCCTCCTCCTCACCCAGCAGAAGGGCGCTCTCGCGCAGATAGAACGGATTACCGCCGGTGCGCTCCGCGAGAGCGGCGGCCGTCTCCTCGCTCACCGCGACAGGACAGGCCTGCCGCACCAGGAGCCGTGCGGACGCCGCGGGCAGCCCGTTCAGCGCGAGACGACGTGGGGAGCAGCGCGCCAGGCGGCCGAGAGCCTTGGTCATGTCGCCTTCGTCGGCACGGTAGGCGGCGACCAGGAGCAGGGGGACGGTGCGCAGTTGCTCGGCGCACAGCAGGAACAGTTCGAGGCTCTCCTCGTCCGCTCGGTGAAGGTCGTCCAGGAGGAGGGCCAGGGGGCGCTGGGCGGCGATGTCCCGGAGCCAGGAAAGCAGAGCCCGGTGCAGGCGGAAGCGTTGGGCCGGGTTGCCGTCCGTGGCCGCCCACGCGCCGAGGGCGTCCGGGGCGTCGACCGACAGCACCGCGGCGAGGTCACCGGAAGGCGGGGCTACGGCGGCGAGCGTGCCGAAGACGTCGAACCAGGCCCAGCCGGGAGGTGCTCCGTCGGTTTCCGGGCACTGTCCTACGGCGACCAGCCACCCCTGTTCCGGGAGGTGGCTCTGCAGGTGGTCGAGCAGGCTGGACTTGCCGATCCCCGCTTCACCCGACAGCAGGACGAGCTGCCCCCGGCCCTGACGTACCAGGTCCGCCGCGGACGCCAGTTCGGTCAGTTCGGTGTCCCGGCCCAGGAGTTCGGCGGCGGCCAATGGCGCGACGCGAGTCGCGCCCTGTGAGGTCGGTTGCGCGAACGCGATCTCCTGCTGCTGCGGGTGGTCGGTGAGGGCCGGACGCGTGAAGCGATGCAGGATGTCCAGCCGCTGCTGGAGTACGGCCTGTTCCAGTTCGACGAGTTCCGGGCCCGGGTCGACACCCAGTTCGTCGCGCAGACTGTCCCTGGCGCGCCGCAGCGCCGCCAAGGCGTCCCCCTGCCGGCCGTTCGCCCACAGGGCGAGAGCCAGCAGGCGCCAGCCCTCCTCGCGCAGCGGCTGCTCGCGGGTGAGGGTGTCGGCGTCCGCGAGGGCGTCGTGCAGAGCGCCGCTGTTCAGGCGGGCGGCGGCAAGGGTTTCCCGCCCGGCGTGCCGCAGCTCCTCCAGTCGCGCGCTCTCGTCCGCCGCCCACGGTTCGTCGGCGAACTCGGCGTAGGCGGTTCCGGACCAGAGGTTCATCACCGCCCTCAGCCGGTGGGCCACCTCGGCGTCATGGCCCGGTGGCAGCGCGAGGCATGCCGCCAGCTCGCGTTCGAAGTGCCAGGCGTCCACCATGTGCTGGTCCGGTGACAGCCGCAGGGCATAGCCGTACGGCGCACTGGCCAGCAAGCGTGCTGGTGCCCGTGGCGGGCGGTCGGGTTCAAGGACTCGGCGCAGCCTCGCGACATAGCCCTGCAAAGACGCGTGAGCGCTCGGTGGCGGGGTCCCCTGCCACAGTTGCCGCACGAGCCGGTCCACGGGCACGTACGCCCCGCGTGCGATCAGCAACTGGGCGAGGATCGCACGCGTCAGACGGCTGCCGAAGTTCGCCGCCCGCCCCTCGACCTCGACCCGCAGGGGGCCAAGCACGGATATCTCGACCATGGTGTGGCGAACCTAGAACAGGCGAGGGGCGGTGGGCGAACCGGCCCGCCAATGTCTCACCGATTGAATTGTGGGCACGGGCAAGGTGCCAAGGGCTCAGCAAGTCTCGCGGATGTAGCCGCTCGTACCCTTGGACACGACCGACTGGTCGCGGCGGACGATGCTCAGTGTGCTGCTCCACCCGGAGCACACCTCCGACAGGCCCTTCGCCGTGTTCTCGACCACGAGCACGTTGTTGTCGAACGCCTCCGCGAACTGGCCGCACTCATTCCACTCGCCGCACTCCTCCACCACGGCGAAGTCCAGGCCCACGGACGCGCGGTCGGCCACGAGCTCAAGGGTGTTCTTCTGGGCGATGGCCAGGCCCTTTTCGTGAGCGTGCACCGACAGCAGTTTCATGAACGCCTTGGCCTCGTCGCCCGTGAGGTATTTCGGAAAGCGGGTGAAGGAGTCGTAGTTGTCGGGCTCGACGGCCTCGTACCCCTTGGCCGCGCACTCGTCGATCCAGGCGTTCACCTTGGCGGCGATGCGCTGCCGCTTGGCGTCCGTGCGGATGTCCAGGACCGCCTCGCCCCAGTCCTTGTCGTAGACGATGTGGCCGCTGGCGTCGCTCAGCAGCAGGTCGGAGTCCCAGTCGCCCTTCTCGTCCTCCTGCGCCTGGAAGGCGTTGATATTGCAGATGTTGTACGCACCCGGCGCGGGCGCGTCCTCGTGGCTGCGGCTGACCACCCGTACCCCGGCCGGGAGGGGGTACGCGCCGCCGATCTGGTAGTCCCACCGCACGTGCTTCGGCGGAAGCGTCACCTTGGCGGCGGACGCGGGCGCGGGCGCGGGCGCGGGCGCGGCCGCAGACGCGGTGGCCGCGGACGCTGCGGAACTGGGCCCTGCGGACGTGGACGCCGCGGACGGCTGGGAAGCGTTGCTGTGGTGCGACCAGGTCTTCACCGCCGCGACGCCCAGCCCGGCGACGGTCAGGGCTGCGGCGAGGCTGACGAAGATGCGCCGCCTTCGACGACCGTGACCGGCTCGGGCCCTGCCCCTCCTCCTCTCCCCCGCGGTGGTGGCCGGGCCTCCTGGAACGGGGCGCGCAGGGGAAACGTGGAGCCCTGCTTCCGCTGAGCCGGTCACTGCCGGTGTGACCGGCCCGACCGGCCCGACCGACGCGGCGGAATCCGGCAGCGCCATGAGCATGCGGTGCAGTTCGGCGAGTTCGGGCCGGGCGGCCGGGTCCTTGTCCAGGCAGCGTTCGGCGATGCTTCGGAGCGGTTCCGCGACTCCGTCCAGGACCGGTGCCTCGTACATCACCTGATAGCCCGTCAAATATGGGCTTTCGCCGTCGAACGGACGGTTACCGGTGGCCGCGTACACCAGCAGCGAGCCCAATGAGAAAACGTCCGAGGGCGCGGTGACATCCCGCGGCGCGGCGAACTGCTCCGGGGACATGAAAGGCGGGGTGCCGACCAACCGCCCTGTCACGGTGAGGGCCTGGTTGTCGACTGCGCGGGAGATGCCGAAGTCGATGACACGGGGTCCGTCCTCGGCCATCAGGACATTGCTCGGCTTCAGATCCCGGTGCACCAAGCCCGCCCGGTGGATGTCCCGCAGCGCCTCGACCAGTCCCAGCCCCAGCGTGCGCAATTCGCGTCCACGCAGCGGCCCGCCCTTGGCCACGACGTCCGACAGCGTGCGGCCCGGCACAAACAGCGTCGCCATCCACGGCTGTTCGGCGTCCGGATCGGCGTCCACCACCGGCGCGGTGAACGCACCACTGACCCTGCGGGCCGCCGCGACCTCCTGCCGGAAACGGGCCCGGAACTCCTCGTCCAGCGCGTACTGCGCGTGCACGACCTTGACCGCGACCTGCCGTCCCGAGGCCGAGCGGCCCAGATAGACGACGCCCATCCCGCCACTACCGAGCCGGTCTTCCAGTACATAGCCGCCTATGGACTTCGGATCGCCGGGTTTCAGCGAGATCACCGGTCCACCTTTCCCATGCACCGCGCGTCGAAAGCCTGTTCAGGGGCCTCAGACTAGCCCCCGGGGGGACATCCCACGTCCCCCTCCGGCCCAGGCCGAGCCCAGCAGCATGCGGCCCAAGGACCGAGTCGATCGCGCAGCACTGTGAGTATCTCTTGCAGATGTTCCAGTAATGCAAACTTCACGGGTTACGGAGGTACGATATGAAATCGTAGCGCCGCCTGAGGGGGACCCCGCTGTGGAAACGTCAAGTCAGTCCGCCGGCAGGTCGTCGAGGGGCAGGGAGGTCCCTGGAGGGCTGCTCGATGCTGTTGATCAACAGCTCGTCGGACTTCTCATCGCGGACGGGCGAGCGGGGTACGCGGAACTCGGCGCCCGGGTCGAACTGTCGGGCGACGCGGTGCGTGAACGGCTGAAGCGTCTGATCGCCGACGATGTCATTCAGGTGATCGGCAGTGTCTCCCCGACCACGGTGGGCCTGGACAGCTTCGCGTTGGTGGGAATCACGGTGCGGGGGCCGGTACTCCCCGTCGCCCGAGCTCTGGCAGAAGTCCCCGAGGCCGACCTCGTCGTACAGACGACCGGCATGTTCGACATCATCGTCGAACTCGTGTGCCGGGACGACCGGGAACTGCTGCGGGTGCTCGACGAGTCGGTGCGCGGCATTCCGGGAGTACTCACCTGTCTCGCCATGCAGTACCTGTCGGTGGAGAAGTACGCGACAGAAGGCTCCCAGCAACTCCTGTTCGGCGGGGGGCGCCCCGGCACCGCTACGGGCACGGGCGCGGGCGCGAGGGAGGAGTTCGACGATTCCGACCGTGCCCTGATCGCTGTTCTCCAGCGGGACGGCCGGGCCTCGTTCAAGGAACTGGCGGAGCAGTCGGGCGTGCCGTACGCAAGCGCGCGCCGCCGGGTGCTGCGCCTCCTCGAGCGGGACGTGGTCAGGATCGTGACCATCACCAACCAGCTTCTGTACGGCCGGCGGGTCCAGGCGGGGGTGGGCCTGCGGGTGCAGGGGCCGATCCCCGAAGTCGTGGACGCCCTACGGGAGATCGACGAGGTGGAAGTGGTGGCGGCGACCACCGGGCCGTACGACCTGTTGCTGGAGGTCAGCTGCGCGAGTCGGGCGGATCTGTACCACCTGACCGGGACGGTGCTGCGCCAGATCACCGGCATCACCTCGACGGAGACGTTCGGCTACATCGACATACACAAGCTGCCGTACACGTGGACGGCTCTGTGAACTCGACTCCGAGGGAAAACCGATAGGGAAAACCGATCTGGGAGTGCCACCCGTGACGGGCGGCACTCCCGGATCGCGATCTCCTCACCCCCCGGTAATCGCGAGGTACTCATGCGCTGTCCCCGGCAGGCACCGGCGGGGTGGCCGACGGTGTGTCGGCGAGGCGCGCCACCTTGGTGCGGACGTTGAACCACAGGACGAAACCGAGGAGCGCCACGAAAGCCATGGCCAGGAGCACGGCGTAGTTCTCGTACCAGGGCAGCTGGGGCGACCTGGGCCAGACGATGTTGACCAGCTCGAAGACCAGCCAGAGCGCCGCAACGACCGTGACGGGGCAGCCCCATCGCCCCAGAGTGACGCGACCCGGTGTCCACCGTCCGCGCATCCGGTGGACGAGTACCGCCACGACGGGCATCGCGAAGGCGACGAAGAAGCCGCCGGTCGAGAAACTCACGAGGGTGTTGTAGAACTTCGCCGAGAAGCCCGCGCAGAGCACGATCATGGACAGCGCGCCGGCCGTGACCACCGCGGCCAGGGGGTACTGGTGGCGCCCGGCGAGCCGGGAGAGGCGGCCCGAAGCAGGCAGCACGTTGTCGCGTGCGAAGGACCAGATGATGCGGGACGCGCTGGTCTGCGCGGCCGTCATGCTCGCGAGGAACCCGATCACGATCAGGACGAACAGCGGCTTGGTGACGCTGTTGCCCAGCGCCGCCTGAGCCGTCTCGGCGGTGGGGTCGAGCACCGCACCCGAGACGACGGCCTGCATGTCCGGAATGGCCAGGACGAGGGCGAGCCCCGAGAACAGCACGACGGCACCGATCGCCAGCAGCGACGCCACCATGGCCTTCGGGACGTTCCGCTCGGCGTCGACCACTTCCTCCGCGATGGCGCCGGCGCTCTCGAAGCCCACGAACGCCCAGCCGACGAAGCCCACCGCCGCGAACAGACCCGTCCAGAGCCAGTCTCCGCCGCCCGTTCCGGCGGTGTCGAAGACGACGCTCAACGGCTGGTGGCGGTGCCCGATCAGCAGGATGATGCCGAGCACGATGCTGCCGACCACCTCGGCCGTCAGGCTGAGTACGGCGAAGACCTTGACGGCCTTCGGCCCTGCCGCGTTGAGGGCGGTCACCACCATCGTCACGGCGATCGCGACCAGGACCTTCGTCGTGCTCCCGAAGGGCTCGGTGCCGAGAATGATCGGCAGGAAGCCGGCCACGTAGTAGGCACCACCGGCGACGGCGACCATCAGCGACCACATGTACGCCCAGCCCGCGAACCAGCCGTAGTGCTCCCCCGCCAGACGGCGTGACCACTGGTACACGCTGCCCTCGAACGGCCACTTCGAGGCGAGTTGCGCGAAGACACCGGCCACCAGAAGCTGCCCGACGAGAACGATCAGGAAGGCCCACCAGCCGGCGGGCCCGGCGGAGGCCACGACCAGGGCGAAGACTCCGTAGACCGCCACGATCGGGGAGAGGAAGACAAAGGCGATCATGAAGGCGCTGCGAAGGGTGAACTCCTTCTTGAGTCCGCCCGGGACCGCCTCCGGCGGGTTCAGCTGCTCAGTCGTCCGCTCGGTCGTCATGGCGTCCCCCAAGGGGACGAAGCGCTGCCTGTTCTACACATCATGTACCTCCAGCGGGGGTTGTCGGGGATCCGCAGGTTGCCCGAGGGGCTGAGGGGGGCGAGGGGGGGCTGAGGGGGGGGCTTACTGACGGGCTTCCAGAGCCTCGTGGAGGATGTCGAGGCCCTCGTTGAGGAGGTCCTCGCCGATGACGAGCGGGGGCAGGAAGCGGATGACGTTGCCGTAGGTGCCGGTCACCAGGACCAGGGCACCCCGCTGGTGGCAAGCGGTCGCCAGAGCTGCCGCCGCCTCCGGGTCCGGCTCCTTGGTCGTACGGTCCTTGACCAGCTCGACGGCGATCATGGCGCCGCGACCCCGGACGTCACCGATGACGTCGAACCTCTCCGCCATGGCGGAGAGGCGGGGTTTCATGATCGCCTCGATGTTCTTCGCCCGGGCGTTGAGGTCCATCTCCTTCATCGTCTCGATGGCACCCAGCGCGGCCGCGCAGGCGATCGGGTTGCCGCCGTACGTGCCGCCCAGGCCGCCCGCGTGCGCGGCGTCCATGATCTCGGCGCGACCGGTGACGGCGGCGAGCGGCAGACCGCCCGCGATGCCCTTCGCCGTGGTGATCAGGTCCGGGACGATGCCCTCGTCCTCGCACGCGAACCACTGACCGGTGCGGCAGAAGCCCGACTGGATCTCGTCGGCGACGAAGACGATGCCGTTGTCGGCGGCGAACTCGCGGATCGCCGGAAGGAATCCCTTCGCCGGCTCGATCACGCCGCCCTCACCGAGCACCGGCTCGATGACGATCGCGGCGACGTTCCGGGGGCCGACCTGCTTGGTGATCTGGTCGATGGCCTGCGCGGCGGCCTCGGGACCGGCGTTCGAAGGACCGGTCGGCCAGCGGTACCCGTACGCCAGGGGCACCCGGTAGACCTCGGGTGCGAACGGGCCGAAGCCGTGCTTGAACGGCATGTTCTTCGCCGTCAGCGCCATCGTCAGGTTGGTCCGACCGTGGTACCCGTGGTCGAACACGACCACGGCCTGCCTCCCGGTGTACGAACGGGCGGCCTTCACGGCGTTCTCCACCGCCTCGGCACCGCTGTTGAACAGGGCGGACTTCTTGGCGTGGTCACCCGGCGTGAGGTCCGCGAGTGCCTCGCAGACCTGCACATAGCCTTCGTACGGAGTGACGCTGAAGGCGGTGTGCGTGAACTGTGCCGCCTGCTCGGAGAGGCGGCGTACCACCGCTTCCGCGGCGTTGCCGACCACCGTGACCCCGAGACCTGAGCCGAGGTCGATCAGCCGGTTGCCGTCGACATCTTCGACGATCCCGCCACCCGCACGGGCCGCGAAAACCGGGAGGACCGTGGCGATGGCGTCCGCGACGGCGCCCTTCTTGCGCGTCATCAGTTCCTGCGACCTGGGGCCGGGGATCGCGGTGAGGAGACGGCGTTCCTGAGGAACGGCCGGACCTCCGGTCAGTACGGTCATGACGACTCCTGGAGAAGATGCACGGAAGTTTCTGTGTCGCCGCTGTGCGGCTGTCGCGCCGAGTCCGGCTCGGTCGGCGGGACTTCACGCACCCCGCGGGTACTGCCCGGTGCCCGGGACGGGTCGATCTTCGGTGCCCAGGCGGACAGCAGCTCGTAGCCGACATGGGCCGCGGCGACACCGGTGATCTCCGCGTGGTCGTACGCGGGGGCGACCTCGACGATGTCCGCACCGACCACGTTCAGACCGCTGGTGGCGCGCAGCATCATGAGCAGTTCACGAGACGTGAGTCCGCCGGACTCGGGTGTGCCGGTGCCCGGCGCGAACGCCGGGTCGAGAACGTCGATGTCGACCGAGACGTAGACGGGGCGCTCGCCGAGTCGGGCCCGCATGCGCTCGACGGTGCCGCGTACGCCGATGTCCTCGATCTCCTCGCAGCGCACGGGTACGAAGCCGAGTGCGCGGTCGTGGTCCATGTCGCCGGGCCCGTACAAGCCGCCGCGAATGCCGACGTGCATGCATCCTTCGAGGTCCAGCAGCCCTTCCTCGCTCGCGCGGCGGAAGGGTGTGCCGTGCAGGTAGGGGGAGTTGAAGTAGGTGTCCCAGGTGTCGAGGTGCGCGTCGAAGTGCAGGACGGATATCGGCCCGTGCCGGGCGTGCAGCGCGCGCAGCACCGGCAGGGCGATGGTGTGGTCGCCGCCGAGGACGAGCAGCTTGCCCGCGCGTTCCAGGATGCTGCGCGCGCCCTGCTCGATGGAGGTGATGGCGGCGGGGATGTCGTAGGGGTGGGCGGTGATGTCGCCGACGTCGACGACCTGCTGGCCGAGGAAGGGCCAGGCGTCGGCCTCGGGGTTGTAGGGGCGCAGCAGGCGGGAGGCGATACGGATGTGCTGGGGGCCGAAGCGGGCACCGGGCCGGTAGCTGACACCGGCGTCGAACGGGACACCGACTACGGCCACGTCGAGATCGCCGGTCTCGTGGGGACGCGGCAGCGAGGCGAAGGTGGTGGGTCCCGCGAAGCGGGGGACCTGGGTGAAGTCGGTCTGTCCGACCACCTGGTCGAGGCGGACCCGGGGCTGGGGAGGCAGGGGGGTGCCCATGACGGCGCCTTTCCTGGGGATGCGGAGGTGGTCACAGCAGACGGGCGAGTCCCTTGCGGACTCCTTCTGCCGGTTGATCTACAGCTCGATCACCGTGGTCTTGAGCTCGGTGTAGTGGTCGACGGCGGCCGAACCCAGCTCGCGGCCGAACCCGGACGCCTTCACACCGCCGAAGGGCAGGGTGGGGTGGAAGACCCCGTAGGTGTTGACCCACACGGTGCCCGCGCGAAGAGCCCGGGAGACGCGGTGTACGCGGGAGGCGTTCGTGGTCCACACGGAGGAGGCCAGCCCGTAGGCGGAACCGTTGGCCAGTCGGAGGGCCTCGCCCTCGTCGTCGAAGGGCAGCACGGTCAGGACCGGGCCGAAGACCTCTTCCTGTTCGATGCGCTGCCCCGGCCGGGCTCCGGTGACGACGGTCGGGGCGACGAAGTAGCCCTCCGCGTCGGGCAGTTGGGAGGTGGTCTCGACGGCGGCACCTTCCACGGCCGCCTGGTCGACTAGTGCGGTGACACGGTCGCGCTGTGCGGCCGAGACGAGCGGGCCCAGGCTGGTGGCCGGAGCCAGGCCGTGGCCGAGGGACAGCCGGCGGGTGCGGCTGACGAGTTCGGCGACGAACTCGTCATGGATACGACGGTCGATGACCAGGCGGCTGCCGGCGACGCACACCTGTCCTGCGTTGGTCCAGATGCCCCCCATCACGCCGTCGATCCCGGCGTCCAGGTCGGCGTCGGCGAAGACCAACTGGGGGCTCTTGCCGCCGAGTTCGAGGCTGACCTTGGTGAGGGTGCCGGCGGCGGCGCGCATCACGGCCTGGCCGGTGCGGGTCGATCCGGTGAACGCGATCTTGTCGATCCCCTGGACGGCCGTGAGCGCCGCGCCGGTCGCTCCGTCCCCGGGCAGGACGTTGACCACGCCGTCCGGGATGCCCGCCGTCGCGCACAGCTGCGCGAAGTACGCCGTCGACAGGACCGTCTGCTCCGACGGCTTGGCCACGAAGGTGTTGCCGAACGCGAGGGCGGGCGCCAGCTTGTACATCAGGATCGGCAGCGGGTAGTTCCACGGCGTGATGGCCGCGCACACTCCGATCGCCTCGCGCGTGCCGGTCGCGACGAAACGGCGTGGTGCGGGGATGACCGAGCCCTCGACCTTCGTGGCCCACCCCGCGTAGTAGCGCAGTACGGCAACCGCCTCTTCGATGTCGAGGCGGGCCTCGGACAGGGGCTTGCCGGTATCGAGGGCCTCCAGCTGGGCCACGACCTCGGCGTCCTTCTCCAGCAGGCCGGCGAGGTGGCGCAGCGTCTGCTCGCGTACCTCCGGGTCCAGCTCGCTCCAGCGACCGTCGTCGAAGGCCGTACGGGCGGCAGCCACGGCGTCGTTGACGTCCTCGGCCGACGAGGCGGCGTAGGCGGTGACGGGCAGGCCGGTGCCCGGGTCGATCACGTCGATGAGGGTGTCGGAGCGGGCCGTGCGCCAACTGCCGTCGATGTAGGGGCCCAGGGGCGGCTTGTCGAGCCAGCTGAGCACGCTGGACGACAGCAGGCCACGTACTCCGGGGGCCAGTTGTGCGGTCATGGGATGCTCGTTTCTGTACGTCTCTGTACGTCGCCGGTGCGGACGTGGTGCGGACGTCACCACTGGGTGGCGATGTACTTGGTCTCGAGGAACTCGTGGATGCCGTGCCGTCCGCCCTCGCGGCCGATGCCGCTCTGCTTGACGCCGCCGAACGGCGCGGCGGGGTCGGAGAACACCCCGGTGTTCAGGCCGACCATGCCGGACTCCAGTCGTTCGGCCACGCTCAGACCGCGCCGCAGGTCGCGCGTGAAGACGTAGGAGCCCAGGCCCATTTCGGTGCCGTTGGCCATCTCGATCACGGCGTCGTCGGAGTCGAAGGAGACCACCGGCGCGACGGGCCCGAACAGCTCGTGGTCGAGCACGGGGGCGGTGGGCGGGACGTCGTCGATCAGGGTGGGCGGGAAGTAGTAGCCCCTCCCCTTGAGGGGGCTGCCGCCCAGCAGCACCTTGCCGCCGGAGTCGACGGCCGACTGGACGGCCTCGGTGAGGGAGTCACGCGCGGAGGCCGAGGCCATCGGGCCGACCTGCACGGACCGCACATGGCCGGGGCCCACCTCGAGTTCGGAGAGGCCTTTGGCGAGCCGGGAGACGAACTCGTCGTGCACGGAGGCGTGGACGTAGAACCGGTTGGCGGCGGTGCACGCCTCGGCGTTGTGCCGCATCTTGGCCACCAGCGCGCCGGAGACGGCCGCGTCGAGGTCGGCGTCGGAGAAGACGATGAAGGGGGCGTTGCCGCCCAGTTCCATCGACGTCTTCAGCACCCGCGCGGCGGCCTGGCCGAGGAGGGCGCTGCCGACGCGGGTGGAGCCGGTGAAGGACAGCGCGCGTACCGGCCCGCGGGCGACGAGCTCGGCGGTGAGGGCGACATCGCGGGCCGTGGGCACCACGTTGACCACTCCGGCGGGGACGCCCGCCTCGGTGAGCAGACGGGCCAGGAACAGCGCGGTCAGTGGCGTCTGCAGGGACGGTTTGACGACGACCGTGCAGCCGGCGGCCAGCGCCGGCGCGACCTTCCGCGTGATCATCGCGGCGGGCAGGTTCCACGGGGTCAGCAGCAGGGACACCCCGACCGGCTGGGAGATCTCGATGATCCGCCGCTCGCCGGAAGGCGCCAGCCCGAGGTGGCCCGGAATGCGTACGGCTTCCTCGCTGTACCAGCGGAAGAACTCGGCCGCGTAGGCGACCTCGGCCTCGGCGTCCGTGCGCGCCTTGCCGTTCTCGGCGGTGATCAGAGCGGCGAGTTCGTCCTTCGCCGCGATGATGAGTTCGAAGGCACGGCGCAGGATCTCGGCGCGCTCCCGCGGCGCGCGCCGGCTCCATTCGGGCAGCGCGGCGGCAGCGGCAGCGGCAGCGTCCTTGCCGTCCTCGACGGTGGCGTCCGCCACGCTCGTGAGAATCTGCTCGGTGGCGGGGTCCTCCACGGGGAACGTGCCGCCGTCAGCGGCGGGACGGAAGGCGCCGTCGATGAACAGCTCGGTGGGGGCGGAGGGGATCACTGGGGCACCTCACTGGCGTTGGGCGTACGGAACTCGTCGTTGTCGGCGCCGAGCCGGGGAACGGGACCCGGTCGCGCGCCCCGGCCGTCGAACAGCAGAGGCAGGCGCGGCAGGCTGAGTGCGGTGCCGTCGGCGCGGCGGGCCCGCTCGTCGTCGATCGGCGCGAACAGGCCGCGGTGGGCCAGCTGTTCGCAGGCCCGGACGTCGGCGATGGTCTGCACGAGGCCGGCCGGCTGCCCTGTCTCGCGCAGCGCGGCGACCGCCTCGTGGCGGTCCTTGTCCTTGGCCCACTCCTCCAGGAGCGGCACGATCCGGTCCGCCATGTGCTCGGCACGCTTGAGGGTGGTGTCCAGCTCCGGGTCGTTCTCCAGTTCGGGCCGGCCCAGCGCGGCGCAGCAACGGCGCCACATCTCCTCGGTCGGGATCACGATGGACACCCAGCCTCCGTCGCCGGCCCGGAACGCGCCGACGGGGCTGAACCGGTCGATGCCCCGGGTGGGGATCTCGCCGGTGTACTCGTGCAGGGTCAGCGGGCGTTCCAGGAAGGCCGCGCCGATGTCGTACATGGCGGCGTCCACGTGGGAGCCCTGGCCGGTGGCGGCTCTGCCCACGAGCGCCGTGAGGATGCCGATGGTGGCGTAGACGCCCGCCATCAGGTCCATGGTCCCCATGGGGGCCAGCCCGGGCGGGCCGTCCTGCTCACCGATGAGGCTGGACAGGCCGCTCATGCCCTGGATGACGGAGTCGAACGCGGGCCACTTCGCGTAGGGGCCGCCGTTGGTCCCGAATCCGGAGATCTCGCAGATCACCAGGCGAGGGAAGCGTCGGCGCAGGTCCTCGGGGGCGAGACCCTGCCGTTCGAGAGAGCCGGGCCGCAGGTTGCTGACCAGGACGTCGGCCGTCGCGAGGAGTTCCTCGAAGACCCGGCGGTCGTCGTCGGTGGACAGGTTCAGCTCGACGGACTTCTTGCCTCGGTTGTACGAGGCGAAGCCGCCGCTGATGTAGTCGTCGTCGGGCCCGACCTTGGGGTCGTACCAGCGGCGCGGGTCGCCGGTGACGGGACGCTCCACCTTGATGATCTCGGCGCCGGCGTCGGCGAGCAGCTGGGTGCAGTAGGGCGCGGCGATGTACTGCTCCAGCGAGACGACACGGATGCCGTCGAGGAGTTCGAGGCCGTCAGCCATGGTCTTCTCCGATCGTTCCGGCAACCAGTGCCACGGGGCGGAAGTCGAGGACGTCGACCGGGTCGCTTCCCAGCCTGCGGGCCTGTCCGCGGATGCGGAAAGCGATCAGCGCCCCGTTGTCGACGGGCAGCAGCTCCTCGCAGGTGAGGCGGAAGGAGAGCAGGTCGTCCTCGAAGGACGGGGCCAGGTGGTCGCACGAGCGCCAGCCCACGACGGCGGCGAGACCGGGCACGAGCCGGGACAGGGACGCCTGGGCGAGCGCGACGACATGTCCGCCGTAGACCAGACGACGACCGTGCTGGCCGCGTGCGGGGTCGCGGTGGGCTGCGGCCTGGTTCTGGGTCAGCCGGACCAGGTCCAGGGCGCCGCTGATGGAGTCGCGCAGCGGATCGTCGGCCTGCCGGCCGACTTCGGGCAGGGGCGCCGTGGAGAGGCGGGCGAGGTCCCACCCCTTCGGTACGGCCGGCAGCAGTTCCGTCAGGCTCCGGCTGGAGTCGGCGTTGCCGATGTCCCCGGCCTCGATCAGGTTGTGCCGGCTCCGGACGGGCAGGAGGGCCAGGCGTTCCAGCGAGGCGACGAGTTCGCCGTCCTGGTCACGTGTCTCGATCGCCAGCAGCACCTTTGCCCGGCGGCCCGTGCCGTTGTCGCGGGTGAAGGCGCGGGCGACGGGGGTGACGGTCGAGGTCAGTGTCGTGCCCACCGGGATCTGCTGGTGGAGAGTCACATCGCGGTAGAACAGGTTGGCGATCACGATCCTGGTGGCGACGGTGGACTGGCCGATGGCGACCTGGAGGGCGAGGGCAGAGTTCACGACTCGGGCTGCCCGGCCGGTGGTGGCGTGCGACAGGGGAAGGCTCAGAGCCAGGCGGGCGGGGTCGCCGCTGATCGCCTGGTACTGGGCGGCGAGGCCCTCGTCGATGGTGATGGCCGGGGCGGCGGGCAGCGGCTCACCGATGGTGAAGTCGTCGCCGTAGGGGCCGTCGGAAAAGGTGGGGCTGCTCATCGGTCTGTCTCCGCGAGGATGTGCTGGGCCCGGTCGATGACGGGCCGGTCGACCATCGCCCCGTCCACGGTGATCGCGCCGGTGGCCGGGGCCTCCCGTACGGCGTCGACGACCTGGCGTGCCCAGGCGGCCATGTCCGGCGTAGGACCGAACGCGGTGGTCACGGCGTCTAGTTGGGCGGGGTGGATGCACAGCTTGCCGGTGAAGCCCAGCGCCGCCTGCAGCGTGCAGTCCGCGTGGAGCTGCTCGGGGTCGGCCACGGCTGCCGTGGGGCCGGCGATCGAGGCGATGGCGGCGCCGGCGGCGCTGTTGACGATGCGGGCCTGCGCCCAAGTGGTGTCCTGCGCGTGCAGGCCTCCGCTGCGGGCGAGTTCGCTCCGGTAGTCCAGCTCGCCGAACATCAGGGCGCGCACCGAGGGGTGGGCCGCGACGTCCCAGGCATGCTCGACGCCCTCGGCGGTCTCGATCAGCGCCACCAGAGGCAGCTCGCAGCGGCCGGCCAGGCTCTCCACTGTCGCCGGGGTGGCCTTGGGCAGCACCAGCGCCTCGATGTGTTCGGCCACCTCCTCGATCGCGGCGAGGTCCGCGTCCAGGTGGTCCGCGTCCAGGTGGGGTGAAGAGGCGGCGTTGACACGCAGCCACAGTCCGCGCGGCGCGGCGGCCAGCCCCTCCGCCGCCTGGACGAACAGCTTCCGGGCGGCGGCCTTCGCGGCCTCGGCGACCCCGTCTTCGAGATCGACCATCAGCGCGGAGGCCGTCGCCTGCCGCGCCTTGTCGAGGAACCGCTCGGAGGAGGCGGGAACCGCCAGCACGGTACGGGTGAAGGGAGTCGTCATGCCGGGGTGTACCTCACCGGGAGAGCGGCCAGCCCGTTGACGAAGTTGGAGTGCAGCCGCTCGGGATCACCGCTGACCTCGATGTCCGGCAGGCGGGCGAAGAGCTCCTCGAAGAAGACGGTCATCTCCTTGCGGGCGAGCACCGCACCCAGACAGAAGTGCGGACCGCCGCCACCGAAGGCCACATGCCGCTCCTCGGCGCGGGCGAAGTCGAGTTCCCCTGCCCGCTCGATGGCGCTCTCGTCGCGGTTGGCGGACGTGTACCACAGCACGACCTTGTCGCCCTTGGCGATGGGCCGGCCGGCGAGCACCGTGTCGCGGGTGGCGGTACGGCGGAAGTAGCGCACCGGCGTGACCCAGCGGACGATCTCCTCGACAGCGCGCGGCGCCAGCTGCTGGAAGTCGCTCTGCCAGCGGCGCCGCTGCTCGGGGTGGAGGGACAGCGCGTACATGCCCTGCCCGATGCTGGTCGCGGTGGTCTCGATGCCGGCGGTCGCCAGCAGGGCGAAGAAGACGGCGATCTCGTGGTCGCTCATGTGCTGCCCGTCGACCTGCGCGGTCAGCAGCTTGCGCAGGAACGACGCGGAGTCGGAGACCTGCGCGCGGGCCAACGCCACCAGGCCCTCGGCGTAGGCGATGATCTCCAGCATGGCGTTGTACGCCTCGGCGGTGCCGTACGCGGACAGCGCGATGCCGGTGAGGGCGACGAGGCGGGGGCGGTCGTCCACCGGGACGCCGAGCAGCTCGCAGATGATCTGCGCCGGGAAGTCGCCGACCATGTCCTGCATGAAGTCGCACCCGTCCTGAGCGGCGACCCGGTCGATACACCGGCGGGCGTGCAGGCGGATGGTGTCGCTGAGGGCTTCCACCGTCCTCGGGGTCAGGACCCGGTTGACGATGGCCCGGTGGTGGGCGTGCGCGGCACCGCTCATGTTGAGCATGCCGCCGAAGATGTGGACCATCTCCGGTGTCATGTCGACGATTTCGGTGCCGTGCTCGGAGGTGAAGGTCTCCTGGTCGCGGCTGACCTCGGCCACCTCCTCGAAGCGCACGACCGACCAGAATCCGCGGCCGCCCTCGGGGAACCAGTCGGACGGCGGCTCGTCGTGCCAGTGCACCGCCTTTTCGCGGCGCATCTCGGCGAACGCGGATTCGATGTCTGTGTCTTTCTGCAGCCAGAACTCCGGCAGGGCCGGGTTGTGGGCGTGAGCGTTGTCAACCATGGGTGCGGCCTGTTCCAGGAGTCAGAGGTCGAGGGTGAGCTTCCGGGACAGGCAGCGGCCGACGCAGATCATCATCGTCTCGTTGCTGTCCCGTTCTTCCGGGGTGAGGACCTGGTCCCGGTGATCGGGGGTGCCGTCCAGGACGCCGGTCTCACAGGAGCCGCAGTAGCCCTCCTCGCAGGAGAAGGGCACCTGGGGGACGACTTCGCGTACGACGTCGATCAGACGCCGGTCGGCCGGGACGGTCAGGGTGCGGCCCGAGCGGGCCAGTTCGACCTCGAACTCGGTGTCGGTCGCCGACTCGGCGTCGTCGGCGTCCTGCGGCTTGGCTCCGAACCGCTCCAGGTGCAGCGCCCCCGGCGGCAGCAGCAGCTCGCTGAGGGTCTCGGCCGCCTGGAGCATCGGCTCGGGGCCGCACGCGTACACCGCGGTCCCCTCGGGTGCGCCGGTGAACGCGGCAGCGAAGTCCGGGTGTCCCTGCTCGTCCTGTGCCACCAGCACCACGTCGCCGTGGGAGAGCGCGGCCAGTTCGACGAGTTCGTCGGTGTAGGCCATGGACGTGCGGGTCCGGCCTCCGTAGAGCAGCGTCCAGGGAGTGCCGGTCGCGGCGGCTTCCCGGACCATCGCCAGGATGGGAGTGACCCCGATGCCTCCCGCGAGGAAGAGATAGCGGTCGGCCGGGGCCAGCCGGAAGTGATTACGAGGCCCACGGACACCGACCGTCGTGCCTTCGGTCAGCCGGTCGTGCACTTCCGCCGACCCACCGCGCCCTTCGGGCTCGCGGAGCACGGCGACCGTGTACTCCAAGGGCCGTTCCGGATGTCCGCACAGGGAGTACTGCCGGACGGTGCCGGAAGGAAGGACGAGGTCGATGTGGGCGCCCGGCTCCCAGTCCCCGAGAAAACGGTCAGCGGGATGAACAGTCGGACGGTCAGCGGGATGAGCGGCGGCGAGGGTCAGTTCCACGACGCCTTCCGCCACCTCACGGCGCCGGGTGATCGTGACCTGCCGCTCCTCGGCCGACACCAGCTGCTCGCGCGGGGGGTCCTGTTCCGCCGCGGCCATGTTCGCTCCGGCTGTCTGAGTGCTCATGAGCCGTGCCTCGCTCTCCTTCGTGTACGGATGGGGTGTGCGTGAGTCCGAAACCGCTGCGGCGACCTCAGAAGACGTGCAGGGCGTCGAGAACATCGGCCGCCAGCCTTTCGTCGCCTCTGATGTCGAGATCCGCCTCCCGCCAGGACTGCCGGTGCGTTCCCCACAGGTGGAAGGAGTCGGCGGATGCGGTGATCCGGGCTTCGGACGCCGAAGACGCCCCCTCCTCGACGGAGATGCGTTGCCCCGCGGTCGCGGGCACGAGGGACCAGCTCCCGCCCCCGGGCCCGCTCAGCGACAGGACGACCGGGCGCGTCAATGAGGCAGCCAGTCGCGCTGGGGACATCTGCGGCAGCCCGGCAAGCAACCACGTCAGGCTGGACGACATGACCGTCTCGTCCGCCGTGACCTCCAGGGCCTCGACGGTCCCTCGTGGAGCGGCGAGATCGTGGCGGAGATGGCAGTAGTGATCGAATACGAGCGAGTCCGCGATCAGGTGAGCCGGGTAGAGCCCCGCGTCATCGAAGTCGACCACGCCGGACGCGGCCGGTTCCTTCTGCATCTCGGCGAGAGCGTCCAGGGCAGGCGGGAGCAGCCGGGCGTAGTTCTCGAGGGTGTGACCGGGCTGTTCGCTTCGGAAAGCGGCGACCGCCACATCGTTGCCGCGCTCGATACTGCCGGGGAACGGAGCGGGCAGCGAGGCCGGATCGGCGATCTCCCGGAGAGTGCATACGAGGTGCACCAGCAGATCGTGATTGCTCCAGCCCGGGCACGCGCTGGGCTGCGCCCAGCCGCTGCCGTCGAGAATTCCGCCGAGCGCGAGAACGGACCGGGACAAGCGTTCCAACGCACTGACCCCATGAGATGTCATGATTCCTCTCCCGACATCCGACATCCGACATCGACTGATACCCGCGCCCTGCGGTCAGACCGGCAGGGACTGCCCCAGCTCGAACGCCATCTCCGCACCCGCGTCGACGACGACATCCGTACCGTTGATCCAGCTGGATTCGGGCCCGGCGAGGAAGCCGACGACCGAGGCGATCTCCTCCGGGCATCCGTTGCGGCCCCCGGCCAGCTCGGTCAGGGGGTCGAGCTCCTCGTGGCCCATCGAGTCGTAGAACTCGGGCAGGAGCGGGGTCTCCACCGGACCCGGGCTCACCGTGTTGAGGCGCACATGACCGCGGTATCGCTGGGCCGCGTAGGAGGTCCACACGATGAGGGCTTCTTTGCTGCGGGTGTAGGCGTCCTTGCCGTTCGTCAGGGCCTCGGTGCCGGCCCGCACCCCCGCCTCGAAGGTCGGCGCCTGCACGAGCCGCGTGACTTCCTCAAGGTGGTCGCGCCAGTACCAGCCGGCGGTGGAAGCCACGCTGACCACGGCGCCCCCGGCGTTCATCCTGGGCGCGAGCCGGTCCGTGAGGTGCCGGAGCCCGAAGAAGTTCACACCCAGGACCAGCGGGACCGGTGAGGTCCCCGAGACTCCCGCGACGTTGCACAACACATCCACCGGTCGGCGGAGGGCTTCGACGGCGGCATCGATCGAGGAACAGTCGTTGAGGTCGGTCTCGATGTACTGAGCCGGGGCGCTGCCCGGCTTGCGGTCGAGCACGAAGATCTCGTCCCCCTGCGCCGCGAAACGCCGGACGACGGCGTCACCTATCCCCGACGCCCCACCAGTGACCACCACGGTGCGAGACCTGGTCATCTTCGGTTCCCTTCGAACACCTGCGGGCTGTTGCCGCACGACCATCGCCAGGGCAACTTCGGATGCACTCACGATGACACGGAGACCCACCTAAGACAAGGGAAAGTTTCAGAAATACGAATCTCCAGGAGATTCATTTGCATGACACGGGCCAGTCAGCGCCATTTCTGTTCATCACACACTTGCTCAGGCGTGTCCCGCGTGGAAGCCTGGAGCACATGGCTCGACGGGCTCCTGGACGCCGCAGGGGAGAAGGACATGGCCTGGATCGTTCTGGTGATCTCAGGGGTGCTGGAAGCCGTATGGGCCACGGCGCCGGGTAAGTCGGAGGGCTTCAGCCGGCCGGTGCCGACCACTGTCTTCGTGGTCGGTGGGCACGGGGTACGCCGTGTGGGTGGGCATCGGCGCGGTACTGACCGCGAGCTACGCGATGGCCTTCGACGGGGAGCCTGTCAACCTGATGAAGGTCCTCCTGCTCACCGGCATCATCGGCTGCGTGGCGGGCTTGAAGGCGGCGCACTGATCGAGCATCGAGCATCCGGGGTGCGCAGTTCGGTGAAGGAATACGGAGGCCAGGGGCCCAAAAAGCGGATACGCACGGCGGGTTGGCGTGCCTGGAGTTCGCTCAGGACTCCACCCACGGTGTCGATGTTCTCCTGCCGGGTGAGGAGGGCCGCCGACAGCACGTGTGTCTCGTCCGGGGATTGCTGGGTGCGGCCGCGGTCACGCAGGTCTTCCGCGATGGCGAGCAGTCTGCCGCGGACTTCCGCGTGCACCTCGTCGGCCAGCCGCTCGGCCGTCTGCCTGGCGGTCTGTTCCTCCTGTTTGGCGAGGAGCCGGCGCATTCCCGCCGAGCGGTGCGTCGAGGCCGCGTCTGAGTGCGGGGCCGGTGTGGCGCCGAGGGCTCCGCGGTCCAGGGCGATCTCCACGCGCAGTTCGCACCGGTCAGCCAGGGTGCGGAGCTGTTCGTCGATCTCGGCTGCCCGTTCGGTGATCCATTCCGTCAGTCGCAGGGCCGCCTTCCGCCCGCCCGCCGACCCGCCCGCCGGGGACGGCTCATCGGACGACTCAACGGACAACTCATCGGCGACCAGGACATTGAAGGTCATGGGCAGGACACTGCCGGTTCGTTCCCACACGGTGGTGACGACCTCGCTCTGCTGCCTCACCCAGCGGCGGACCTGGTCGTCACTGCCCTGGTACGGGGTGGCGGGGGCGTCGTGCACCAGGGCCGCGATGCCTGTGCCCGGGGCGTGCAAGAGCCGTGTGGGACACCCGTCGAGACCGGTGAGACCGTCGAGGCCGGTGGTGCCGGTGACCTCACAGGTGGTTGCTGTCTCCGCACGGAGTAGTGCGTACACGTACAGGGCGTGTTCCCCGCTCATGCGTCGGCCTCCTCGGCCCAGCGCCGGGGGTTGACGAGTTTGTCGACCACGTCGTCGACCACCTCGTCCAGGCCCCGGTGCAGGTCCGCGACGGAGGAAGTGATGCCGTGGTCGTCCTTGATCTGGTCCATCGCCTCATCCAGTTCCAGCAGGGCGTCGGCCAGGCGCTCGCTCTCCTCCAACGTCAGGTCGCCTCCGTTGATACGGCGCAGAGCCTGGCGTTCGAGCGCCTCCTGGATGACCTCCACCAGCGTGACCACCAGAGACAACACGCCGTGCTTGAGGCTTTTCTCGTCGACGGTCAGGGGCATGCCTGCCACCTTTCTGTGTCGCGGTTCGCCGCACGGTCGTACGACGGTCATGCGGCCGGTGGTATGGACCCCGCCGTGGTCAGCGCCCGCGTCCACGGCACCGAGTCGTCTGCGGCCAGCAGCACTTCGCCCCGCCCCAGGGCACGCAGAACGAGCACTTCGCCGTCCCCGGCGGGGCTGGTCCCGTACGCCGTACGGCGCACTCCGGTGATCTCCGCGGTGGGTACGACCAGGGCGGGCCGGGAATCCATGGGCGACTTCCAGGTCAGGGCCTCACCGGTGAGCCGTCCCTGACCGCAGCGCCACAACGGACCGCCGCGGCGCGGCTCGTGGAACCACAGCCGCCCCTCCGCCAGCGGCCGCTCCTCGACGACGGCCGGCGACGTGTGCCAGAACGCGTCGTCCAGACGGCCCGCGCACGCGTCGGTGAGATGGCCGTGCAGCCGCTCGGGGTCCTGGGCCGACAGCAGTTCCTCCGTACCGTCGGCCAACGCCACCCGCACCCGCAGGCGTTCCTCGCCGCCCACCGTGGGCTCCGGGGCGAGTCGGACACCCCGGACCACGCCGAGATCGCTCTCCCACAGGACTTCCCGGGGCTCGTCCCGCACCACGGCCAGCCGCTGGTCGGTCAACCAGACGACGCCGGGCCGCCACGTGCGGCTCGGCCCCTCTGTCAGCAGGTGTCCGCCGCTCATGCGGCTGATGACTCTTTCGCCGTCCCGCAGGTCGATCGTGCGGCGTGCGGCGGACCGTTCGGCCCAGGCCCGGGTCGCCTCGTCCCAGTTCCGCATCATGCCGTACTCGAGCATCGTCTCCATACCCGCGACGGCCGCCCGAAGACTGACCCCGATCAACGGGACGTCCGACACGGCGACAATGAGGTCCAGGTGCAGGACCGCGCCCTTGTTCAGCAGGACCTCCACCAGGTCGTCCAGCGTCACCCGGGGGTCACGCGTCGGACGCAGGGGCGATGGCTCAACCGTCACGCCGGGCCGCCTCGTCCCCGGCCTCCACGCTCGCGCGGTCGTCACCGGCTGCGGAGCCGTCGGGAGGGACGGCACCCGAGGCGGCTTGCTCCGTCATGCGGGCCTGGGCACTGCGCCAGCCGCACCAAGGGCAGTACTCCCGCAGCAGTTGCTCGACGGGAGCACGCTTGTCGCACTGGGGGCAGGTCTCCTTCGCCACCCGCGCCTGCCGCCAGGCGGCCGTATCCGTGTCCGTACCGGAGGGGAACTCCAGCCCGTAGTGGGCGGCTGTCTCGAACGAGGCCAGGGCGGCGCGCAGCCGGATACCGAGCAGTTCCACCCCCGCCACCGAGACCATGATGTCGGCGTTGAGGACAAGTCCCTTGTCCAGCAGGGTCTCCACGACATGAGCCAGACCGCCGTCGCCGTCCCGTCTGGGCTGCAGCGGAACGGCTGCCGCGCCTCGCGTTCCGGCGATCGCCCCATCGCGGCGTGTGCTCGCGGGCGGAAAGGCGGCCCGGTTGCCCACGTTGTTGTCCGGATAGCTGCTCATGCCTGTGCGCGTAACCGCCCGCACGCCGCTTACACACCCGACAGGGCGGAGATCGCCCGTCCTGCCGGGGGTATGCGGCCTGCGTGCCCTTACCGTCCTTACCGAAACAATGCCCTCGCATCCGCGCCCTGATCCCGCTCCTCGGCCGTCCCGGCCGCCGGCGCCTCGCCCACGGCCGGGCGTGAAACCGTGCCACCGCCCTGCTCTGTGGAGGGCGGTCACCGGAGCCGGTGACCTGCGCCGGCCGGCAGGTGGACAGGTGGTCGCGGCGGTTCGCACGGGACATGCGGGCGACGGCGTGCAACCGGGAGCAGGACCGGTTGTTCCTCGCGGAGCAGCGGGTTTCCGTGCGGCCGCGGTGGCCGGGCGGCGTGGGTCAGGAGGCGATCCAGATGCCGAAGTCCCGCCAGGCCGTGCCGAAGTCCTGGAAACCGATACGGGAACCCCCGCTGCGGGTCACCGTGCCCTTGGCGATGGTGCCGCCGCTCGCGGAGCCCGCGTAGAGGGGGCCGCCGCTGTCGCCGCTGCGGGCGGCTTCCTGGCCGTCCATCTGCTCGCCCTCCACCAGGTCCTCGGAGTCGTTCCAGTAGAAGAGCACCTTGATGTTGCAGACCGGGCCGCCGGTTGCCCCGGCGCTGGTGAACCCGGACTGGCAGAGGTACTCACCGGGGTACGTCCAGTCCCAGCCGTCGACCCGGACACCGACGTTGCTGCCCTGGTTCCCGGTGTACGTGTAGTTCTGCACGTCGGACGTCTGGATGAGCATGACGTCGTGGTCGTCGCGGGCCTTGACCGGCGTACCGATGTAGGCCCCCGATCCGGTGCTGAAACGTTCGCCGGCCGTGCCGCAGTGCTCCGCGGTGAGGATGTACTCCGCCCCGGAGGAGTCGGTCACACCGAAGCCCGACGTGCAGTAGACCCCGTTGTCCTTCAGGATGATCGACCCGCCCCACCAGGGCGGCGAGTCGCTCTGGCGGGAGGCTTCCTGAAGCGGCTCCTCGACGACCGTACTGACCGGGACGCCCGCGGCGTCGGAGGCGATCGCCCGGCTCTGGACGGCGCTGCGCGCGATGCTCGTCCCCTCCCTGGCCAGGACGAGACCGCTGCCGTCGGTGGGGATCTTCACCGTGTGCCCGAGCGACGGGTCCTCGGCAAGCTGCTCCTGAAGGCGCGCGGAGGCGGTCTTCAGCTCGCCGAAGGAGTAGTCGGCCTCGACGACCCGCACGGGAGCGATCCGGCGGGCCTCGCCGATCGCCTTCCGCATCGTCGCGGGTATCGCGCCCTTCCACCACAGCGCGACCCGGCCCTCTTCCAGCCCGATGCCCGTGAAGCCCGCGAACCCGGCGTTCTCCTGCGCCCATCTGATCTTGTCGGCCGCGGCCACCAGGGGCTGCTGCTCGGTCATCCTCGCCAGGTCGTCGTCGGGTACGACCTCGGAGACCGGTACGGTGTTCCGCTCCTGCTGCTCCTGCTGCTGGGCCGTTGCCCCCGTCGTGGTGCTTCCGACGAGCGCCGTCGCCGCCAAGGCCGCGGCAGCGGCCAGCACAGCTGTCCTGTTTCGCATCGATCCGCCTTCCGTCTGCGTGCGTCACGGCGGTACGCGCACCGCCGGATCAGCAGGAAACTAGGCGGTCGTGATCAGTACGTGATCAATGTGAGATCAACGCGCAGGCAACCCCGCCTGCCCCCGTCCCGTGTGGAGGAGAAGGGGGGCGAAGTACGAGCGAGCCGAACTGCCGTACACCGCAAGCGAGTTAAGGGATGCATGGCAGAGGGGATGAGGGTGGATGCCGAACCGTTTTCGCTTCGTCGTACTGGGCACGATGCACGCGTACCGGGACGGCGCCGAGGTCAGAGTGGGCCCGCCGCAGCAACAGGCCATGCTGGCGGTGCTGTTACTCCGGTCGGGACACACGGTGTCGGCCGCCCAGCTGATCGACGCCCTGTGGGGGAACGCGTCACCGCCCCGGGCGGTCACCGCGATCCGCACCTATGCCTGGCAGTTACGAAGACTCCTGGAGCAGGATCCTTCGGCGCCGGTTGTGCTGGTCTCCGCCGGGGACGGCTACCGGCTGACGGTCTCCCCGTCCACGCTGGATTCCCGGCAGGCCGAGACCCTGATCGACGAGGCGGCCCGCGCGCGCGAGGCCGGACAGTTGGCGCGGGCGAGCCGGCTGCTGGCCGACGCCCTGGCCCTGTGGCGGGGAGACTCGCTGACCGGCGTGCCGGGTCCCTTCGCCCAGCGGCAACGGGACCGGCTGGAGGAGCTGCGCACCGCGGCGCTCGAGGAGCGGTTCGATCTCGAACTGTCCCTGGGCAACCACCACTTCGCCATTCCGGGGCTGACCGAGCTCACCGCGGCGTACCCGCTGCGTGAGCGCCCCTACGGTCTGCTGATGCGCGCGCTGCAGGCGGCGGGCAGACAGGCCGACGCACTCGCGGTGTTCGCCGGTTACCGCACCCGCCTGGCACGGGAGCAGGGCATCGAACCGGGGTACGAGTTGAGCGCCGCGCACCGCAGGGTTCTCGAGGGCGACTCCGTCTCGGCGACGGCGACCGACGAGGAGTCCACGGCGCACGGATCGAAGAGGGCGTGCGACGGCGACGGGATGTGCGGCGGACGGGAGAAGCGGTGTGCGCCCCTGGCCCCCACGGCCGCGGCCACGGCGAACGCAGCGGCGGAGACGAGTGCGAGGACGAGGACGAGTGCCACGGGGACGGCGACAGCCGTACGGGAGCCCGCTCCACGGCTGTCGATTCCGGCGCAACTACCCTCCGACACCCCCGACTTCACGGGGCGTTCGGCTCAGTTGGACCAGCTGAGCGCCCTGCTGACGGCGACCGGCCGCCGGGCGCCGGCCGTCGTGGCGGTGACCGGGATGGGCGGGGTCGGCAAGACGTCCCTGGCTCTGTACGTCGCCCACCGCGTCCGGTCCGCGTACCCCGACGGACAGCTCTACGCCGACCTGCGCGGGACCGAGCGGGACCCCGCCGAGCCGGGCGCGGTTCTCGCGGGGTTCCTCACCGCGCTGGGCGTCCCGCCCGAGTCGATGCCGGAGCGGCCGGCGGAGCGCGGCGGGCTGCTGCGCTCCGTGCTGGACGGCCGACGGGTGCTGCTGGTCCTGGACGACGCGCGGGGCGCCGCCCAGATCAGGGAGCTGATCCCCGGTTCCGCCGGGTGCGGGGTCGTCATCACCAGCAGATCGCCCCTGACCGGGCTGCCGCTGACCGCCCAGATCCGCCTGGGCTCCTTCCTCCCCGACGAGGCACTCGCCCTGCTCGCCACGGTCGCCGGCCAGGAACGGCTCGCCGGAGAGCGGGCCGGCGCCCTGCGGCTGGTGGCGGCCTGCGGGTTCCTGCCGCTGGCCGTACGGATCGTGGCGGGCCGACTGGCGTCCCGCCCCGCCTGGACCATCGAGTCGATGGCCTCCCGGCTCACCGACGAGCAGCGCCTTCTCGACGAGTTACGGATGGGCGACCTGGCCGTCCAGACCACCTTCGAAGCCGGCTACCACCAGCTGACACCTCACCAGGCACACGCGTTCCGCCGGCTCGCGACCACCAGCGGCCCGGACATCGACCCGACCGGCGCCGCCACCCTGCTCACGATGGACGAGGCAACGGCGGAAACCCTGCTCGAGTCACTGGTGGACGCGGCCCTGCTGGAATCCCCCGAGCCGGGCCGCTACCAGTACCACGACCTGGTACGCGTCTTCGCCGCGCAGCCGCCCAAACATCCTGACAACGATGCCACAGGGGTCCTCACGAAGCACCCGGACCGCTCCGGCTGAACCGAAGCCGGTGGCCGTGCCCACGATCGGCACCCTCTCCAGACCTTGCCGACGCCGCGACGGAAGCCGTCTCCCTCTCTACAGCTGACGCGACCCCGCTCCCCTCGAGAGGCGGGACCGCTTTCGTGCGCCCAAGAATCAGCGGAGGCGAACTCACCCTCAGCGGATTCAGTCCCCTCAGGCGAAGTTGACGCCCCAACACCCAGAAATGAACGTTTCCGCAGCTCAAGGGGCTGCCGAAGTGGGGCGGGTGGGACTCGAACCCACGGCCGACGGATTATGAGTCCTTTGAGGATCTTGGTGGCCCTTGCCGATCAGCGCCGATTCACGCCGTTCTTGCAGGTCAGACGTGCTGATCCATGTCAGTCCCGTGCAGTGCTTGTCGGTCTGTTCCTGTCCTTGTGGCCCCTCAATGGCCCCTGGGGGTCGCCGAGTTGAACGCGTACCACAGCAGCAGCCGCGTCCGCCCAGCACAGCCGAAGGGCTGGACCCTTCGCGCAGCGGAGTCTCTCACCGACGCGGTGATGCTCCATCCCAGACCCGGGGTGGAGCATCACCCCTGACGTCAGATGCGATCCCGTCCACCTGGCTGCGCATCGACCTGGGTAGCAGCGCGTCGATCGGGTCAGCCGAGTACGTAGCTCTCATCGCCGAAGTCAGCTTCGGCAACCTGGACCTGTGTGGTGTTTTGCCGCTTCCGCAACTCGGCGAGGCGGTGCACACGGGAGGCCAGGACCATCGCCTGCGCCCCCCCCTCTGGATCTGATCCTTTTCGGCATCGGTGAAGGCGAACTCATCGGCCAGGTCTCCCCAGGAGACGGCCTGCGGGTCCTTGAGGTGATCAGTCATCGTGCCCCGCCCTCTCCATCGATTCGCTTCAGATGCTCCGCGTACGCCTGCTCCGCCTGGGGCACCGCGACGCGGTACCAGCCGGACCAGTTGCCTGCCTCGTCACCGCCGACCAGGATCACAGCCTGGCGGTCCGGGTCGAACACGAACAGCAACCGCACTTCCGAGGCCCCTGCCGAGCCGGGGCGGAGCTCCTTGAGGTCGCAGTCCGTGAAGCCACGAAAGAGCTGGCTCAACCACGACGATCTTCCGGGACGCGGTTCTCGCAGTCACCTGCGTGCTCGACGACACACCACGACGGCAGGAGTCGTCCCCGACGTTTGGCTGGGCAGTGCTGCGGTCCGGCGCGAGGGCCCTCGCGGAGACGTCGCGGGCGCGGCCGGTCAGCCGCGTTGCCGGCGGGCGCGCAGCGCCGCCCAGTGGCGCAGGCGCTCGGTGATCTGGGCTTCGTAGCCGTTGCGGGTGGGCCGGTAGTACGTCTCGCGGTCCATGTCGTCGGGGAAGTAGTCGTCACCGGAGAAGCCGTCGGCCGTGTCCGGGTCGTACTGGTAGTCCCTGCCGTAGCCAAGGTCTTTCATCAGCCGGGTCGGGGCGTTGAGGATGTGGGCGGGTGGCATGAGTGAACCGGTGTGCCGGGCTGATCGGTGTGCGGCGTTGAAGCCGCGGTAGACGGCGATGGACTTGGGGGCGGTGGCGAGGTGGACGACGGCCTGGGCGATCGCCAACTCGCCCTCGGGGGAGCCGAGTCGCTCGTACACGTCCCAGGCGGCGAGGGCCTGCTGGACGGCGTGCGGGTCGGCCGTGCCGATGTCCTCGTTCGCGAAGCGGACCAGGCGGCGGGCGACGAACAGCGGGTCTTCGCCGCCGTCGAGCATGCGGGCGAGCCAGTACAGGGCCGCGTCCGGGTCAGAGCCGCGCATCGACTTGTGCAGCGCGGAGATCAGGTTGTAGTGGCCCTCCTGCGCCTTGTCGTACAGCGGGGCGCGCCGCTGGATGTGATGAGCGAGCCCGGCGGTGTCCAGGGTGGTTTCGGTGTCCGGGAGGGCTTGGAGCTGTTCGGCCATATTGAGGAGGTAGCGGCCGTCGCCGTCGGCCATGGCGATCAGTGCTCGGCGGGCGTCGTCGTCCAGGGGCAGATGGTGGCCAGTGAGCTGTTCGGCGCGGTCGAGGAGTGTGGACAGTGCGGCTTCGTCGAGGCGTTTGAGGACGAGGACCTGGGTGCGGGAGAGAAGGGCTCCGTTGAGTTCGAAGCTCGGGTTCTCCGTGGTGGCGCCGATCAGGGTGACTGTGCCGTCCTCGACGTAGGGCAGGAAGCTGTCCTGCTGGGCGCGGTTGAAGCGGTGGATCTCGTCGACGAACAGCAGGGTGCCCTGGCCGATGCCGCGTCGTCTTCGTGCGGTGGCGAAGACCTTGCGCAGATCGGCGACGCCGGAGAAGGTGGCCGACACCGGTTCGAAGGCGAGGTTGCCGGCGTCCGCGAGGAGCCGGGCGATGGTCGTTTTCCCGACGCCGGGCGGGCCCCACAGGATGGCGGAGCCGAGGCGCTGCTGGGCGACCATGCGGCCCAGCGGGGCGTCCCGGGCAAGGAGGTGGTCCTGCCCGACGACATCTTCCAGCTGGGTGGGGCGCAGGCGGTCGGCGAGGGGCCGGGAGGGCTCCTCGCCGAAGAGCGGCAGGGTCGCTTCGGTCGGTTCCATGGGTCTCTCGGGTCGCAGGGTGACGTGTGCGGACAAGTGCGTACGTGTGCGGACATGACGAGCCTTGCACGGGGCACTGACAGGCGTCGGCTCAGCCACTAGTGGGGAAGGTCGCGGCGCTCATCGGGCACCGGGGCGGTCGCGTCGCGGCAGCCGCTCGGCGACCAGGTCGTACGAATCCTCGACCGCGTCGGTGATCAGCCGCTCGGTGATGCCGGGTCCCGGTCCCAGTGAGATCCAGTGGCGTTTGTCGAGGTAGCGGCCCGGGGTGATCGATGCGTGGCCGCGCTCCAGTGCCCGCGCGTGCTCGGGTTCGCACTTGACCGTGATGATCTGGTCGTCCGGGTCGTCGGTGACGATCAGGAACACCTTGCCCGCGACCTTGTACACGTCGAGCTCTGGGGTGAAGGGGTAGCCGTGACTGACGCCGGGGAGGGCCAGGGCCACCTGTCGGGCGGTGTCCTGGAGCCGGTCGTCGGCCGCGCTCACCGGGCCGCCCGCGTGCCGGTGCCGTAGGTGTGCGGGTCGACAGGCCGCTCGACCTTGGGCAAGTGAGCGACGACGAGCCGGTAGGAGTCGGTGACGAGCTCCCTGACGAGCTCCTCGTCGACGCCTTCTCCGCTCTCCGGCGTGATCCAGTGCCTCTTGTTCATGTGGTAGCCGGGGGTGATGTGGCTGTACTGCTCCCGCAGAGCGTGGGCCTCACCGGGGTCCGCCTTGAGGATCACCACGGGCCGCCCGGGGACGTCGGTCATCAGCGCGAACACCTTGCCGCGCACCTTGAAGACCTCCCAGTCGGGGCCGAAGGGGTGTTTCCAGCTGAGCTCCGGGGAGCTCCTCAGCGCAGTCGGCGGCGATCTTGTGCAGGGCCGATCCGTTCATGGGCGTTCCCTTCCTCAAGTGGTGACGGACTGTGGCACCGAAAGACGTGGGGGGCGCGCCGCGCGGGCGCGGCGGCACGTCCCATCCTTCCGCCGCAGCCGACCGGAAGGGCGGTAGGCTGCGGACACGTGATGGTCGACAGGCGACACCCTGACCCGAGCGGAAGCGCGGCCGGTCCGGCTGCGGTACCGCTGTTCGGTTTTCAGCCCCCGGTCGGTACCCCGTACGGCCTTGAGGTGAGTACCGTCGAGGACTTCTTCACCCACCACGACGACTGGCCGTGGAACCCACCCCGGCCGGGCCGCGCCACCTTCCATTACCTCATCGCGGTCACCGAAGGCGAACTGCGGCACGACGTCGACCACATCACGCGGTCCGTCGCCCCCGGCCAGTGGCTGTGGGTGCGTCCCGGGCACGCGCAGTGCTGGCATCCGCCCGGCGCGGCCCGCGGCCCGTTCATCCTGTTCGAACCGGACGTGCTGCGGCCCGACCTGGCCCGACTCCTGGCCCCGCTCACCGCGCACGCGGCCCCTGCCGTGCTCACTCCGCACCCCGACGACGCCGCCTGGCTCCAGCAGACGGCACTCCAACTCCTGGACGAACACCGCTCCCTGGGGCGCCGCCCCCTCGACATCCACCACGCCCTGCGCCGCAGCCTGCTCGAATCACTGCTGCTGCGCCTGGCCAACTCCCCAGGCATCGCCCTCGACGGCACGGCCGCGGCCGGCACCGGCCGCGCCGACAGCTACGGACGCTTCCTCGACGCCCTGGAGCTGCACTTTCGCGAACTGCACCACGCCGCGGACTACGCCGAGTTGCTCGGCTGCTCGGTCCGCACCCTCAGCCGTGCCGCCCGGGACGTCACCGGCAAGGGAGTACGTGAACTCATCGACGAGCGGCGCCTCCTGGAAGCCCGGCGCCTGCTGGGGGCTGCCCGGTGGGACGCCCGGACCGTGGCCGTCCACCTCGGCTTCACCGACCCCGCGAACTTCGGCCGCTTCTTCCGCGACCGCACCGGCCTCACCCCGGCCGTCTACGCGGCCCGCGAAGCGAGGACCGACGCTTGACGGAAACGCGGCGAACGCCGGGCTTGCCCGTGAGGAAGCAATGGCTGTCTTCGCAGTCTGCGCGTTGTCACACCGCTCACCTGTCAAGGGCCCGCCGGATGAACTCCTCACGGGTCGCGCTGGAAGCGCGCGACACAGCCGCATGATCCACCGTCATGTCGAACCCGTGGAAGCTCCCGCCCCACATGTGCGGATCGACGCTCACTCCCGCCTCGGACAGGCGGCCGGCGTAGCTCAGGATCTCGTCGCGGAACCCCTCGGCCGAGCCGGTGTCGATGTAGGTGCGCGGCAGCCGGCTGAGGTCCTCGGCGCGGGCCGGCGCGGCGTACTGCGACACGTCCGGGCCGCCGCACCGCTCGCCCAGTACGGAGGTCCACGCATACAGGTTGCTGTGGCGGTCCCATACGCCTTCGCGGTCCACCATGCGACTGCCGTGCGTCTCGAAGGTCGTCGAGCATAGGGCAGATCAGAATTGGTGGCTGAGCGAGGGAAAGGCGCGGTCCCGGGCGAGCAGCGCGGTCCCCGCCGCGAGGCCGCCGCCGCCACTGACTCCGGCGATCATGCGGCGCTCGGGGTCGATACCGAGCTCCGCCGCGTTCTTCGCCATCCACACCAGGCCCGCGTAACAGTCCTCGACCGGCGCGGGATCCGGGTGATCCGGCGCCAGTCGGTACTTGACCGACACGACGACCGCACTCCCCTCGATCACATGGGGAAGGAGATGACTCACGTGGTCCCGGCGTCCCCCCATGCTCATCCCGCCCCCGTGGAGGCTGAGGATGCCTCCCTTGGGGCCTCGGTCCTCGGCGGGGCTGAGGATCAGCACAGTGATGTCCGGCTCGCCTTCCGGCCCGGGTGCTTGGCGCTCCTCCACCCGCACTCTGCCGCCCGCCGTCAGAGCCTCCGAATCCAACCCGGGGGAACCGCGAGTTCCGGGTCCAACGGGGGCCGGATGGTCGTGGCACCGAAAGAGTCTGCTGCTGTCTGGTCCGTCATCTGTTCTCTCCTTCGGAAACAACGACGGGGAGCGGAGGCGCTCTCAGTCGTCCAGGACGACGACGTGCTTGCCCGGCGTGGTGCCGGACTCGATGTCGGCCTGGGCGTCACGGACCTGTTCCAGGCCCTGGTAGACCTTCGCGACCGGGACCTTGAGCCGTCCCTCCGCAATGGCCTGGAGTTGATGGGCGAAGACGTCGGCCGGGAGGTCGGCGGCCTCGCCCGCGTAACTGGTCAGCCGCACCCCGCTGGGGATCATGAACGGGGTGAAGTCGGGGATCGTCCACGCGCCGCCCAGGGCGCCGGTGAAGCAGACGGTGCCGTGCACGCGCACGCATCCGAAGGTGTCCGGCAGGGCTGTGCAGCCCACCAGTTCCAGCGCGGCGTCCACGCCCTGCGGTGCGAGGTCCCGGACCTTCTCGGCGATGTGTCCGTCGTCCACGATCGGATGGTCGACACCCATGGCCCGCAGTTCGTCGGCACGCCCGGCGTGACGCGTGGTGGAGATGACGGTGGCGCCGATGTCCTTGGCCATCGCCGCCGCGCTCAGCCCGACCGTGGAGGTGCCGCCGCGGATCAGCAGCGTCTGTCCGGCCTTGAGGTCCAGGCCACGGGTCAGGGATCCGTAGGCGGTCTGGAACATCTCGGGCAGGGCGCCGACGACGTCCCACGGAAGGGTGGTCTCGAACGGGATGACCTGTGCCGCGGGGACGGTCACGTACTGGGCGTACGCGCCGTCGTACGAGCGGCCCATGTTGCCCATCATGGTGGCCACCTGCCGGCCCGGGCGCAGCTCGCTGGTCTCGTCCGCCTCATCGACCACGCCGACTCCTTCGATGCCGGGAACCCGCGGGTAGGTGACCTCCGCGTCTGACTCTCCCTTGCGGGTGGTGACCTCGGACTCGTTGACGCCGAACGCCTTCACCTTGATCCGCACCCAGCCGGGCTTGCGTACCGGCACCGGCACGTCCTTGATCTCCAGTGCGTCGAGGCCGCCCGGCCGGGTGACGACGACGGCCCGCATCGTCGCCGGTGCGGTACCGCTGGCTGCTGTCGGTTTGCTCATACCGAGTTCCTCACTCCGTTCGTCCCCCTTGGCGTGCTGCTCCGTATCCCCCGCCGGCCGTCAGGGGCGATCGATGCCCTCCCACAGGTCGAGGGCCTGCTGGTAGTGGGCGGTGGCCTCGAAGGGAGGTTTGCCGAGGCTTGCGGAGGTGGGTCTGTCCGTGACGGCGGGCCACAGACGGGACTGCTCGCCGGTGGCAAAGTCGAGGATGATGTCGCGGATACGCGTGTCACGCTCGGCCTGCTCGGCGCTGCGGCCCGGCTGTTCCTGGCCGACCAGGGCGTACATCTCGGTGCCGTGCACCGCGGGCGCGCCCTCGGCGGGCCCGATCATCAGGAGATGGGCGTTGCCGCCCGCGGCGGCGTGCGCCAGGGCGCCGCGGGCGGCCGGGAGCGCGAAGAGGTAGTCCGCCATGACCGCGGCGCGGACCTCGGCCGGGGTACGGCGGCCCTGGTCGTAGGCGTCGACGATCTTCTTCGCGCGGGAGCGGGAAATACGCCACCCCGCGACCTCGTCGACGACGCGGTCGAGGGTGTGCGGGTCGAAACGGTCGAGGTCGTTCGCCACCCACCACCCCATGTCGTCGCTCGCCATGCTCAGCAGCACGTCGACATCGCGGTGCGCCCCCGAGGCCAGGACGTCCATGGGATGGGCGTGCACCACCCCACCGGGCTGCCCGATGTCCAGGACCACGCCGGTCGCCTTGTTGTCCACCCCGCCGCGGACTCCGAGGTCCGTCGGGGCAACCCTGCGCAGGGCGTCCCTCAGGGAGACCGCGTCGAGGTCGAGCAGCTTCTCCGGGTTGTCCGCCACGCCGAGTTCGGTGACGAACAGGTGCGCGAGCTCCTCGGCCCACCAGGCCGGGACGCTACGAGCGGGCCCCCCGGAGAACCCGGCCAGTCGCCGGTACAGGCCGTCGGCGGAGGAGGCGCCGAGCAGACCGAAGGTGGAGTAGGCGCCGGCGCTGTGGCCGTAGACCGTGACCTGGTCGGGGTCGCCGCCGAAGTGGGCGATGTTCCGCTTGACCCAGGTCAGCGCGGCGATGATGTCCTGGAGGAAAAGGTTGCCGGCCTCGGCGAGCCGTCCGCCGTACTGCGAGAGCGAGAGCGCGCCCAGGGCGCCGAGCCGGTAGTTGACCGACACACTCACCACGCGCCCCGACGCGGCGAGACCGGAGGCATTGGAGGTGATCTGGGTGTTCGCGCCGTACTCGAATCCACCGCCGTGGATGTACACGGTCACCGGGAGCGCCTTGTCGGCCGGCTGCTCAGGGGCCCACACGTTCAGGTTCAGGCAGTCCTCGCCCATCCCGCTGTCCGCTTCGAGCCAGTCACCGCTGTCGGGCTGGACAGAGACGACGCCCTTGCGGTCATAGGGTCGGTCCGGAGCGAAGTCCGCGACCACGGGGCGGCGATACCGCTCGGCGGTGGCGTACGGGATTCCCCACCAGGACCGCACCCCTGGTGCAGTCGGAGCCTTGGGCGCGGTCGTAGTCATGGCGCGAGATTCCTTCCGGAGCTTTCGGGTGTTTTGCGCGGCGCGTCGGCAGCTGATCGCTCGCGGTGGCGCTCCCCAAGCATTCCCTGGACTCCGGTAAATCGCCGGGCGGACAGCGGTCACCTGATGGTCATCAGGCGACATCTGTCTGCTCGTCCTCTTCTCCTGGCCCGTCGCCAAGCAGGCGAGGGCGACCTGAGACGCTGCCGTCAGCGGGTCCCCTGACTCGACACGCCGACTTGCCCAGGTAAGCCGGTGCAGCTCGCGGGCCCGAGCATGCCCGCTGATCATGCTGCTGCATCGGACGGTGCTCTTCCTGGCCTCGCCCAGGGATGCGAGTCGGCTACAGAAGGCGACGGGCGTGGTGGGACATGACGGGGGGGAGGGCTTCGTTGATCTTCTGAGGTTCGTTCTCGGGGGACCGGCTCTACCCAAGAGGGGCGAGCAACCCGTCCGGACGGTTTCCTCTTGGGGCAGTTTCCCCACCCCTGGACGTCATCGCAGAGGGAACACAGCGAGGGCGACAGTGTCTACACAGCGCGATGGCAGCCCTGCCGCACACCGACCAATGGGACAACGAATCGCCCCGTAGACACCGTCGACCGGACACGACCGCGCCGCCCCGGCCCCTGTACGGCCCCTGGGGCTTGGCATCGCCCCTCAGAGCGGCGGCCCGAACGACGATCGGTAACCGCGAGCACCTACTCCGCCGCAGGTCAGAGGGGTTGAAACTCCCCCGACCTCCGCCGGACTCCAAACCCACGCGCAGCGGATTCAGTCCGTTCAAGCAAAGTTGACGATCCAACACCCGAAAAAATGAACGTTTCCGCAGGTCAGGTGCTGCCGAAGTGGGGCGGGTGGGACTCGAACCCACGGCCGACGGATTATGAGTCCGCTGCTCTAACCGGCTGAGCTACCGCCCCATTACGGCGCGTCGCGCACATTTGTGCGCGCCGTCTGCCGCAGCATAGCCGCTCATACGATCTCCTGCTTCGGATGGTCGGCTTCGCATGACCATGAGGACCTCGGTGCGGCTCGCACGGTTCCGCCGGGCATGAAAAAGGACCCCAACGGGGTCCTCGTTCAAGCGCTCTCCCGACTGGACTCGAACCAGTAACCTGCCGGTTAACAGCCGGCTGCTCTGCCAATTGAGCTACGGAAGATCGAAGCTCCCCCGACTGGACTCGAACCAGTAACCTGCCGGTTAACAGCCGGCTGCTCTGCCAATTGAGCTACGGAGGATTGCCTCGTTTGCATCGAACGCACCTCCCTGGGTAGTCGCCAGGGGGCGTGTGCTCGCTGCGACACATACATTAGCGCAAGCAGGGGGGTGCTCCGCCAATCGGTTCGCCGCGTCCCTGCCCGCCACGCACCTGCAGTCCCCCACTCACGAGTACTCATCAAGGAAAGGTGGCCGTCATGCGCTACCGGCTCACGTTCGTCGCCGGACTGGCCCTGGGTTACGTGCTGGGCACACGGGCCGGGCGCGAGCGCTACGAACAGTTGAAGAAGTCCGGGCAGCGGATCGCCCAGAATCCGGCAGTCCGCAACACCGCCGAATCGGCCGCGCTGCAGGGGCGCGAGTTCGCCGGCAAGGCGTTCCACACCATGAGCGAGAAGGTCGGTGACCACGTGCCCGACTCCGTGTCCGACCGGGTGCGTTCCCTGCGTGAGCGCAACGGCTCCGGGGGCGCCTCAGACGACTGGGGCACCAGCAATACCTGAGCCAGGCCCGGGTCAGGCCCGGTCCAGGGCCGAGCGGGCGGGTGTTGGCATGACCACATCTGGCACGCCGACACGCCGCTGGGCACCGACAACGCAAGGGCTGTGTCCAACGGATGGCCGACCCGGCGCGTTCACCTCTCCGCGTACGGCAGAATTTTCGCCATGGGGATAGTCGCCGGGTTGGACAGTTCGCCCGATTTCACTCGTATCGTCGTCTGCGACGCGGACACGGGAACCGTGTTGCGGCAGGGCTATGCGCCACATCCGGTGGAAGGCCCCGAGGGCGGGGGCGGCGGGCGGCCCTCCGATGTCGATCCGCAGGCCTGGCTGCTCTCCCTCGGTGAGGCGGCCGGCGGTGGGCTGCTCGAAGGCGTGCAGGCCATCGGGGTGTCCGCGCAGCAGAACGCGCTGGTGCCGGTGGACGCGCAGGGCAACACCGTACGACCGGCGCTGGTCGGCGGGGACAAGCGGGCACAGGTCGCCGCCGCCGATCTGATCGACGCGCTCGGCGGGCGCGAGGCGTGGGCGCAGGCCGTGGGCTGTGTGCCGCAGGCCGGGCAGCCGGTCACCAAGCTGCGATGGCTGGCGAGGAACGAGCCGGAGGCCGCGCAGCGGACCGCCGTGCTGATGCAGGCGCACGACTGGCTGGTGTGGCAGCTCCTCGGGCGGCCGGTGCGCCGGACCACCGACCGGGGCGGGGCCTCCGGAACCGGGTACTGGTCGGCCGCGATGGGCGCCTATCGCGGTGATCTTGTCGAACTCGCGCTCGGACGGCAGGCGATGCTGCCCGAGGTGCTCGGGCCTTCCGACGCCGCCGGTACGACGCCCGAGGGGCTGCTCATCTCCGCCGGGACCGGGGAGACCATGGCCGCCGCCTTCGGGCTCGGGCTGGGGCTCGGGGACGTCGTGGTGTCGCTCGGGGCCTCCGGGTCCGTGATGGCCGTACACCCCGAGGCGCTCTTCGACTCCTCCGGGATGATCACCTCGCTGGCCGACGCGACCGGGCTGCACCTGCCCGTCGTCACGACGCTGAACGCCGTACGGACCCTGCGTGGGACCGCCGAGCTGCTGGGACTCGGGGATCTGGAGACCCTGTCCGACCTCGCCATGAAGTCGACGCCGGGTGCGCACGGGCTGGTCCTGCTGCCCTATCTGGAGGGTGAGCGGACACCCGCTCTGCCGCACACCGCCGGGACGCTCGCTGGGCTGCGGCGGGAGTCCATGAAGGCCGAGCATCTGGCGCGGGCCGCCTTCGAGGGGATGCTGTGCGGGCTCGCGGACGCCTTGGACGTGCTGCGGGGGCGAGGGGTCGACGTACAGCGTGTCTTCCTGCTCGGGTCGGCCGCCGAGCTGCCCGCCGTGCAGGCCGCGGCTCCGCCGCTGTTCGGGGCGCAGGTCGTCGTACCGCAGCCCGCCGACTACGCGGCGATCGGTGCCGCGCGGCAGGCCGCGTGGGCGCTCGGGGTGTCGCAGGGCACGCTCGACCCGCGTACCCCGCCGGCCTGGCAGGGGGCGTCCGCGCAGGTGCTGGAGCCCGGTGAGGAGTTGGCGGTGGGGCAGGCGGTGCGGCAGCAGTACGTGTCCGTGCGGGAGCAGACGCATCCCGGGGCATTCCGTAGCTGAGGGGGGCGTTTCATGGCTGAGGGGGAGCGAAGAGCTTCCCCCGCGCGGCGGGTTCTTAATCCGCTCTTGGATTAATCGGTTGAAGTAACACGGGTGGAGTGTCGGACGATGGGTGCGTGGGGCACTCCCCATCGTCCGTAACGGACAAACATCCGTCACGGACAAACCGCCGACTCCGAGAGATTCAGCGTGCTCATACGACTTCTGCGCACTTACCTGAAGCCCTACAAGAAACCCATCGTGCTGCTCGTGCTGCTGCAGTTCCTGCAGACCTGCGCCAGCCTGTACCTGCCCACACTCAACGCGGACATCATCGACAAAGGTGTGGTGAAGGGGGACACCGGCTACATCCTGCTCTTCGGGGCCGTGATGATCGGCATCTCGCTGGTGCAGGTCTTCTGCAACATCGGCGCCGTGTACTACGGCGCCCGTACGGCGTCGGCGCTCGGCCGGGACGTACGCGCCGCCGTCTTCGACCGCGTGCAGTCGTTCTCCGCGCGCGAGGTCGGGCAGTTCGGGGCGCCCTCGCTGATCACCCGTACGACCAATGACGTCCAGCAGGTGCAGATGCTCGCGCTGATGACGTTCACGCTGATGGTGTCGGCGCCGATCATGTGCGTGGGCGGGATCGTGCTCGCGCTGGGGCTGGATGTGCCGCTGTCGAGCATCCTGGTCGCCGTCGTGCCGGTGCTGGGCATCTGTGTGACGTTGATCGTGCGGCGGCTGCGGCCGCTGTTCCGGACGATGCAGGAGCGGCTCGACACGGTCAACCGGGTGCTGCGCGAGCAGATCACCGGCAACCGGGTGATCCGCGCCTTCGTGCGGGACGAGTACGAGAAGGACCGGTTCGGGACGGCGAACCAGGAGCTGACCGATGTGTCGCTGGGCACCGGGCGGCTGCTCGCGCTGATGTTCCCGATCGTCATGACCGTCGTCAACGTGTCGTCGATCGCCGTGGTGTGGTTCGGCGCTCATCGCATCGACAGCGGTGGGATGGAGATCGGCGCGCTGACCGCGTTCCTCGCCTATCTGATGCAGATCGTCATGTCCGTGATGATGGCCACCTTCATGTTCATGATGGTGCCGCGCGCGGAGGTGTGCGCCGAGCGCATCGAGGAGGTCCTCGGTACGTCGTCGAGCGTCGTACCGCCGACCTCGCCGGTGGTCGAGCTGCGGCGGCACGGGCATCTGGAGATCCGGGGGGCCGGGTTCCGCTATCCGGGCGCCGAGGAGCCGGTGCTGAAGGGCGTCGACCTGGTGGCGCGGCCCGGTGAGGTGACCGCGGTGATCGGGTCCACGGGCAGTGGGAAGTCGACGCTGCTGGGGCTCGTACCGCGACTGTTCGACGCGACCGACGGGGAGGTGCTCGTCGACGGCGTGGACGTGGCCACCGTGGAGCCGAAACTGCTGGCCAGGACGGTGGGGCTGGTGCCGCAGAAGCCGTATCTGTTCGCGGGGACCGTGGCGACCAATCTGCGGTACGGAAATCCCGACGCCACCGACGAGGAGCTGTGGCGCGCATTGGAGGTCGCGCAGGGCAAGGAGTTCGTGGAGCGGCTGGAGGGCGGGCTCGACGCGCCGATCGCGCAGGGCGGTACGAATGTGTCGGGCGGTCAGCGGCAGCGGCTCGCGATCGCGCGGACGCTCGTCCAGCGGCCCGAGATCTATCTCTTCGACGACTCCTTCTCGGCGCTCGACTACGCCACGGACGCGGCCCTGCGTTCGGCGCTCGCGCGCGAGACCGCCGAGGCGACCGTCGTGATCGTCGCCCAGCGCGTCGCCACGATCAGGGATGCCGACCGGATCATCGTCCTCGACGAGGGCCGGGTCGTCGGCACCGGCCGCCACCACGAGCTGATGGCGGACAACGAGACCTACCGGGAGATCGTCCTGTCCCAGCTCACGGAAGCGGAGGCCGCCTGATGGCCGGGCCCATGGGGCGCATGATGGCCGGAGGCGGCCCCGATCAGCACTCGCTGGACTTCAAGGAGTCCGGCAAACGCCTCCTCTCCCAGTTCAGGCCCGAACGGGCCACGATGTACGTGATGCTCTGCGCGGTGTTCGTGAGCGTGGGCCTGTCGGTGGTGGGCCCCAAGATCCTGGGGCGGGCGACCGACCTGGTCTTCTCCGGCATCGTCGGACGGCAGTTCGAGAGCGGCAGTACGAAGGCCGAGGTTCTCGCCTCCATGCGGGAGCACGGCCAGGGCGGTATGGCCGACATGCTCTCCGGTACGGACTTCACACCGGGCAAGGGCATCGACTTCGACGCCGTGGGTGAGGTGCTGGGGATCGCGCTCGTCGTGTTCGTCTTCGCCGGGCTGCTGATGCTGGTGGCCACGCGGCTGGTGAACCGGGCCGTCAACCGGACCGTGTCCCGGATGCGTGTGGACATGCAGGCGAAGCTGTCGCGGCTGCCGCTGTCCTACTTCGACAAGCGGCAGCGTGGGGAGGTCCTGTCCCGCGCGACGAACGACATCGACAACATCGGGCAGACCCTTCAGCAGTCGATGGGGCAGCTCATCAACTCGCTCCTCACAATCATCGGCGTGCTGGCGATGATGTTCTGGGTGTCCTGGCTGCTGGCGCTGGTCGCACTGCTGACCGTACCGCTGTCGTTCTACGTCGCCACGCGCGTGGGCAAGCGGTCGCAGCCGCACTTCGTGCAGCAGTGGCGGACCACCGGCAAGCTGAACGCCCACATCGAGGAGATGTACACCGGGCACACCCTGGTGAAGGTGTTCGGGCGGCAGGACGAGTCGGCGCAGCAGTTCGCCGAGCAGAACGACGCGCTGTACGAGGCCGGGTTCAAGGCCCAGTTCAACAGCGGGGTCATGCAGCCGCTGATGATGTTCATCTCGAACATCAACTATGTGCTGGTGGCCGTGGTGGGCGGGCTGCGGGTCGCCTCGGGCGCGTTGTCGATCGGTGACGTGCAGGCCTTCATCCAGTACTCGCGCCAGTTCTCCATGCCGCTGACGCAGGTCGCCTCGATGGCGAACCTGGTGCAGTCCGGTGTGGCGTCGGCCGAGCGGATCTTCGAACTGCTGGACGCGGAGGAGCAGCAGGCCGATCCGGTGCCGGGCGTACGGCCGGAGGAACTGCGCGGGCTGGTCTCGCTGGAGCATGTGTCGTTCCGGTACGAGCCGGAGAAGCCGCTGATCGAGGATCTGTCGCTGGCGGTGGAGCCCGGGCACACGGTCGCGATCGTCGGGCCCACGGGGGCCGGCAAGACGACCCTGGTGAATCTGCTCATGCGGTTCTACGAGGTCTCCGGCGGCCGGATCACCCTCGACGGGGTCGACATCGCGTCGATGTCCCGGGACGAACTCCGGGCCGGAATCGGCATGGTGCTCCAGGACACCTGGCTCTTCGGCGGGTCCATCGCGGACAACATCGCGTACGGGGCCGCGCGTTCGCGCAAGGTGACGCGCGGGGAGGTCGAGGAGGCGGCGCGGGCCGCGCACGCGGACCGGTTCATCCGTACGTTGCCCGACGGGTACGACACCGTGATCGACGACGAGGGGACGGGGGTGAGCGCGGGTGAGAAGCAGCTCATCACCATCGCGCGGGCGTTCCTGTCGGATCCGGTGATCCTGGTGCTGGACGAGGCGACGAGTTCCGTGGACACGCGGACCGAGGTGCTCATCCAGAAGGCGATGGCCAAACTGGCGCACGGGCGGACGTCGTTCGTGATCGCGCATCGGCTGTCGACGATTCGGGACGCTGACACGATTCTGGTAATGGAGAACGGGGCGATTGTGGAACAGGGGGCGCATGAGGAGTTGTTGGGGGCGGATGGGGCTTATGCGCGGTTGTACAAGGCGCAGTTCGCTGAGGCTGTGACCGAGGTGGATTGAGTTCGCCCCCGCCGCCCCTACCCGTCCCTCCCCCAGAGGGGGGACCCCCATCGGGGGCTCCGCCCCCGAACCCCCGCTCCTCAAACGCCGGAGGGGCTGAAATGCCAGCCCCTCCGGCGTTTGAGGCGTTCAGTCCAAGTAGCCCCTCAGCTGGTCCGCGAAGGCGTGGTCCCTCAGTTTGTTCAGGGTTTTGGATTCGATCTGGCGGATGCGTTCGCGGGTGACGCCGAAGATGCGGCCGATCTCCTCCAGGGTGCGTGGGCGGCCGTCCGCCAGGCCGTAGCGGAGTTGGACGACCTTGCGTTCCCGCTCCCCCAGCGTCGACAGGACCGCCTCGAGGTGTTCCCGCAGCAGCAGGAACGCCGCCGACTCGACCGGCGACGCCGCGTCCCCGTCCTCGATGAGGTCGCCCAGCGCGACATCGTCCTCCTCGCCCACCGGCGCGTGCAGCGACACCGGCTCCTGGGCCAGGCGCAGCACCTCGCTGACCCTCTCGGGCAGGAGTTCGAGGTGGGCGGCGACCTCCTCGGGCGTCGGCTCGTAGCCGCGTTCCTGGAGCATCCGGCGCTGGACGCGGACGACCCGGTTGATCAGTTCGACCACGTGTACGGGCACCCGGATCGTCCTGGCCTGGTCGGCGAGGGCGCGGGACATGGCCTGGCGGATCCACCAGGTCGCGTACGTGGAGAACTTGTAGCCGCGCGCGTAGTCGAACTTCTCGACGGCGCGGATCAGGCCCAGGTTTCCCTCCTGGACCAGGTCGAGCATCGTCAGCCCACGGCCCACGTACCGTTTCGCCACCGACACCACCAGGCGCAGGTTCGCCTCGATCAGCCGGCGCTTGGCCATCCGGCCCATGACGACCAACCGGTCCAGGTCCAGGGCCAGTTGACTGTCCAGGTCGGAGGCGAGCCGGAGTTTCTCCTCGGCGAACAGGCCGGCCTCGACCCGGCGGGCGAGTTCGACCTCCTCGGCGGCGGTGAGCAGCGGGATGCGACCGATCTCGCGCAGGTACTGGCGGAACAGGTCGGAGGATGGCCCGCTGGTGTCGGCGCGGGCGGGGGCACGGGCACGGAGCCGTTCGGCCGGCTCGCCGGGATCGGTGGGATCAGTGGGATCGGTGGAGTCGGCGGTGTCCATCGGTTCGAGGGGCTCGACCTGTTCTGCCGCGTCGAGCGCGTCCGGTGGGGGTTCGTCCAGGTCGGGCGGGCTGTCAGGTCCGGTCGTCTCGGGGTGGTGTGCGGCGCGGCTCTGCGGCGGCACGGCCGCGATGACCTCGGAGACGTCCGTGGCGTCCGTGACGTCCGCGTTCTCGGTGTCGGGCTGCGGCGTCGGTGCGGTAGTGCTGTCGGTCTGGGTGAGGGTCTGGGTCTGCACGGGGGCGACCTCCAGGATGATCGCTGCTGAGGCGTACGGCAGCGGTACTCGGGGGGCGGATTGGGCGGCCTCACCGCTGTCCGTCCCGTACGCGTTGAGCGGAACCGCGGGGGTGTCGGACCCGTAGGGGACGGGTCGGCCGCGCTCCGAGGACTCAGGCACCGGAACCCAGTGTGGAGTACGACACATCGCCGCCACGAGGGGCGTGCGACGACTTTTTGGGTCCGGTCCGTGACCACGTGGTTACCGTCGCGTCAGGTGCGGGGGCCTGCCCCGGGTGTTGTTCGTGGTCCGACCTGGCACGATCGGTCCGACGCCGGCCTCAGAGAGCCGCCGCGCCCTTCTCCCGCAGAGCCTGGTCGTACTGCTGGAGTACCCACAGTTCGTTCTGTACGGCGGCCAGTTCGGCCGGGTCGCCGTGGGTGGCCAGGCGGGTGTGGGTTACCTGGACCTGCTGGATGCGGCGTTCCACCGCTCTGCGGCGGACCATGACCAGCTGGTCGCTCGCGTACACGTCGTCGACCGTTCTGCGCATGATCGCCTCTACCGCCAGCTCCGTCACCATGGAGCGGACCGTGTTGTCGGGGGCCACCTCGCGGACGCGGACCAGGTACTCCTGGGGGTCCTGGACGCCGTACTCCGCGCCGCCCGCTTCCATGATCGCCTGGCGGACCGCGGCGTAGGGGGCGGCCGTGAACTCGTCGATGCCGTAGGCGTCGAAGGCCGGGGAGACCAACTCGGGGCGCTGGAGGGCGAGTTTGAGGAGTTCGCGTTCGGTGGCGTAGACCGGGTTGCGGAGGTTCAGGGCCGGGCCCGCGGGGCCCGCGGGGCGTGCGGAGGTCTGCTCGTACTGGTGGGGCTGGTGTTGCCGGCCGCCGGTGGGGGCCGGGCCCTTGCCGCCTCGGTCGCGGGCCCAACGGGCCAGCTGGGCCACCCTCTTGACGACGAACTGGGTGTCCAGGATGCCGAGCATGCCGGCGAGCTGGACGGCCACCTCGTGCTGTGCGCCGCTGTTCTTGATGCGGGCCACGATCGGTGCCGCCTCGTCCAGGGCGGCGGCGCGGCCCGCCGGGGTTTCGAGGTCGTAGCGGGCGGCGATCTGGCGCAGGGCGAACTCGAAGAGGGGGGTGCGGGGTTCGGCCAGGTCGGCGACGGCCTGGTCGCCCTTGGCGAGGCGCAGGTCGCAGGGGTCCATGCCGTCGGGCGCGATCGCGATGTAGGTCTCGGCGGCGAACTTCTGGTCGTCCTCGAAGGCGCGCAGCGCCGCCTTCTGGCCGGCCGCGTCGCCGTCGAAGGTGAAGATCACCCGGGCCGAGCCGTTGTCCATGAGCAGGCGGCGGAGGATCTTGATGTGTTCCGTGCCGAAGGCCGTGCCGCACGTCGCGATCGCCGTCGTCACGCCGGCCAGATGGCAGGCCATGACGTCCGTGTAGCCCTCGACGACGACCGCGCGGCTCGACTTCGCGATGTCCTTCTTGGCGAGGTCGATGCCGTACAGGACCTGGGACTTCTTGTAGATCGCCGTGTCGGGGGTGTTGAGGTACTTGGGGCCCGTGTCCGCCTCGTACAGTTTTCGGGCTCCAAAGCCGACTACCTCGCCGCCGATGTCGCGGATCGGCCACATGAGGCGGCCCCGGAAGCGGTCGATGGGGCCTCGGCGGCCCTCCTGGGCGATGCCGGAGAGCAGGAGTTCCTTGTCGGAGAAGCCCTTGCCGCGGAGGTAGCGGGTGAGGTGGTCCCAGCCCTGGGGGCTGTAGCCCACGGAGAAGTGCTCGGCGGCCGACTGGTCGAAGCCCCGCTCGGCCAGGAACTTGCGGCCCGCGTCCGCCTCCGGGCTGGTCGCGAGCTGCTCCGCGTACCACTGCGCGGCGATCTTGTGGGCCTCGACCAGGCGGATCCGCTCGCCGCGCTGGTGGGCGGGGTTGTAGCCGCCCTCCTCGTACCGCAGGGTGATGCCGGCCTGACCGGCCAGGCGTTCGACCGCCTCGGAGAAGGAGAGGTGGTCGACCTTCATCACGAACGTGATGGTGTCGCCGCCTTCCTGGCAGCCGAAGCAGTGGAACAGTCCCTTGCTCGGGCTGACCTGGAAGGACGGTGACTTCTCGTCGTGGAAGGGGCACAGGCCCTTGAGGTTGCCGCCGCCCGCGTTGCGCAACTGGAGGTACTCGGACACGACGGCGTCGATCGGGACCGCGTCCCGAACCGCCTTCACGTCCTCGTCGTTGATCCTTCCGGCCACGCAGTGATTCTACGGGGGCGGTACGACAGTGCTGTGACAGTCGCGGGCGGTGGGAGGGGCGGTCGGGGGCGCGGTCAGGGGCGTGGCCTCGGTTACGGGACCAGGCTTTCCAGCGGTACGTGCGGGGCCGCCAGAGCCTCCGTGTCCACCTGGGCCCGGGCGCGGATGAGCTGCTGGATGGGCTCTGTGACGTCCCACACGTTCACGTTCATCCCGGCCAGCACCCTGCCCTCCTTCACCCAGAAGGCGATGAACTCGCGCTTGCCCGCGTCCCCCCGGATCACCACCTGGTCGTACGAGCCGGGGGGCGCCCAGCCCGAGTACTCCATACCCATGTCGTACTGGTCGGAGAAGAAATAGGGGACGCGGTCGTACGTCGATTCGCGGCCCAGCATCGCGCGGGCCGCCGCCGGGCCGCCGTTGAGGGCGTTGGCCCAGTGCTCGACGCGCAGCCTGGTGTCGAACAGGGCGTGGTGGAAGGCGGCCACGTCACCGGCCGCGTAGATGTCGGGGTCGGAGGTGCGCAGCCGTTCGTCGACCGCGATGCCGCCGCCGTACGCGCGGTCCGCGAGGGTCAGTCCGGCCGCCTCCGCGAGGGCGGTGCGCGGGGCGGCGCCGATGGCCGCCAGGACGTCGTGGGCCGGGTGCTCCTCGCCGTCGTCCGTACGGGCCGCGAGGACCATGCCGTCCTGGCCGACGATCTCGGTGAGGCGGGCCCCGAAGTGGAAGCGGACGCCGTGCTCGCGGTGCAGCTCGGCGAAGAGGTTGCCCAGCTCGGGGCCGAGGACGGAGTGCAGGGGGGTCGACGCCGGCTCCACGACAGTCACCTCGGCTCCGTACTCCCGGGCCGCAGCCGCGACCTCCAGGCCGATCCAGCCGGCGCCGGCGATCACCAGGTGGCCGTTGTCCCGGCCCAGGGCGGCCAGGACACCCTTGAGGCGCTCGGCGTGCGCGAGGCGGCGCAGATGGTGGACGCCGGCCAGGCCGGTGCCGGGGATGTCGAGGCGGCGCGGCTCGGCGCCCGTGGCGATGAGCAGTTTGTCGTAGTTGACGAGGGTGCCGTCGTCGCCGAAGCGGACCGTCTTCGCCGTACGGTCGATGGCGTCGACGGTCTGGCCGAGGTGGAGTTCGATGTCGTTGCGCGCGTACCACGCGGGTTGGTGGACGAAGACGCTGTCGCGCTCCGCCTTGCCGAGGAGGTAGCCCTTGGAGAGCGGGGGCCGCTCGTACGGGTGGTCGCGTTCGTCGCAGATCAGTATCACGCGGCCGGTGAAGCCCTCCGTCCGGAGCGTCTCGGCCGCCTTGGCGCCGGCCAGTCCGCCTCCGACGATGACGAATGTCTGATCCGCGTCGACCACTTCATGCCTCCTCGTAATAACGGGTGCCACGTGTCGCCCGTGTCGCGTGATGCTGGTGCCCTGTGTGCGGGTGCCCCCTGGCGAGCGTCCCGCACGGAGTGTGATGGGGGAAGAGGGTGTGGCCCGATCAGGCCACGCAGGGTCACATCTGTGTCATATGCGGCTGGTCAGGCGCGCGTGCAGCGAACGCGCCGACGCGTCGGTGAGGGACGCGATCTGGTCGACGATCACCCGCTTGCGTGCCCGGTCGTCGGCCGCCGCGTCGAACAGCGCGCGGAACTGGGGGTCCAGGCCCTCCGGGGCGCGAGCGGTGAGGGCCTCGGCGAGTTCGGCGACGACGACGCGCTGGTCCGCGCGCAGCAGTTCCTGTTCGGCGCGCTGCATCACGTACCGGTCGGCCACCGCCTTGAGGACCGCGCACTCCAGGCGGGCCGCGCGCGGGACGACCAGTTCCGCCGCGTACCGGGTGAGCCGGCCGCTGCCGTACGCCGCGCGCGTGGCGCCCTCGGCGGCCAGGCAGAAGCGGCCGATGAGCTGGCTGGTGGCGTCCTTGAGGCGGGCCTGGGCGACGGCCGTGCCGTCGTAGCCGTGCGGCCACCACTCCTGGTCGAGGAGGCGGTCGAGGGCCTCGGCGAGTTCGGCGGGGTCGGTGTCCGCGGCCACGTACCGGCCCGTGGCGACGCGGAAGATCTCCTGGCGCTCGGGCTCCGCGTGCAGGCAGTTGGGGTCGATGTGACCTGCGTGCAGGCCGTCCTCGACGTCGTGCACCGAGTACGCCACGTCGTCCGACCAGTCCATGACCTGGGCCTCGAACGTCGTCCGCGTCCCGGGGGCGCCCTGGCGGACCCAGTCGAAGACCGGCCGGTCGTCTTCGTATACGCCGAACTTCGGGGAGGCCGGGTCGGTGGGGTGCGCGCCGCGCGGCCAGGGGTACTTGGTGGCGGCGTCGAGGGTGGCCCGGGTCAGGTTGAGGCCGACGCTGACGAGGTCGCCGGAGGAGCCGGCGTGGGCGCCGGTGGTACCGGTGCCGGTGGCCGCGGCGCGTGCGAAGCGTTTGGGTTCGATGCGGGTGAGGAGTCTGAGGGACTGGGCGTTGCCCTCGAAGCCTCCGCAGTCCGCCGCGAACTCGTTGAGCGCCTGTTCGCCGTTGTGCCCGAAGGGCGGGTGGCCGAGGTCGTGGGAGAGGCAGGCCGCCTCCACGAGGTCGGGGTCGCAGCCGAGGGCGGCGCCGAGTTCGCGGCCGACCTGGGCGCATTCCAGGGAGTGCGTGAGGCGGGTGCGCGGGCTGGCGTCCCAGACCTGGATGGGGGTCCCCCCGCTCGAACGAAGCTGAGAGTGGGGGAGGGCGCCCGGTGTCACCACCTGTGTCTTTCCGGCGAGGCGGCGCAGGGCGGAGGAGTGCAGTACGCGGGCGCGGTCGCGCTGGAAGGCGGTGCGGCCCGGACGTTTGTCCGGCTCGGCCGCCCAGCGGGCGACCGCCGTCGGGGCGTAGGGGGTGGGGGTGTTGTCGTTCTCGGGGGGCTGGGCGGTGGGGGTCGTGTTGGTGCGTGTGCCTTCCATGGTTCGACAGTAAGGGCAGGTACTGACAATTGGGGTGGGTGTGTACGTGCGGCGCGTTGTGGGCTGATCGCGCGGTTCCCCGCGCCCCTACAGGGCTGAGGCCAACTCTCTGGTCGCGGATGTCTCGGGGGCCGCTATCGCCTGGTCGTAACGGTGGAGGATCAGGCGGGCCATCGCCGGGTGGGCGCCCAGGGGGGCCGCGGCGATCCAGGGCGCGGCCTCTGCGCACTCCGTGGCGAAGCGGCCGGGGGCGGTGAAGTACGAGGCCACGGCGACCCGGTGGCGGCCCTGGGCGGCCAGGGCGCGTACCGCGGCGGGGACGGTCGGCGCGGCGGTGGTGGCGTACGCGGGGACCACGGGCACGCCCAGGTGCTCGGCGAGGAGCTGGGCCGTACGGCGGGTGTCGACGTCCGACTCCGGGTCGCGGGAACCCGCGGCGGCGAGGACGACCGCGCTCGAGCGGCGCTGCGCGTCGGTCATCCGGGTGCGCCAGCCGGCCTCGACGAGGCGGGCGTACAGGGTTTCGACGAGCAGGGGGTGCGGGCCGAGCGGGGGCGCCACGCGCGTGCGTGCCGATGACGCCGTGGCCATCTCGGGAATGTCCTGCTTGATGTGGTAGCCGCGGCTCAGCAGCAGCGGTACGAGGACGGCCTCGGCGGTGCCGAGTTCCGCGAGCGTGTCCGGGAGCAGGGGCGCGTTCAGCTCGATGTGCCCCAGGCGCACGGGCAGGTCGGGGCGCAGTTCGCGGACGCGCTCGGCGAGCGCGCTCACGGTGCTCAGGGCTCGCGGGTCGCGGCTGCCGTGGCCGACGAGGACGAGTGCGGGCGGGATCGGCGGAGTGGGGCGACGGCTGCCGTCGCGCGGGAGGCGGCTGAGCTGACTGCCGAGCTGGCTGGTGATCCGGTCCATGATTTGCGCCGTACTGTCGAGGTGGGCGCCTCCGGGCGGCCGGGGGCTCTGCTGGGGCTGCGTGGACTCGTCGTGCTGAAAGGGCGACGCCGTCATGTATCGATCGTGACGGTACGAGGTTGCCGCGCCGTTGCGCGTTGGTCACGGGTCTTTTCCGGGGGTTCACGGTGGGGTGAGGCGCGCGGTGAGGTGTGCTGTGAGGCGGCTTGACCTGGGATTATGGGCCTTGGAGTGAGGCTGGTCACGCTGGGGGCGGTGAACCGGGGCGGGGCTGGGGGCGTCTTTCCTGATCTAGGGCCGCGCAGGTCGCAGAGGGCTGCGGGTCGCTGCGAGGGCCAGCTGGGAGGGGCGCCGTCCGATGAGCAGTCCTGAGGTGCGTGAGGCGGGGGTGCCCTTGCGGTCGCGGGATCGGTTGTGGCTGCGGTTGCGGGCGTGGGTGCGGGTGCGGGTGCGGGTGCCTCGTACTCGGGCCGGGCAGCGGCGGGCCGTGCAGGTCGTGATGGCGCTGTGCGTGGTGGCGTTGTTGCCGGCCACATGGATGTTCGTCGCCGCGAGTGGCCGGTTGCGCGATGTGTCGGACGCGCCGCGTACCGACGTCGCCGTGGTGTTCGGGGCAGGGCTGTGGGGCGGGGAGCCGTCTCCTTATCTCGCGCACCGGTTGGACGCGGCGGCGGAGCTGTACCGGGCGGGGCGGATCAAGGTGGTGCTTGTCACCGGGGACAACAGCCGCGAGGACTATGACGAGCCGGATGCGATGCGGGCGTATCTGACGCGGCACGGGGTGCCGGACGGGCGGATCGTGAGTGACTATGCCGGGTTCGACACGTGGGACTCGTGTGTGCGGGCGAAGAAGATATTCGGGGTGGACCGGGCGTTGCTGATCAGTCAGGGGTTCCATATTCGTCGGGCTGTCGCGTTGTGCGAGGCGGCGGGGGTGGAGTCGTACGGGGTCGGGGTTGAGGCTCGGCATGATGTGACGTGGTACTACGGCGGGGCGCGGGAGATTGTCGCGGCGGGGAAGGCGGTGTTGGACGCGGTGTTCAAGCCGGATCCTCGGTTTTTGGGGCCGGTGGAGGTGGGGGTGCGGCGGGCTTTGGGTGGGTGAGCTCGCCCCCGCCGCCCCTACCCGTCCCATCCCTGGGGGCTGCGCCCCCAGACCCCCCTTTCGGCCCTGAAGGGGCCTCGTCCTCAAACGCCGGACGGGCTAAAAGAAGCAACCTCACCGGCGGACGCGTGTCCCGGGGAGGTCGTCGTGTCTGGTGTGTAACGGGGGGCGTTTCGGGGTGTAACACGGGCGTCGCACGCTGGCGGTATGGAGACCTCCGTGACGCCCACGCACTGCCCGTACTGCGCCCTGCAGTGCGGAATGAACCTCACGCCGGCAGCGGACGGGGGCGTCACGGTCGCCGAGCGCGTCGACTTTCCGGTCAATCGGGGTGCGCTGTGCGGCAAGGGCCGCACCGCACCCACGCTGCTGTCGTCGGCCCTGCGCCTCACCGAGCCGCTCGTCCGCCGGGACGGCGTACTCGTACCCGCCTCCTGGGAGGAGGCGCTGGACCGGATCGCCGAGGGACTGACCCGCACGCGTACGGAGCATGGCCCGGACGCGTGCGGTGTCTTCGGCGGAGGCGGGCTGACGAACGAGAAGGCCTACGCGCTGGGCAAGTTCGCTCGGGTCGTCCTCGGCACGTCCCAGATCGACTACAACGGGCGTTTCTGCATGTCGTCGGCCGCCGCCGCCGGGAACAAGGCCTTCGGGATCGACCGGGGCCTGCCCTTCCCGATGGAGGACATTCCGAAGACCGGCTGCGTCATCCTCGTCGGTTCCAATCCCGCCGAGACCATGCCGCCCGCCCTCCGCTACTTCACCGAACTGAAGCAGAACGGGGGGACGTTGATCGTCATCGATCCGCGTCGGACCCGTACCGCCGAGCAGGCCGATCTGCATCTCGCGCCGCGTCCCGGTACCGATCTCGCCCTCGCCCTGGGCCTGTTGCACTTGGTCGTGTCCCAGGGGCGCACCGACGAGGCGTTCATCGAGGAGCGGACCAGCGGGTGGGAGGAGACGCGGGCGGCGGCGATGGCCCACTGGCCGGAGTACGTCGAGCGCATCACCGGCGTGCCCGTGCCCCAACTCCGGGAAGTCGTACGGATGTTCTGCGAGCCGTCCGACGCCATGGTGCTCACGGCTCGCGGACCCGAGCAGCAGTCCAAGGGTACGGACACCGTGGGCGCGTGGATCAACCTGTGCCTGGCCACGGGGCGTTCGGGGCGGCCGTACTCCGGATACGGGTGTCTCACCGGGCAGGGCAACGGGCAGGGCGGGCGTGAACACGGGCAGAAGGCCGACCAGTTGCCCGGCTACCGCAAGCTGACCGACCCGGAGGCGCGGCGCCATGTGGCCGGCGTGTGGGGTGTCGACCCGGACTCGTTGCCCGGGCCCGGGCTGAGCGCGTACGAACTGCTCGACGCGCTCGGCACCAGCATCCGCTCCCTGCTGCTCATGGGGTCCAACCCGGTGGTGTCCGCACCCCGGGCCGCGCACATCCAACAGCGCCTGGAGTCCCTGGACTTCCTCGCCGTCGCGGATGTCGTGCTGTCCGAGACCGCCGCGCTCGCCGATGTCGTCCTGCCCGTGACGCAGTGGGCGGAGGAGACCGGCACGACCACCAACCTGGAGGGGCGGGTACTGCTGCGCCGGCAGGCCGTCGCTCCCCCGGAGGGTGTGCGAAGCGATCTGTACGTGCTGCACCAACTCGCCGCGCGGGCAGGGGTGGAGAAGGGGTTCCCGGTGGACCCCGAGGAGGTCTTCGAGGAGTTGCGCCGGGCCAGCGCGGGCGGGATCGCCGACTACTCGGGGATCACCTACCAGCGGCTCGCCGAGGAGAACGGCGTCTTCTGGCCGTGCCCCGCACAGGACGGCGACCTGTCGGACGATGCTCGTCCTGAGGCCGCCACCGTGCATCCCGGTTCCCCTCGTCTCTTCCTCGACCGGTACGCCACCGAGGACGGGCGGGCCCGGTTCGCCCCCGTGACCTACCGGCCGCTCGCGGAGGAGCCGGACGCCGAGTACCCGGTGCTGCTGACCACCGGGCGGGTCGTGTCGCAGTACCAGTCCGGGGCGCAGACCCGGCGTGTCGACGAGCTGAACGCCGCCGCGCCCGGCCCGTTCGTCGAGCTGCACCCCCGGCTGGCCGCGCGGCTCGGCGCCGGGGAGGGCGACGCCATCGCCGTCGTGTCGCGGCGCGGGCGGGCCGTGGCGCCGGCGCGGATCACCACCTCGATCCGCCCCGACACCGTCTTCATGCCCTTCCACTGGCCGGGCGAGGGCCGGGCCAACACACTGACCAATCCCGCCCTCGACCCGACCTCCCGCATGCCGGAGTTCAAGGCGTGCGCGGTACGGCTGGAGGTCGCCGTCCAGGGGTGAGGTGGCCGCGTTGGCCAGGGGTGAGGTCGCCGCGTTGTTCAGGGGTGAGGTGACCGCTTTACCGCTGGCTCACCGTCAGAACCGTGGCCGCGTCCCTCTCGTACGCCGCGACTTCGGCCTCGGTGAAGTCGCGGCGTTCCGTGAAGCCCAGGCCGACGACTGCGACGAGTTGTGTGTCGTCGCCGGTGGCGAAGACCGGGATGGCGAGCGAGCCTCTTGCCCGCACGGGGCGGCCTCCGACGGCCGCGACGCCGGTGGTGTCGGCCTGGAAGTCGGGGATGACGACGGTCTCCCGGCGCTGCGCGGCGGTGCCGGCCATGCCCTTGCCGAAGGGGATGACCGTGGTGATGTTCTGCACGGACACCGGCAGGTTGTGGGCGGCGACGAGCACGAGCTCGCGTTCCGGCCCGGCCGGATCGGCAGAGTCGGCCAGGTGGACCGAGCCGCACCAGCCGCCGTTGCGCTCGACGAACTCGGTGAGCCAGGCGGCCACTTGAGGGCGGGTGTTCTTCAGGACGGTTTCGTTGAGGTCGGGGGCGATGACAGTGGTCTGTCGGTGGGTCGTGTCGGTCATGGAGGGCTGAGCTCCTCTGCGTACGAGGTGAGGGGAATGGCTGCTGCTACCAGGTGACCGGGAGGGTTCGTACGCCGTGGACCGCGCGTCCCTCGTGGGCGTCCACCTCTGCCGGGGCTGTCAGTCGTAGGCCCGGCAGGCGGTGGAACAGGGTGGGCAGGGCGATCTGGAGTTCGGCGCGGGCGAGGGACTGGCCGAGGCAGTTGTGGAGGCCGTGGCTGAACGTCAGGTGGTGCTGGGTGTCCCGCGTGATGTCGAAGGTGTCCGGGTCCGCGAAGGCGCGGCGGTCACGGTTGGCCGCCTGGAGCGAGACGACTACGCCTTCCCCGGCCCGGACCGTGACTCCGCCGATCTCCACGTCCTCGGTGGCGATGCGCCGGATGCCGATGTGAACGATGGTGAGATAGCGCAGGAGTTCCTCGACGGCGCCCGGCACGAGGTCCGGATCGGCGTGCAGCGCGGCCAGTTGGGCCGGGTGGGAGAGCAGCGTCACCACGCCGAGGGACAGCATGCTCGCCGTCGTCTCGTGGCCCGCGATGAGCAGCATCACGGCAAGTCCGGCCGCCTCGGCGGCGGTTGCCTCGCCGGTGGCCACCCGTTCCGTCGCGAGCCTGCTCAGCAGGTCGTCGCCGGGTTCGGCGGTCTTGGCGGCGAGCAGCTCCATGAGGTAACCGAACAGCGCGCCCCAGCCCGCGCGCATCGCCTCCGGGCCGTCGGTCACGGTGGCGAACGCGGCTGCGTGGCGGTGGATGAACTCCCGGTCGGCGTACGGCACTCCGAGGAGTTCGCAGATGACGAGCAGCGGCAGCGGGAGGGTGAAGTTCTCCACCAGATCGACGGTGGGGCCCTTGGCCACGAGGTCGTCGATGAGCCGGTCGGTCAACTGCTGGATGGACGGCCGTAGTTCCTCGGCCCGGCGGAACGTGAAGTCGGGGATCAGCATCCGGCGCAGCCGGGTGTGGTCGGGCGCGTCCATGGCGAAGAGCTGGCCAGGGGTGCGGGGCGGCGGGGTCGGCTGGAGGCCGGGGAACCCGTCCCGGTGGTTCTCCGCGCTGAAACGGGCGTCCGAGAGGACAGCCCGGGCGTCCTCGTGCCGGGTGACCAGCCAGGGGGTGTTGCCGCCCCAGAGGGCGATACGGCTGATGCGGCTCTGCTCACGCAGGAGGGCGTACTCGGCGGGCGGGTGGAGGAGGGCGGTGCGGTGCATGGGGAGCGGGGGGAAGGTGGCGGTTTCGGACATGGGTGGGGCCTCCGCGTTGTGGTGGGGGGGGTGTGGGGGCGGGGATGAGCGGATGCGGGGTGTGGGGCGGGGGTGTGCGTGAAGGTGGGGGGTGCGTGCTTGGCAGTGGGCCCCGGGTGTCAGGCGTGGTCCGGCGGTGTGGTCGCGGGCAGGCCGGCCAGCTTCAGGAGTAGGCCCTTGACCTCTGTCGCGGTGATGGCCTCGCTGCTGTGTTCCGGTGTGGAGCACAGCAGTACGGGACCGTGTTCGGGGTCGCTCGGGACGCGACCGTGGCTGCCGCGGATCGACGAGGGGTCCAGCGGGACCGTCTGCATGCGGTAGCGAAACCCGAGTTTCTTGCGGGCCAGTTGGCCTGCCGCGCGCAGTTTCACCGACGGGTCGGTGTCGTCCCACAGGAGTTCCGCCGGGTCGTAGCCGGGCTTGCGGTGGATCTCGACCTGGCGGGCGAAGTCGGGGGCGCGGTCGTCGTCGAGCCAGTAGTAGTACGTGAACCAGGCGTCCTCGTCCGCCACCACGACCAGCTCTCCCGAGCGTTCGTGGTCCAGGCCCTGGGCCGCCTTGCTCACCGGGCCCAACACCTGATCCACGCCGTCGAGTTCACCGAGGATCTTGGCGACCTCGCGTACGTCGTCGGGGTCCCGTACGTAGACGTGCGCCACCTGGTGGTCTGCTACGGCGAAGGCGCGGGAGGTCCAGGGGTCGAGATACTCCATGCCGTCCTGGGTGTACACCTCGAGGAACCCGGCCCGGCGCAGCTCACGGTTGATGTCCACGGGGCGGGAGACCGGGGTGATGCCGTACTCGCTCAGCGCGACCACCGTGGCGCCCGCTGCGAGAAAGTGGTCGATCAACGGGCGCAGGGCGTCGTCGAGTTGGCGGGCCGCGCGGAGGGACGCCTCCGACTGGGGGCCGGAGCGCTGGGGCTCGTAGTCCATCTGCGGGATGTAGACGAGGGTCAGGTCCGGGTCGTGTTCGTCGAAGATCTGGCGGGCGGCGCCCAGGATCCACTGCGTGGAGGGCATGCCGGCGTTCGGGCCCCAGTAGGTGAACAGGGGGAACGGGCCCAGTCGGTCGGTTAGTTCGTCGTGCAGGGAGGGTGGCCAGGTGTAGCAGTCGGGTTCCTTGCGGCCGTCGGAGTAGTAGACCGGGCGCGGGGTCACCGTCCAGTCGACGTCGGCTCCCATGGCGTACCACCAGCAGATGTTGGCGACCTTGTAGCCGGGTGCGTGCTTTCGGGCGGTGTCCCAGATCTTCTCGCCGCCGACGAGGGCGTTGTGCTGTCTCCAGAGGAGCACCTCACCGAGGTCGCGGAAGTACCAGCCGTTGGCCACCGCGCCGTGGGTGGAGGGGAGTTCGCCGGTGAGGAAGGTGGACTGAGCGGTGCAGGTGACAGCGGGGAACGTGGTGCCGAGGCGGGCCTTGAAGCCCCGGTCGCCGAGCGCTGCCACGGCGGGCATGTGGCGCAGGAGGGCGGGGGTGAGGCCGACGATGTCCAGGACGACGAGTCGGTTGGTGTTCGGGATGTCGGTCATGAGTGCTTCCTTGCGGCCGGTCATGAGTGGTCCTGTACAAGGCCCAGACCGGTCAACCGGTCGCGGGCCCAGGCGAGTTCGGCGGCGATGCCGTCGGCGAGGTCGGCGGGTGGGCGGGGCAGGACGGACCAGGTGTAGGTCTCGACCTCGATGTGGTCGCAGCCGGCGTTCGGGCCGCCGAGCAATCCGGTGAGGACGGTGGTGAGTTGGTCGGCGGTGGTGCGGAGGGGCGGTTCGGGGTCGGCGTGCAACGGGGCGTGGAAGTGCGTGCGCCAGGGGGTGCGGATGCCGTCGCCGGTCGCTGCCGGAAGCCCTTCGCCGTCCAGTGCGTCCGGCAGGTCGTCTACGCCGACCACCCTGCCCTCGCTGATCGTTCGGGTCTGGTGCAGGAAGCGGCGTTCGGCCAGTTCGCGCAGGGCCGCGCGCGCTCTCGGGTCGGTCGGGTCGGGGGCCTCGACCGCGCAGGACGCCTGGAGCTTGACGACCGGCAGTCCGGCGTCGGCGAGCCGCCCGAGGGCTTCTTCGGGTTCCTCGAACTGGACGGCGAGATGGCAGGCGTCCAGGCAGACGCCGAGATGGTCGCGGTCGACGTCGGCGAACTCCCGTACCGCCTGCGTGGTGGTCTCCACGACGCATCCCGGTTCCGGTTCGAAGCCGACCCGAATACGTCGGCCTGTCTCCGACTCCAACTTACGTAGGCCCAGCGCCAGTTCGTCCAGGGCCCGGTGGGCCGCTTCCGCGCGTTCGTCCGGCCAGGGGGTGCGCCAGCCGAGCGGGAGGGTGGAGACGCTGCCGCGTCGGGCGTCGTCGGGGAGGAGGGCGGCGAGGACCCGGGCGCAGTCGAGGGTGTAGGCGAGGCGGGCCGGGTCGGCCCAGTCGGGGAGGTAGACGTCCTTCTTGACGACCTCGCGGTGGAACCCCTCGTACGGGAAGGCGTTGAGGGTGACGGTCTCCAGGCCGCGCACCGCGAGTTCGACCTTGAGGGACTCCAACGCACGCTTGTCCGCAGCGAGTTCGGTGACGGCTGGGCGGGCCAGCCAGAGACCGATGCCGAGTCGGCCGACGCCGAGGCGTTTCCGTACGGGTTCGGCGTGGGCGGCGAGTTGGGCGACGACCCCGGCGAGGTCCTCGGCCTGGTGGACGTTGCTGCAGTATGCGAGGTGGACGGGGGTGCCGTCGGGGTGGCGGAAGCGCACGGGCGGGTCACTCTCCCCCGCGTCGGATGGAGTTGCCCTCGAACGACGAGGTCTCGTCGGGCTTCGGCTCACCGTCGGTGTCGTCGAGGTCGAGGCGTCCGCTCTGGCCGTAGAAGGCGACCGGGTTGCGCCACAGGACGCGGTCGACGTCGTCGTCCGTGAAGCCGTCGGCGAGCATCGCGTCACCGGTCTTGCGGGTCTTCAACGGGTCGGAACTGCCCCAGTCGGCAGCCGAGTTGACGAGGACGCGGTCAAGTCCGTGTTCCCGCAGGATGCGGACCATGCGGTCCTCGCTCATCTTCGTTTTCGGGTAGACCGAGAAGCCGGCCCAGCAGCCGCTGTCGAGGACCATGCCGACCGTCAGTTCGTTCAGGTGGTCCAGGACGACGAGTTCGGGGGCGATGCCCGACTCCCGTACGACGTCCAGGGTCCGTCTGGTCCCGGCGGCCTTGTCGCGGTGCGGGGTGTGGACGAGGGCGGGCAGGCCGTGTTCCAGGGCGAGTTGGAGCTGTCTGGCCAGGACCTCGTCCTCCTCCTTCGTCATCGAGTCGTAGCCGATCTCGCCGACGGCGACGACCCGGTCCTTGGCGAGGTAGCGGGGCAGTTCGTCGAGGACGGGGAGGCAGCGCGGGTCGTTGGCCTCCTTCGGGTTGAGGGCGATCGTGCAGAAGTGCTGGATGCCGAACTGGGCTGCGCGGTAGGGCTCCCAGCCGAGCAGCGAGTCGAAGTAGTCGTAGAAGGTGTCGGGCGAGGTACGGGGCTGGCCGAGCCAGAAGGAGGGCTCGACGACGGCTCGTACCCCGGCCGCGTGCATCGCCTCGTAGTCGTCGGTGGTGCGGGAGGACATGTGGATGTGGGGGTCGAGGATGCGCATGGTCACACGGCTCCGTGGGGGGTGGTGGCGGGGTGCACGTGGTGCAGGAAGGGGAAGATGTCGTCGGGTACGGGGCGTCCGGCCGCCGCTCGTTCGCGGGCGAAGTCGGCGAGCATGCGGGCGAGTTCGGTGTCCGCCCGGTCCTCGAGGCCGGCGATCCGGGCGAGCGGGATCTCCTGGAAGACGCACTTCAGTACGGCCTGGCGGTATTCGTCCGCCGGGAGGTGGGCCGCCGCGTAGGGGCCGAGGGCGGCCTCGATGAGCGTGTTGTCGTTGCCGCGCAGGGTCTGCCGTACGAGGTCCAGGAACCGGCCGGTCCCGTCGCGGTCGACCTGTGGCAACGCCCGTAGGACGGCCCGTTGTTCGGCGGGGTCGCCATGGCGGTGGAGGGCTGACACCTCGTCGACGAGAGGCTGGTCGCGCAGCGGCAGCGCGGCCAGGAGCAGGGCTCGGGCTGCCTCGTCGACGGTCCGGCCGTCGGGCAGCGGGGCGCGCCCGCAGTGGCGGCGGACGGCGGGGAAGAGGGTACGGATGGCAGCGGGGTCGGCGGCGACTTCGGCCTGGGCGGTGTCGAGCCAGGCGCGGGCTTCGGGGGTGAGGGGAAGGGGAGACGGGAAAGGGGCACGGTCGGAAATCGGCATGGGGGTTTCCAGAACGGAAGTCGGAGAAGAAATGGGGTCCGGGAATGCCGGGTGGAGTGATGTGAGCAGCACGTCAGGTGCAGCTGGTCCAGCCGGTCGAACAGATCCAGCAGGGTCAGCGGGGAGGGCAATCCGGCATGGCTCGAGAAAGGCCTGAATAGGGGCAGGGAAATGGGCGTGGGTGGGTGAATGGCAAGGACGCCGGCGGAATGCGGCTCAGGAGGTGAGCAGGCTTCGGGCCTCGGCTCGACGCAGGAACTCCAGGGAGCTGCGGGCGAGTTCGGGGGCGTCCAGGGCGCCGCCCTGGATCTCGACGGACACCAGACCGCGGTGACCGAGGTCGGTCAGCGCCGCCAGTACCGGCGGGAAGTCGATCTCGCCCGCGCCGAACTCCAGGTGCCGGTGGACTCCGCGCACCATGTCCTCGATCTGGACGTTCTGGAGGTGCGGCGCGGCCAGGCTGACGCAGTCGAGCAGCGAGGCCGCCTCCACGCAGTGGGCGTGTCCGATGTCCAGCGTGATACCCAACAGCGGGTGTCCGTCGAGGAGTTCGCGCAGCCGCAGGCACTTCGCGACGGTGTCGACGAACATGTGCGGCTCGGGTTCGAAGGCGAGCGCGACCCCGTATGCCTCCGCTGTCTCCAGTGCCGCCCCGACGTTGGCGGCCAGTCGCCGCCAGGCCTCTGCCTCCGGGATGTCGTCCGGCGCGGGCCCGCTGCACAACTGAACGGTGGGAGAACCGAGTTCGGCGGCGATGCGGACGGCGCGCCGCAGCAGGTCGACCCGGCGCTCCGGTTCGCCGGTCATCAGCGTCGGCTGGTGCTTGCCCCAGGGGTCGAGGAAGTAGGGCGCCCCGGTCTCGACCGTGACGGTCAGCCCGAGTCGCGTCAACTGGGAGCGTAGGCGGGCGACTTGGTGGGCGAGGTCGTCGGCGTACGGGTCGAGGTGGTTGTGGTCGAGGGTGAGGGCGACGCCGTCGTAACCCAGGTCGGCGAGGATGCCGAGGACGTCGGAGAGGCGGTGGTGGGTGAACCCGTTGGTGCCGTAGCCGAATCTCAGGCCCATGGTCCGCCCTTCGTCACATGGCTCATGTCGGGGACACCCGTCTCGCGAGGCGCTGAGCCACCGGGTGCAGCACGCCCAGGAGCGCGGCGGCTACGGGCGCCCCCGCGCGCGCCGTGAGCGCCGTCTGGAGGGGGACGAGAGCGAGGATGCCCGCTCCCACCGCACGCCGGACGGAACCGGCGCTCGGATCGCGCACGGCACGCACCTGGGCCCGGCCGTACGTGCCCAGGTAGGCGAGAACTCCCGCGGAGGCGACGGCTGTTCGGGCGACCGTGGGACGGGGCAGGGCGCGCCGGGGTGGCAGCACGGCGGGGAGCAGGGAGGGCAGCACCGTCGACAGCGCCGTGGCCGACGACACGGCCAGCGTGGTGGCGGGCAGCCGCGCCGGCGCGCCGGAGATCTCGTGGCGGCTGAGGACGGTGAGCGTGTAGGTGTGCACGCCGGTGAGGAGTGCGGGTGCGGCACCGCGAGCGAGCGCGCCGGCCCCACGGGTCCCACCGGCCCCACGGATCCCATGGGTCCCACGGATCCCATGGGTCCCGTACGGCGGGGGGTTGCCGCCGCCCGCCACCGCACCCACCAGCACGTCGAGCGCACGCGCGCCCGCCATCGCCGCCGGGCCGGCCGGAGTCGACTTCAACTTCAGGTCGTACGCCCATATCAGCGCCGTCAGCGGCAGGGCGACCCCGAGTCCGCGTCGACCGCCCGACAGTGCGGCGAGGCCCAGGCCTGCGCCGGTCAGACCGGTGGCGACAGCCAGCGCGGTCCGGCGCGGTACCCGGCCGGAGGGCACCGGGCGGGCGGGCCGCTCGACCGCGTCGACGGCCGCGTCGGCGTAGTCGTTGAGGGCCATGCCGGCCCAGTAGAGACAGACGGAGGAGGCCATCGCGCCGGCGGTCCGGGGGCCCAGGGGGCGGCCTGCCGCAGTCGCGCCCGCCAGGATGTCGCCGGGGACGCTGAGCGCGGCGGGGGCGCGAACAAGGCTCAACAGGTCTGAAAATGCGGGGCGTTGAGACGTGACACGCGGTAAGGGTTGTCGAAAAACGGTTGGGGGAAGCGCTTTCCGGTCACTCATGGCCCCATGATTACCGAAAATATTTGAAAACGAATGCCCTCGACGGATATTGCCTGTTGTGAGGAAACTGACAAGAATTTGATATTGACATGTCTCAACCAGAAGCGTCGCGGCGCGGTTCGCGGCTGAGCCAATCCCCGCCCGCGATACGTCTGCCGCGCGCCCGCAGCCGGGCGGCGACGACCGGGCCGGCGACGTACACCCAGGCGAGTTCGGCGGTCCCGTCGGCATCAAGGGTCACCTGACGGGCCACGCGCTCGTACAGGCTGTGCGGGTCGCCCGGGACGCACTCCTCCAACTCGTCGAGGGCGGAGAGCAGTTCGTCGTACGCCTCCGGCAACGCGCTGACCAGGTCGCCGTGCACCACGCCGCCGGGTTCCGCCACGGCGTACGGGTAGCCCGGGCCGTCGTACAGCGCCGCGTCCGCGAGCCGCGCCGGGCGCGCCGGGCACGCCGGGCGGATACGGCCGTACAGGTACCGGTTGTGGTTGACCTCGCCGGGGCGGAGGGTGCCGTAGACGAAGAACGGGAGTCGCACCGGACGGCCTCTCACTCGTGAGGATGGGGAAACGATTCTCGCCATAAGTCGGGGTGAAGCCGCGAACCCTATGGACACGACATGTCATGAACCCTTAAATCTGACCGATCCCCACCGCCGTCACGACCACCGTCACCACCGTCACCACCGTCGTCACGGCCATCGTCACGACCGTCTTCACCCCATAGGAGACCGATGACCTCCCGTCTTGCCGCGGCCGGTGTGGCCGCGACCACCGCCGCTCTGCTCGCCGCCGCACTCTCCCCCACCGCCGACGCGGCCGACACGGCCGAGAAGCCGACGAGGGCCACCGCGATCAAGAACGCCGTCGCGGTCCTCGTGGACCAGGCCGCGCACCTGGGCCTGACCTCCGTACAGAGCACCGCAGTTCGGGACGTCGTCATCGACAAGGACGGCAGCCAGCACGTCCGCTATGACCGCACCTACCGCCAACTCCCGGTGCTGGGCGGGGACTTCGTGGTCCACCTGGCGCCCGACGGCGCCTACCGCAGCGCGAGCCGCGCCACGGCCCGCCCGATATCCCTCGCCACGATCAGCCCGGCGGTGTCCGCCCCCAAGGCCGCCGATCTGGCGGCGTCTGCGCTGCGCGCGGCCAACCTCGGCGAGGCGCTGAAGAAGGTAACCTCCAAGCCCCGCCTGGTGGTTGACGCCCTGCACGGCGCCCCGAAGCTCGCCTGGCAGACGGACGCGGTGGCGCTGGACTCGCTGGGCAACCCGGTCGCCCGTACGGTCGTGACCGACGCCCGGACCGGCGCCCAGATCGACGCCTGGGACAGCATCGAGACGGCGACGGGCGACGGCCAGTCCCTGTACGGCGGCACGGTCCCGCTGGAGACGACGGTGTCCGGATCGACGAACCAGCTCAAGGACCCGACGCGCGGCAACACGTACACGGGCGACGCCGCGAACGGCACCGACCTGTGCATCTTCGGCATCTGCATCCGCCGCGCCCCCGCCACGCTCTTCACCGACGCGGACAACCACTGGGGCACGGGTACAACGGCGGACCGGGCCTCGGCGGCGGTGGACGCGCAGTACGGCACCGACGAGACCTGGGACTACTACAAGGACACGTTCGGGCGCAACGGGATCAAGGGCAACGGGGTCGGCTCGTACAACCGCGTGCACTACGGGAGCAACTACAACAACGCGTTCTGGGACAACACCTGCTTCTGCATGACGTACGGCGACGGTGACGGGACGACGTTCGGCCCGCTGGTCTCGCTGGACGTGGCCGGGCACGAGATGACGCACGGCGTGACGTCGGCGACGGCCAACCTGACGTACTCGGGCGAGTCGGGCGGCCTCAACGAGGCGACGTCGGACATCTTCGGCACGCTGGTGGAGTTCAACGCGGCCAACTCCACTGACGTCGGGGACTACTTGATCGGCGAGAAGATCGTGAAGGCGGGCTTCGGACGGTCGGCCCTGCGCTACATGGACCAGCCCTCGAAGGACGGGAACTCGGCCAACTGCTGGAGTTCGGGCGTCGGGAACCTGGACGTCCACTACTCCTCGGGCGTCGCGAACCACTTCGCGTACCTGCTGGCGGAGGGCAGCGGCGCGAAGACGGTGAACGGCGTCAGCTACAACTCCCCCACGTGCAACGGCTCCACGGTCGCGGGCATCGGCCGGGACAAGCTCGGCGCGATCTGGTACAAGGCGCTGACCACGTACATGACGTCGTCCACGAACTACGCGGGCGCGCGCACGGCCACGCTGAACGCGGCGCGTGACCTGTACGGGACGGGCAGCGCGGAGTACGCGGCTGTGGCGGCCGCGTGGAGCGCGGTGTCGGTGGGCTGAGGCGGCGACGCGGTTTCGGTCGTCACTCCGGCGGGGCGGTGGGCAGGTTCGCCGGGGTGACCACCGAGTTGTTGTTCGATAGTTCGGCGGCTCTCACCAGCGGTGGAGCTCTTACCAGCGGTCGAGCTTTCACCAGCGGTCGAGGTGGAAGCGCGCGTTCAACGGCTGGAGGGCGAGCGCCGGTCGCGGGCGCACGGCGTCGGGATCCGTGAGGCGCAGTCGGTGGGCGGACCAGATGGCGGCCAGCAGCAGAACGCTCTCCACCGTCGACAGCGCGGCGCCCACACATACGCGCGGGCCGAGCCCGAAGGGAAAATACGAACCGCGGGGAATTGCCGACGCCTCTTTCCCGAGCCAGCGTTCCGGCACGAATTCGTCGGCATCGCGCCAGTAGCGGGGGTCGCGGTGATTCACCCACTGGCTCACCGTGACCGTCGTACCCGCCGGAATGAGATGGCCGCCGATTTCCACATCCACCCGGGCGTCTCGGCTGGTCACCCAGACAGGCGAGTACAGGCGCAGTGCTTCTCGCAGCACCGCGTCCGTGAAGGGCAATGCCTGCAACAGCTCCATTCCGTCGGATCCGTCGGATCCGTCGGAGTTCCGCACGAATGCCTTTTCAGCCTCGCTGTGCACGCGTTCCGCCGCGTCAGGGTGCCGGGCCAGTAATACGCTCGCCCACACCACGGCGTCATTGGTGGTTTCGAATCCGGCCATCAGCAGAGTGGCCAGTTCGTCACGGATCTCAGCTTCGCTCGGGGCCGGGGTGCTGTACAGCAGCGCGTGCAGAACGGGAGCCGCCTTGGGGTCGACGGCTTTCGGCGAGGACGAGACCTGCTCGAGGGTCCTGATGACCCGCTTGAGATGGCGGCGAATCCGCAGCTTGGGAGGAGTGGGCACCCACTCGGGCAGGACCACCGGCGAGGCCGACAGATCCATGATGGGGGCGACGAGGCCGGCGACGTCCGCGATCTGCTCGTCCGTGTACTCGTCGCCGAACAGCAGCCGTGTGACCAGCCGCAATGTGACCACGGAGACGTCCTGTTGCAGGTCGCGCACCTGGCCCGGGCGCCAGGACGCGAGCATTCGCCGCGCCTGCTCCCCCATCGTGGCGGCGGCGGTGGCGGACAGTTCACGGTCGAAGGCACCGTGGATGCGCCCGCGTCTGACACGCCACTCCTCGCCGTCGCTGCTCATGGTCGACAGCGGCAGCGACTGCCGGCGGCCGGCGCGCCGGGTCCCCGGACCCTGCTTGACGAAGTCCGAGTTCCTGTCGACGAGCATGCGCACGGCGTCCTCGGGTGACGCCAGCAGAACATTCTTGGGGCTGAGCCTTACCGCGTCTCCGTACTCGCCGGCGCAATGAGTGAGAAAACCCAGCGGGTCCGCCGAGAAGTCCGTCAGATTCCCGAGCACTCTTCCACCGTCGGGCCCTGGCATCTCGGTCAGCGCACGCACCGTCATAAGACTCCTGTCCGATCCGCAGAATCAGCCGCAGCGCATCGCGAACGCCGGGGTGCGGAATTCACACCCCGGCTTCGCGTATTGCCTCGCCGGTCAGTAGTACATGTACGGAGCCGTGAGCCGGTCCTTGCGAACCAGTCGCGCGAACAGCGCGCCGGTCAGAAGCATCTTGCGCATGGCAATGCACCCCCTGGGCATTTCGACGGGTGTACCCGGTCATTGGACATGTTGACGCTATGTATAACCTCGATTCTTCAGCGGGTTTCGGTCGCTGATCAGTGCGGCTGTTCGCCCGTAATGTCCTCCGCCGTTGGAGGACGGGCCGTCGCGTGACGCC